>NZ_JBSTYM010000100.1:0-201 GCF_054052445.1 Aeromonas crassostreae | reverse complement strand
TTGACCGTCCGGCCGACGGCGAGGCGCTGACCGTGACCGCCACCCTGGTGGACGCGGCGGGCAATGTCTCGCCGGAAGGTAGCGACAGCGCCACCATGGGCGACACCACTGCCACCGCGGCGCCGACCGTGGTCATCACCGAAGACAAGAACGACGACGGCACCATCGACCGCAGCGAGATCAGCGGCCCCGTGAACGTGG
>NZ_JBSTYM010000099.1:0-201 GCF_054052445.1 Aeromonas crassostreae | reverse complement strand
GGATGTGCTCACGGGTCTGCGGCATCGGGCCGTCAGTCGCGGCTACTACCAGGATTGCGCCGTCCATCTGGGCAGCACCGGTGATCATGTTTTTAACGTAGTCGGCGTGACCCGGGCAATCTACGTGCGCGTAGTGGCGGCTCGGGGTGTCGTATTCTACGTGGGAGGTGTTGATGGTGATGCCACGCTCACGCTCTTCCG
>NZ_JBSTYM010000098.1:0-202 GCF_054052445.1 Aeromonas crassostreae | reverse complement strand
TTTCCCGCTGCCGCTCGACTTGCATGTGTTAGGCCTGCCGCCAGCGTTCAATCTGAGCCATGATCAAACTCTTCAATTTAAGTTTGGTTGCGTCGTTACCGGAGTAACTCGGCGGCTCAATGAATTGCTGAAATAAACTGTGACAACCGAAGTTGTCTTGGTCACTTCACCAGACATTGAAAATCAAAAATTGTTTTTGATG
>NZ_JBSTYM010000097.1:0-209 GCF_054052445.1 Aeromonas crassostreae | reverse complement strand
CATTACCGAGGCAATGAACTTCAGCGGCTCAATGAATTGCTGAAATAAACTGTTCGACTTCTTATTGCTAAGAAATCGTCTTGGTCACTTCACCAAACATTGAAAATCAACAAAATTGTTTGATGTTCGATGCTGTGAGTGCCCACACAGATTGCTTGATTCAAATTGTTAAAGAGCGTCACGCTTATCGCGTTGAGGAGGCGCATCTT
>NZ_JBSTYM010000096.1:0-210 GCF_054052445.1 Aeromonas crassostreae | reverse complement strand
TGCCGCTCAAGAAGGGCACCCAATACGAGGTGGTACGCAAGCTGGGGCGCCAGGATGCGCTGGTGCAGCTCAAGACCAGTCCGCAGGCGAGAAAGAAGTGGCCGCAGTTGCCAGAGACGATAGAAGCCCGCTTGCTGACGCGCACTATCAACGGCAAGGAGCGCCAAGTGCTGACCTCGATGGTCGACCCGATGCGCTTCCCGGGGGCTG
>NZ_JBSTYM010000095.1:0-212 GCF_054052445.1 Aeromonas crassostreae | reverse complement strand
GCCTCTGACTGCCAAGGCATCCACCATGTACGCTTAGTCACTTAACCATACAACCCCAAGAAGTGTCGTTGAACGACTCAGCTTGTTGCTGCACAACTTTCTTCCCGAAGGAAGGTGACCAAAATAAAATTTGGTTTTCGCCAAGAAGTTTCCAAAGCACTTGTAACAAATGTTTGAGAACTACTTTTTAAATCAGCTTTCCAGATTGTTAA
>NZ_JBSTYM010000094.1:0-213 GCF_054052445.1 Aeromonas crassostreae | reverse complement strand
TTACCGGTTAGTGTGCTGATATGGCTCAGTTGGTAGAGCGCATCCTTGGTAAGGATGAGGTCCCCAGTTCGACTCTGGGTATCAGCACCATTATTAAGTAATACAGCTTTTGCCTGACGGCAATAGCGCCGTGGAACCACCTGATCCCATGCCGAACTCAGAAGTGAAACGCGGTAGCGCCGATGGTAGTGTGGCATTCGCCATGCGAGAGTA
>NZ_JBSTYM010000093.1:0-218 GCF_054052445.1 Aeromonas crassostreae | reverse complement strand
TCGGCACCAAAGCTGTCGTTGTCCAGCACATTGCCGCGACCCTGCCCATCGATTTCCTGTAGGGCTATCGTATCGGCCATCGCCGTCGGCATATCGTCCACTATGGTGATCACCAAGTCTCCCGACACCGAGTCGCCAGTCTGATCCGCCACCGTGATGGTGATCGACTCTGTCAGCGTGTTATTACCCTCACCCTCCGCATGCGTCTGTGCCCCGCT
>NZ_JBSTYM010000092.1:0-219 GCF_054052445.1 Aeromonas crassostreae | reverse complement strand
CACTTCTGAGTTCGGCATGGGATCAGGTGGTTCCACGGCGCTATGGCCGCCAGGCAAAAAACTTCATCCGGAAAGCTGACGTGAATAACGACTTAGCCTGTTTGCTTCGTCACTATCACTGAATTTGAGTAGTTCGTTCACTTGCTACAAGGCCAGAAACACTTCTTGGGTGTTGTATGGTTAAGCCTCACGGGTAATTAGTATGGGTTAGCTCAACAC
>NZ_JBSTYM010000091.1:0-221 GCF_054052445.1 Aeromonas crassostreae | reverse complement strand
CGGTCAAACTCGTAGCCCACCTTGCCAGCAAGGATATCGGCATCGCTCAACAGGCGGTCGGCCTGGCCGCTCACCTTGAGGGTGTCACCGGCCTGGGCCTCGCCCGGCAGGGTCACCGCCACGTTTACCTGGCCGCTGATCTCGCTGCGGTCGATGGTGCCGTCGTTGTCGCTGTCTTCGGTGATGACCACGGTCGGCGCCGCGGTGGCAGTGGTGTCGCC
>NZ_JBSTYM010000090.1:0-223 GCF_054052445.1 Aeromonas crassostreae | reverse complement strand
CGCCAAAAGCTTGGCCACAAGAGCATTGCGCGGCTGTTTCACGAGACTGCCACAGGTTGGCACCAGCAGGCCAATCACCCCGGTTGGGCCGAGCTGCAACTGCTTGCCGTCGATGGCGTGATGTGGCGCACGCCCGATACCTCGGACAATGCCGCCGCCTTTGCCAAGCCCGGCACCCAGCATGGCGAGACCGCCTATCCCCAGGTGCGCATGCTCTGTCAGA
>NZ_JBSTYM010000089.1:0-223 GCF_054052445.1 Aeromonas crassostreae | reverse complement strand
CCGAAGATGCCGACAACGACGGCACCATCGACCGCACCGAGATCAGCGGCCCCGTGAACGTGGCAGTGACCCTGCCGGGCGAGGCCCAGGCCGGTGACACCCTCAAGGTGAGCGGCCAGCCTGACCGGGTACTGAGCGAGGCCGATATCCTTGCTGGCAAGGTGGGCTACGAGTTTGACCGCCCGGCCGATGGCGCGGCGCTGACCGTGACCGCCACCCTGGT
>NZ_JBSTYM010000088.1:0-226 GCF_054052445.1 Aeromonas crassostreae | reverse complement strand
GGCGACACCACCGCCACCGCGGCGCCGACCGTGGTCATCACCGAAGATGCCGACAACGACGGCACCATCGACCGCAGCGAGATCAGCGGCCCCGTGAACGTGGCAGTGACCCTGCCGGGCGAGGCCCAGGCGGGGGACACCCTCAAGGTGAGCGGCCAGCCTGACCGGGTACTGAGCGAGGCCGATATCCTTGCTGGCAAGGTGGGCTACGAGTTTGACCGTCCGG
>NZ_JBSTYM010000087.1:0-228 GCF_054052445.1 Aeromonas crassostreae | reverse complement strand
TCTTCCGCAACGTCCCCATGACCCAACTGGTCAATCAGCTCGATATCCTGCTGCCCGGCGACCGCCCCTTCGTCGCCCCCAGCGCCTTCCTACAAGCTCGCCAAAAGCTTGGCCACAAGAGCATTGAGCGGCTGTTTCACGAGACTGCCACCCGCTGGCATCAACAGGCCAACCACCCCGGCTGGGCTGGACTGCAACTGCTCGCCGTCGATGGCGTGATGTGGCGCA
>NZ_JBSTYM010000086.1:0-230 GCF_054052445.1 Aeromonas crassostreae | reverse complement strand
TGTAAGCGCGGCGACGTGTTGAGCTAACCCATACTAATTACCCGTGAGGCTTAACCATACAACACCCAAGAAGTGTTCTGGGCCTTGTAGCGAATGAACGAACTACTCAAATTCACTGATAGCGAAGCCAACAGGCAAATCGTTATTCACGTCAGCTTTCCGGATGAAGTTTTTTGCCTGGCGGCCATAGCGCCGTGGAACCACCTGATCCCATGCCGAACTCAGAAGTG
>NZ_JBSTYM010000085.1:0-233 GCF_054052445.1 Aeromonas crassostreae | reverse complement strand
TAAACGTGGCGGTGACCCTGCCGGGCGAGGCCCAGGCTGGTGACACCCTCAAGGTGAGCGGCCAGGCCGACCGCCTGTTGAGCGAGGCCGACATCAGCGCCGGCAAGGTGGGCTACGAGTTTGCCCGTCCGGCCGATGGCGCGGCGCTGACCGTGACGGCGACCATCGTCGACGCGGCAGGCAACGTCTCGCCGGAAGGCAGCGACAGCGCGGTGATGGGCGACACCACTGCC
>NZ_JBSTYM010000084.1:0-241 GCF_054052445.1 Aeromonas crassostreae | reverse complement strand
CGCGTTTCACTTCTGAGTTCGGCATGGGATCAGGTGGTTCCACGGCGCTATGGCCGCCAGGCAAAAAACTTCATCCGGAAAGCTGACGTGAGTAACGACTTAGCTAGTTTGCTTCATCACTATCACTGAATTTGAGTAGTTCGTTCACTTGCTACAAGGCCCAGAACACTTCTTGGGTGTTGTATGGTTAAGCCTCACGGGTAATTAGTATGGGTTAGCTCAACACGTCGCCGCGCTTACA
>NZ_JBSTYM010000083.1:0-249 GCF_054052445.1 Aeromonas crassostreae | reverse complement strand
CGGGCGAGGCCCAGGCCGGTGACACCCTCAAGGTGAGCGGCCAGGCCGACCGCCTGTTGAGCGATGCCGATATCCTTGCTGGCAAGGTGGGTTACGAGTTTGACCGTCCGGCCGATGGTGCGGCGCTGACCGTAACCGCCACCCTGGTGGACGCGGCGGGCAACGTCTCGCCGGAAGGCAGCGACAGCGCCATCATGGGCGACACCACCGCCACCGCGGCGCCGACCGTGGTCATCACCGAAGACAGCG
>NZ_JBSTYM010000082.1:0-249 GCF_054052445.1 Aeromonas crassostreae | reverse complement strand
GTGACACCCTCAAGGTGAGCGGCCAGGCCGACCGCCTGTTGAGCGAGGCCGACATCAGCGCCGGCAAGGTGGGCTACGAGTTTGACCGTCCAGCCGATGGCGCGGCGCTGACCGTGACCGCCACTATCATGGATGCGGCGGGCAACGAATCCCAGCCGGGCAGCGACAGCGCGGTGATGGGCGACACCACTGCCACCGCGGCCCCGACCGTGGTCATCACCGAAGACAGCGACAACGATGGCACCATCG
>NZ_JBSTYM010000081.1:0-252 GCF_054052445.1 Aeromonas crassostreae | reverse complement strand
CGACGACATCAAAGCCCGGCTGGTTGAACTGCTCGGCCATGGCCTTCTCGGCGATCGCCATGCCCACGGCGTTGGTGATGCCCTGACCCAGCGGACCCGTGGTGGTTTCGACGCCCGGGGCATAGCCGTACTCCGGGTGACCCGGGGTGCGAGAGTGCAGCTGGCGGAAGTTTTTCAGATCCTCGATGGAGAGGTCATAACCGGAGAGATGCAGCAGGGAGTACAGCAGCATGGAGCCGTGGCCGTTGGAGA
>NZ_JBSTYM010000080.1:0-259 GCF_054052445.1 Aeromonas crassostreae | reverse complement strand
TTTTGTCCCCTTCGTCTAGAGGCCTAGGACACCGCCCTTTCACGGCGGTAACAGGGGTTCGAATCCCCTAGGGGACGCCACTTCTCTTCTTGTCTTTTTTGCTAGATACGAGAATGCAGAGTTAAGAACTGATTCTTAACTCTGTTTTCTTCAGCCTCGTGCTGTTGCAAACATGCTCTTTAACAATCTGGAAAGCTGATTTAAAAAGTAGTTCTCAAACATTTGTTACAAGTGCTTTGGAAACTTCTTGGCGAAAACC
>NZ_JBSTYM010000079.1:0-278 GCF_054052445.1 Aeromonas crassostreae | reverse complement strand
AAGAAGAGAAGTG
Source organism: Aeromonas crassostreae (assembly GCF_054052445.1). Taxonomy (NCBI): domain Bacteria; kingdom Pseudomonadati; phylum Pseudomonadota; class Gammaproteobacteria; order Aeromonadales; family Aeromonadaceae; genus Aeromonas; species Aeromonas crassostreae. Next base: position 265 of record NZ_JBSTYM010000079.1, on the reverse strand, counting down.
GCGTCCCCTAGGGGATTCGAACCCCTGTTACCGCCGTGAAAGGGCGGTGTCCTAGGCCTCTAGACGAAGGGGACAAAATCGCTGCTCATCACGCAAGCGTGATGGCGATTTTGTAAAGGCGATGCTGAGCCTGCGAAGCGAGCGGCATTATTTGCCGACACCTGCAGACCAACGGCCTTTAGCGCTGTTCGCTGTTATCGCTAACTCTGGCTTGGGTAACGACTTGCATCGTTATTCACATCCCAACCCAACGAACGGGCTTCTC
>NZ_JBSTYM010000078.1:0-281 GCF_054052445.1 Aeromonas crassostreae | reverse complement strand
ACAAGAACGACGACGGCACCATCGACCGCAGCGAGATCAGCGGCCCCGTGAACGTGGCAGTGACCCTGCCGGGCGAGGCCCAGGCCGGTGATACCCTCAAGGTGAGCGGCCAGCCTGACCGGGTGCTGAGCGAGGCCGATATCCTTGCCGGCAAGGTGGGCTACGAGTTTGCCCGTCCGGCCGATGGCGAGGCGCTGACCGTGACGGCGACCATCGTCGACGCGGCAGGCAACGTCTCGCCGGAAGGCAGCGACAGCGCGGTGATGGGCGACACCACTGCC
>NZ_JBSTYM010000077.1:0-288 GCF_054052445.1 Aeromonas crassostreae | reverse complement strand
AGGCGGTCTCGCCATGCTGGGTGCCGGGCTTGGCAAAGGCGGCGGCATTGTCCGGAGTATCGGGCGTGCGCCACATCACGCCATCGACGGCGAGCAGTTGCAGTCCGGCCCAGCCGGGGTGGTTGGCCTGTTGATGCCAGCGGGTGGCGGTCTCGTGGAACAGACGCGCAATGCTCTTGTCCCCGAGCTTTTGGCGGGCTTGCAGGAAGGCGCTGGGGGCGACGAAGGGGCGGTCGCCGGGCAGCAGGATATCGAGCTGATTGACCAACTGGGTCATGGGGACGTTGC
>NZ_JBSTYM010000076.1:0-310 GCF_054052445.1 Aeromonas crassostreae | reverse complement strand
GTGAGGAGCGTAAGATGCGCCTCCTCAACGCGATAAGCGTGACGCTCTTTAACAATTTGAATCAAGCAATCTGTGTGGGCACTCACAGCATCGAACATCAAAAACAATTTTTGATTTTCAATGTCTGGTGAAGTGACCAAGACAACTTCGGTTGTCACAGTTTATTTCAGCAATTCATTGAGCCGCTGAAGTTCGCTACTCCGGTAACGAATGAACGCAAACCAAACTTAAATTGAAGAGTTTGATCATGGCTCAGATTGAACGCTGGCGGCAGGCCTAACACATGCAAGTCGAGCGGCAGCGGGAAAGT
>NZ_JBSTYM010000075.1:0-315 GCF_054052445.1 Aeromonas crassostreae | reverse complement strand
GCAACGTCCCCATGACCCAGCTGGTCAATCAACTCGATATCCTGCTGCCCGGCGACCGCCCCTTCGTCGCCCCCAGCGCCTTCCTGCAAGCCCGCCAAAAGCTCGGCGACAAGAGCATTGCGCGTCTGTTCCACGACACTGCCACCCGCTGGCATCAACAGGCCAACCACCCCGGCTGGGCCGGGCTGCAACTGCTCGCCGTCGATGGCGTGATGTGGCGCACACCCGATACCCCGGACAATGCCGCCGCCTTTGCCAAGCCCGGCACCCAGCATGGCGAGACCGCCTATCCCCAGGTGCGCATGCTCTGTCAGA
>NZ_JBSTYM010000074.1:0-315 GCF_054052445.1 Aeromonas crassostreae | reverse complement strand
GCCCCGTGAACGTGGCGGTGACTCTGCCGGGCGAGGCCCAGGCCGGTGACACCCTCAAGGTGAGCGGCCAGGCCGATCGCCTGTTGAGCGATGCCGACATCCTTGCTGGCAAGGTGGGCTACGAGTTTGACCGTCCGGCCGACGGCGAGGCGCTGACCGTGACCGCCACTATCGTGGATGCGGCGGGCAACGTCTCGCCGGAAGGTAGCGACAGCGCCACCATGGGCGACACCACTGCCACCGCGGCGCCGGTCGTGGTCATCACCGAAGATGCCGACAACGACGGCACCATCGACCGCAGCGAGATCAGCGGCC
>NZ_JBSTYM010000073.1:0-334 GCF_054052445.1 Aeromonas crassostreae | reverse complement strand
TGGGACAATAACGCGCCTAAAAACTTGGCCATCAAATGAAGCAATATCAGGAGATACAGATGCCTTCTCGTAAAGAGCTTGCCAATGCTATCCGTGCATTGAGTATGGATGCCGTGCAAAAAGCCAACTCCGGTCACCCGGGCGCCCCCATGGGAATGGCGGATATCGCTGAAGTGCTGTGGCGCAGCCACCTCAAGCACAACCCGAACAACCCCAAATGGGCCGACCGCGACCGTTTCATCCTCTCCAACGGCCACGGCTCCATGCTGCTGTACTCCCTGCTGCATCTCTCCGGTTATGACCTCTCCATCGAGGATCTGAAAAACTTCCGCCA
>NZ_JBSTYM010000072.1:0-336 GCF_054052445.1 Aeromonas crassostreae | reverse complement strand
GCCGTGAAAGGGCGGTGTCCTAGGCCTCTAGACGAAGGGGACAAAACGTCCGCTTTCGATACTTCGTATCGAAGACGTTTTGTAAAGGCGACGCCGAGCCTGCGAGGCTAGCGGCCTTTAGCGCTGTTCGTTGTTATTGCTAACTGCGAATTGGGTAACGACTTGCGTCATCATTCACCCCCAATCCAACGAACAAACTTCTCTCGTTTGGCGTTAGCCAAACAAGCACTGACGCGTCATCTCTGGCGCATCAGGTCTTTGCTCTAACTACTTTGAATCAAGGCAATCTGTGTGAACACTCAACAACACGACATCTTAAGGTAAGGAGGTGATCCA
>NZ_JBSTYM010000071.1:0-360 GCF_054052445.1 Aeromonas crassostreae | reverse complement strand
CCGCCATCGCCTGGAAACACGCCATCGAGCGTACCGACGGCCCGACCTCCCTGATCTTCTCCCGTCAGAACCTGGCCCAGATGGACCGCACCGCCCAGCAGCTGGCCGACACCGCCAAGGGTGGTTACGTGCTGAAGGATTGCGCCGGTACCCCGGAGCTGATCCTGATCGCCACCGGTTCCGAAGTGGAGCTGGCCGTGGCCGCCTATGAGCAGCTGACCGCCAAGGGCCGTGCCGTGCGCGTGGTCTCTCTGCCCTGTACCGACGTGTTCGACGCCCAGTCCGCCGAGTACAAGGAGTCCGTCCTGCCGTCTTCCGTCACCAAACGTGTCGCCATCGAAGCCGGCATCGCCGACTACT
>NZ_JBSTYM010000070.1:0-366 GCF_054052445.1 Aeromonas crassostreae | reverse complement strand
CCAGCAGATGGCTGGTCAGCTCCATCTGACAGAGCATGCGCACCTGGGGATAGGCGGTCTCGCCATGCTGGGTGCCGGGCTTGGCAAAGGCAGCGGCATTGTCCGGGGTATCGGGCGTGCGCCACATCACGCCATCGACGGCGAGCAGTTGTAATCCGGCCCAGCCGGGGTGATTGGCCTGTTGATGCCAGCGGGTGGCGGTCTCGTGGAACAGACGCGCAATGCTCTTGTCGCCGAGCTTTTGGCGGGCTTGCAGGAAGGCGCTGGGGGCGACAAAGGGGCGGTCGCCGGGCAGCAGGATATCGAGCTGATTGACCAGTTGGGTCATGGGGACGTTGCGGAAGATGGCCATGCCGATGATGGCCC
>NZ_JBSTYM010000069.1:0-369 GCF_054052445.1 Aeromonas crassostreae | reverse complement strand
TATAGTTGATGTCGCCACCCTGGATCCCGGTGATCTGCAGCGTCCCCCGCTCGGTGTCGATGCTCACCCCCCCCTCCGGTAGCGTGGCGTTGCCATCGCTATCCAGCGTGAAGGTCTTGTCGCCGATGGTGACGCTCCCCGCCTCCCCATTCAACGTCACCGTGATGGTGCCACTGATGCTCTCGCGATCACCACTCGGGGAACTCCCTTCATCCAGATCGGATTCATAGACGAAGGCGCCCTCTTCACCCACCCCGGGGAACGTGATGGTGGGCACTTGATTGTCCCCCTGCACACTCACCGTGATGGTGGTGGTCGAGGTGTCACCATCCCCATCCTTCAAGGTGTAGGTGAACTGCTCTTCCACCG
>NZ_JBSTYM010000068.1:0-372 GCF_054052445.1 Aeromonas crassostreae | reverse complement strand
CCACCGCGGCGCCGACCGTGGTCATCACCGAAGACACCGACAACGACGGCACCATCGACCGCACCGAGATCAGCGGCAAGGTAAACGTGGCAGTGACCCTGCCGGGCGAGGCCAAGGCTGGTGACACCCTCAAGGTGAGCGGCCAGGCCGAGCGGGTGTTGAGCGAGGCCGATATCCTTGCTGGCAAGGTGGGCTACGAGTTTGACCGTCCGGCCGACGGCGCGGCGCTGACCGTGACCGCCACTATCGTCGACGCGGCAGGCAATGTCTCGCCGGAAGGCAGCGACAGCGCGGTGATGGGCGACACCACCGCCACCGCGGCGCCGACCGTGGTCATCACCGAAGACAGCGACAACGACGGCACCATCGACC
>NZ_JBSTYM010000067.1:0-377 GCF_054052445.1 Aeromonas crassostreae | reverse complement strand
CATTACCGAGGCAATGAACTTCAGCGGCTCAATGAATTGCTGAAATAAACTGTTCGACTTCTTATTGCTAAGAAATCGTCTTGGTCACTTCGCCAGACATTGAAAATCAACAAAATTGTTTGATGTTTGATGTTCGATGCTGTGAGTGCCCACACAGATTGCTTGATTCAAATTGTTAAAGAGCGTCACGCTTGTCGCGTTGAGGAGGCGCATCTTACGCTCCTCACTTCGAAAGTCAAGCGGTTGTTTTCGCTTTTCTTTCGGCGCCCACCTCATCAAGAGGCTAGCTCATCAGTGCGGCGTGTTCCGCCGTGCTGGTAGGGGCGCATTATAGGGATGGCGCGCCCGCTGGCAAGGGAAGAATGACAAAAAGATGA
>NZ_JBSTYM010000066.1:0-399 GCF_054052445.1 Aeromonas crassostreae | reverse complement strand
CTGCCAAGTTCGCCGCCTATGAAGCCGCTCACCCGGCCCTGGCTGCCGAATTCAAGCGCCGCACCACTGGCGAGCTGCCGGCCAACTGGGCTGCCGAATCTGCCAAGATCATCGAAACCCTGCAGGCCAACCCGGCCAAGATCGCGACCCGTAAAGCCTCCCAGAACGCCCTGGAAGCCTTCGGCAAGCTGCTGCCGGAATTCATGGGCGGCTCCGCGGATCTCGCGCCGTCCAACCTGACCATGTGGTCCGGCTCCAAGTCCCTGACCAACGACGACGCCTCCGGCAACTACATCCACTACGGTGTACGCGAGTTCGGCATGTCCGCCATCATGAACGGCATCGCCCTGCACGGTGGTTTCATCCCCTACGGCGCCACCTTCCTGATGTTCATGGAGT
>NZ_JBSTYM010000065.1:0-431 GCF_054052445.1 Aeromonas crassostreae | reverse complement strand
ACCACGGTGTGATTCATGACTGGGGTGAAGTCGTAACAAGGTAACCCTAGGGGAACCTGGGGTTGGATCACCTCCTTACCTTAAGATGTCGAAGTTGTTGAGTGTTCACACAGATTGCCTTGATTCAAAGTAGTTAGAGCAAAGACCTGATGCGCCAGTGATGTCGCGTCAGTGCTTGTTTGGTGAAAGCCAAACGAGAGAAGCCCGTTCGTTGGGTTGGGATGTGAATAATGACGCAAGTCGTTACCCGACTCAGAGTTAGCAATAACAACGAACAGCGCTAAAGGCAGTTGGTCTGCTTGTGTCGGCAAATAATGCCGCTCGCTTCGCAGGCTCAGCATCGCCTTTACAAAACGTCTTCGATACGAAGTATCGAAAGCGGACGTTTTGTCCCCTTCGTCTAGAGGCCTAGGACACCGCCCTTTCACGGC
>NZ_JBSTYM010000064.1:0-444 GCF_054052445.1 Aeromonas crassostreae | reverse complement strand
CGCTGATCTCGCTGCGGTCGATGGTGCCGTCGTTGTCGGCATCTTCGGTGATGACCACGGTCGGCGCCGCGGTGGCGGTGGTGTCGCCCATCACCGCGCTGTCGCGGCCTTCCGGCGAGACGTTGCCTGCCTCGTCGACGATGGTCGCCGTCACGGTCAGCGCCGCGCCATCGGCCGGACGGTCAAACTCGTAGCCCACCTTGCCGGCAAGGATGTCGGCGTCGCTCAGCACCCGGTCGGCCTGGCCGCTCACCTTGAGGGTATCCCCCGCCTGGGCCTCGCCCGGCAGGGTCACTGACACGTTCACGGGGCCCGCTATTTCGCTGCGGTCGATGGTGCCGTCGTTGTTCACGTCTTCGGTGATGACCACGGTCGGCGCCGCGGTGGCGGTGGTGTCGCCCATGGTGGCGCTGTCGCGGCCCGGTTGGGATGCGTTGCCTGCCG
>NZ_JBSTYM010000063.1:0-448 GCF_054052445.1 Aeromonas crassostreae | reverse complement strand
CCAGTGGTGCGGCGCTTGAATTCGGCAGCCAGGGCCGGGTGAGCGGCTTCATAGGCGGCGAACTTGGCAGCCCAGTCGGATTCGAGCTTGGTGCCCTTCTCCTGACCGTTCCACTCGGCGGCGATGTCGGACGGGATGACGAAGGGCGCGTGGTCCCACTTCAGGAAGGCGCGGGCGGCGGCAATCTCGTCGTTGCCCAGCGGCGCGCCGTGGCAGTCGTGAGAACCGGACTTGTTCGGTGAACCGTAACCGATGATGGTGCGGCAGCAAATCAGGGTCGGCTTGGTGGTCTGCGCCTTGGCGGCTTCGATGGCGGCGTTGATGGCTTCCGGGCTGTGGCCGTCGACGGCGGCGATGACGTGCCAGCCGTAAGCTTCGAAACGCTTGACGGTGTCGTCGGTGAACCAGCCTTCCACGTGACCGTCGATGGAGATGCCGTTGTCATCCC
>NZ_JBSTYM010000062.1:0-477 GCF_054052445.1 Aeromonas crassostreae | reverse complement strand
GCCCCGTGAACGTGGCAGTGACCCTGCCGGGCGAGGCCCAGGCCGGTGACACCCTCAAGGTGAGCGGCCAGGCCGACCGCCTGTTGAGCGAGGCCGACATCAGCGCCGGCAAGGTGGGCTACGAGTTTGACCGTCCGGCCGATGGTGAGGCGCTGACCGTGACCGCCACCCTGGTGGATGCGGCAGGCAACGCATCCCAACCGGGCCGCGACAGCGCCACCATGGGCGACACCACCGCCACCGCGGCGCCGACCGTGGTCATCACCGAAGATGCCGACAACGACGGCACCATCGACCGCACCGAGATCAGCGGCCCCGTGAACGTGGCAGTGACCCTGCCGGGCGAGGCCCAGGCTGGTGACACCCTCAAGGTGAGCGGCCAGCCTGACCGGGTACTGAGCGAGGCCGATATCCTTGCTGGCAAGGTGGGCTACGAGTTTGACCGTCCGGCCGACGGCGAGGCGCTGACCGTGACCG
>NZ_JBSTYM010000061.1:0-577 GCF_054052445.1 Aeromonas crassostreae | reverse complement strand
CAAGGTAACCCTAGGGGAACCTGGGGTTGGATCACCTCCTTACCTTAAGATGTCGTGTTGTTGAGTGTTCACACAGATTGCCTTGATTCAAGTTTAGAGACAGTACACGAAGTGGGTCTGTAGCTCAGGTGGTTAGAGCGCACCCCTGATAAGGGTGAGGTCGGTGGTTCGAGTCCACTCAGACCCACCACTTCGATTACGGGGCTATAGCTCAGCTGGGAGAGCGCCTGCTTTGCACGCAGGAGGTCTGCGGTTCGATCCCGCATAGCTCCACCATACTTGTACTGAATTTTGCGAGAAGCAAAAGCCATGAATTGGACAAATGTTCAGTATATGTCTTTGACTTCTTTATGAAGTTTGCTCTTTAACAATCTGGAAAGCTGATTTAAAAAGTAGTTCTCAAACATTTGTTACAAGTGCTTTGGAAACTTCTTGGCGAAAACCAAATTTTATTTGGTCCTTGTTGTACAGCAACTTGAATGCCGTTTCGACGACACTTCTTGGGGTTGTATGGTTAAGTGACTAAGCGTACATGGTGGATGCCTTGGCAGTCAGAGGCGATGAAGGACGTACTAAC
>NZ_JBSTYM010000060.1:0-607 GCF_054052445.1 Aeromonas crassostreae | reverse complement strand
TGCTGGAACTGGTCGAGATGGAAGTTCGCGAACTGCTGTCCGAGTATGACTTCCCGGGTGATGACCTGCCGGTAGTTCGCGGTTCCGCGCTGAAAGCGCTGGAAGGCGACGCCGCATGGGAAGAGAAGATCCTGGAACTGGCTGGCCACCTGGACAGCTACATCCCGGAGCCGGAGCGTGCGATCGATCTGCCGTTCCTGATGCCCATCGAAGACGTCTTCTCCATCGCTGGCCGTGGTACCGTAGTAACCGGTCGTGTTGAGCGCGGTATCGTCAAGGTTGGCGAGACAGTAGAAATCGTCGGTATCAAAGACACAGTGACCACCACCTGTACCGGTGTTGAGATGTTCCGCAAGCTGCTGGACGAAGGTCGTGCCGGTGAGAACGTTGGCGCACTGCTGCGTGGCGTGAAGCGTGAAGAAGTAGAGCGTGGTCAGGTACTGGCCAAGCCGGGCACCATCAAGCCGCACACCAAGTTCGAATCCGAAGTGTACGTGCTGTCCAAGGAAGAAGGTGGTCGTCACACCCCGTTCTTCAAAGGCTACCGTCCGCAGTTCTACTTCCGTACCACCGACGTGACTGGCACCATCGAACTGCCGGAAGGCGT
>NZ_JBSTYM010000059.1:0-715 GCF_054052445.1 Aeromonas crassostreae | reverse complement strand
TCATCCATGATGCGTATCTGCAGGTCCTCCGCCGCCGAGCTCACGCCGCTCACCCCGGTCACCGTGACACTGTTGCCAATGTCATCGAAGAAGGTGCTCGCCGGCGTGGCGTTGACCACGTTGTCCGACAAGGTGTAGGTGTACCCCACCACCGCGCTCTTGCCATCCGCACTGACGGTGAAACTGGTGATGTCCAGCAGCCCATAGCCGGTCGCGATGCCCTGCGGCAAGACGCCGCCCGGGACGAAGCTCTGACCCAGGACGCTGACGCTGGCGATGCCATCCGTCGCACTCACCGTGAAGGTGCCGCTCACCGCTTCGCGCGGGTCGCTGTTGACCGCCGGGTCGGCCAGCTCGTTGCGGCCATCCGCCAGCGCGGTCTCGTAGACGGTGGTGGTTGCCCCCCCTGCCGCCTGCACCGTCACGCTCTGGCTGTCATCCGCTCCCTTAATGGTGATGGTCAGCTTGGCGATGCTCTCGTCGCCATCCGCATCCTTCATGGTGTACCAGACGTCGTAGCTCTCAGTGAACGACCCCGTCAGGGCCTGGGTCGCCGCCTTGCCGTTATCCAGCGCATAGCTCCAGGTCCCGTCGCCATGCTGGATGAAGGTGCCGTAGGTATTGAGGGCCGTCAATGCGGTGTCGTTGTTGTGTCCCGTCGCACTCCAGCCCACGAACGCCGCCAGGGTGTCCGCACCAGAGACATCATTCGCCA
>NZ_JBSTYM010000058.1:0-740 GCF_054052445.1 Aeromonas crassostreae | reverse complement strand
GCAGGTTAGTACGTCCTTCATCGCCTCTGACTGCCAAGGCATCCACCATGTACGCTTAGTCACTTAACCATACAACCCCAAGAAGTGTCGTCGAACGACTCAGCTTGTTGCTGTACAACTTTCTTCCCGAAGGAAGGTGACCAAAATAAATTTTGGTTTTCGCCAAGAAGTTTCCAAAGCACTTGTAACAAATGTTTGAGAACTACTTTTTAAATCAGCTTTCCAGATTGTTAAAGAGCATGTTTTCCGAAGAAAACAGACATAAACATGACTGCTTATGTCTGTATTCTTAAGCAAGAGAAGTGGCGTCCCCTAGGGGATTCGAACCCCTGTTACCGCCGTGAAAGGGCGGTGTCCTAGGCCTCTAGACGAAGGGGACGAAAATCATGTCTTGCGAAGTACACTTCGCAATGATTTTCGTAAAGGCGACGTGCCGAGCCGGCGAGGCCGAGCGGCATATTGCCTTTAGCGCTGTTCGCTGTTATCGCTAACTCTGGCTTGGGTAACGACTTGCATCGTTATTCACATCCCAACCCAACGAACGGGCTTCTCTCGTTTGGCTTTCGCCAAACAAGCACTGACGCTTGCGCATCAGGTCTTTGCTCTAACTACTTTGAATCAAGGCAATCTGTGTGAACACTCAACAACACGACATCTTAAGGTAAGGAGGTGATCCAACCCCAGGTTCCCCTAGGGTTACCTTGTTACGACTTCACCCCAGTCATGAATCACACCGTGGT
>NZ_JBSTYM010000057.1:0-771 GCF_054052445.1 Aeromonas crassostreae | reverse complement strand
TTGAGGGTGTCACCGGCCTGGGCCTCGCCCGGCAGGGTCACTGCCACGTTCACGGGGCCGCTGATCTCGCTGCGGTCGATGGTGCCGTCGTCGTTCTTGTCTTCGGTGATGACCACGGTCGGCGCCGCGGTGGCGGTGGTGTCGCCCATGGTGGCGCTGTCGCTACCTTCCGGCGAGACATTGCCCGCCGCGTCCACCAGGGTGGCGGTCACGGTCAGCGCCTCACCATCGGCCGGACGGTCAAACTCGTAACCCACCTTGCCGGCAAGGATGTCGGCGTCGCTCAGCACCCGGTCAGGCTGGCCGCTCACCTTGAGGGTATCCCCCGCCTGGGCCTCGCCCGGCAGGGTCACCGCCACGTTCACCTGGCCGCTGATCTCGCTGCGGTCGATGGTGCCGTCGTTGTCGGCATCTTCGGTGATGACCACGGTCGGCGCCGCGGTGGCGGTGGTGTCGCCCATGATGGCGCTGTCGCTGCCTTCCGGCGAGACGTTGCCTGCCGCGTCCACCAGGGTGGCGGTTACGGTCAGCGCCGCACCATCGGCCGGACGGTCAAACTCGTAACCCACCTTGCCAGCAAGGATGTCGGCGTCGCTCAGCACCCGGTCGGCCTGGCCGCTCACCTTGAGGGTGTCACCAGCCTGGGCCTCGCCCGGCAGGGTCACTGCCACGTTCACCTGGCCGCTGATCTCGGTGCGGTCGATGGTGCCGTCGTTGTCGGTGTCTTCGGTGATGACCACGGTCGGCGCCGCGGTGGCAGTGGTGTCGCCC
>NZ_JBSTYM010000056.1:0-1143 GCF_054052445.1 Aeromonas crassostreae | reverse complement strand
AATTGTTAAAGAGCGACGCAGCTTTTGGCTGCTGCGGGAGTGGCATTCTACTCAACCGCCTTCTCGAGTCAAGCCCTATTTTCAAAGGCTTCTCGAGGTTATCGACGAGGTTGTTTGCGTTGCCGCTTGCCCTGTCGATGGAGGCGCATTATAGGGAGCTGAAACTTTCTGGCAAGCAGATAATTGCAAAAAGATGGCTTTTGTCGCTCGTTCGCTTACAAAGCCACCAATATGTATGTTGTGCGAACGAAATCAACCCGCGACCGGTGCCGAGACAGCAAAATCGTGCAGATTGTCGTAGATGGCATCAGCCAATGCATTGCCCTCGTCCGTCACCGGCTTGCCCGTTCTGACCAGGACTTTATGTGCAACCTGGGCATTCGCAGCCGCTTTCAGATCGGAAGGCTTGTCACCCACCATATAAGAGCGACCCATGTCGATCCCCAGTTCCTGCTGTGCCAGCAACAACATGCCGGGGGCCGGCTTGCGGCAGTCACAGGGTGCACCGTGATCCGGATGATGAGGACAGAAATAGATCCCATCGAGGTCAACGTCCCGATCGGCCAGCGACCAGTCCATCCACTCGGTCAGGTTCATGAAGTCATCTTCACTGAAATAGCCGCGGGCGATGCCGGACTGGTTGGTGACCACGATCAGTAGATAGCCCTTCTTCTTGAGCAGCTGCAGGGCTTCGATCACCCCGGGCAGAAAGTGAAAGTCATCGACTTGGCTGATATAACCGGTGTCTTCGTTGATGACACCGTCACGATCCAGAAAAATGGCGGGCTTACTCACGGGGGAACTACCTCGATAATGAATGTCTGAAAAGTATCGCATGGGGCAAATAAAGCCCCAAAAATAAAAGGGGCGGCCGAAGCCACCCCTTTCATGTGTGCATATAAAGTATCGATTAAGCGATAACTTTAGCTACAACACCAGCACCTACGGTACGGCCACCTTCACGGATGGCGAAACGCAGGCCGTCGTCCATCGCGATCGGCGCGATCAGGGTAACAACCATCTTGATGTTGTCGCCCGGCATAACCATTTCCACGCCTTCCGGCAGTTCGATGGTGCCAGTCACGTCGGTGGTACGGAAGTAGAACTGCGGACGGTAGCCTTTGAAGAACGGGGTGTGACGAC
>NZ_JBSTYM010000054.1:0-1776 GCF_054052445.1 Aeromonas crassostreae | reverse complement strand
AGGGCCGTCAATGCGGTGTCGTTGTTGTGTCCCGTCGCACTCCAGCCCACGAACGCCGCCAGGGTGTCCGCACCAGAGACATCATTCGCCAGCACGTCCCCAGCGAGACCGCCCACCTCATCTTCCGTCACCATGCCGCCCACGTCGTCCTTGGCCGTCGGCACGTCATCGAGGATCACGGCATCCAGGCTTGCTGATGTGGTGTCGCCATCGCTGTCAACCAGGGTGACCAGAAGACTCTCGGTCAATTGGGTATCGTTGGCCGGTTTTACGTGGCTCTCGTTATCTTGCAGGGTATAGCTGTAGCTGATGCTGCCGGCGCCCGTCACGGGATCGAAACTGATCGCGGTGATCTGCAGGCTATTGCCAAGGGGAGTGGTGAGAGATTGCGGGAGTGTGGTCACGGTTCCGTTCGTGATCAGCGCCAGGCCGGCGATGCTGAGGGTCTGCACCCCGTCTGGCGCGCTGAAGCTGAAGACCCCCCCTTGTGTCAGTGCAGCCGGGTTCGGGTTGGTGCCATCGGCCAGGTTGGCATCGCTGACCACCAGCTCACCACCGGCCAGGTTCAGCCCCGTCAGGCTGACCCCTTCATCGACGGGCGTGATGGTGATGGTCAAGGTGGAGTCCACCACATCGGTACCATCGGTCACGCTGTAGCTCACCGGCGGTACTGGACCGTCATAGTTCAACGCCGGCGTGAAGCTGTAGTCGCCGTTGCCGTTGACCGTGAGGGTGCCTACCCCCGGGATGGTGACAGTGGATCCCGCAGTCACGTTGACATTGTCCCCCCAGCTGAACAGGGTCACGCTGGCGGCGTCCGGTCCATCCGGGTTGCTGGCATTGTCGAGGAGGTTGCCGTTGAGCTGGCCATCTTCCGCGACGCTGACCTGCTCGTCCAGATCACTCAACTCGTTGTCGAGGTCGGGCAGATCTTCTTGTATCCGGTCGATGGTCTGTTGGGTGTCATGGCTGGTGTCGAATCCAGCCTGGGCGATGGTCGCACCGGCGGTACGGCTGATGGTGACAAAACCACCGTTGCCGCTGGCACCAGCCACACCTCCTATGTCACCTCCCCCTGCGGCTGGGGCGCCACCGGCCGCAGCGGCTTCAAAACTCTGAGTCGGGTCGACCCCTTCCAGGATGGATTGTTGCAATGCGGCTATGTCATTGGGATCGAGCGATGTGCCAGTGCCATCTGGTGTTGCGGCATCGGTCGGGATATCCGCTTCGGGGGCAACCGAGGATCCCTGCGCCAGGGCGGCGGCTTCTTCCGGGGTGATCAGCACCAGCTTGGCATCATCACTCAGGGTCAACTGGGTGCCGGGTGGCAGTGTCTCGCCCCCTTGCAACGGACGGGTGCTGCCATCGGCGTTGACCACCAGAATGTCACCTTCCATTGAGGCAACGACGACACTCTTCTCGATCATTTGGGTACGCATAGCCTTGACTCCAACACAGAGGGTTTCGATGTATCAACCCTATGAGCGAAGCGCCAAGGTGTCCGTTGCAAAAATGTACCGGGTTCGTGTCAGAAGAGGGAAAAGCCTGAATCAAATCGAATGCTGGCTACTTGGCTCATGAAAACAATATGTTAGAGAAAGCCCCGAAAGGGTCCTTATAATACTTTTCGATATTGTTGCTTTTTGGTTACAACCAATGGTGATTAAAAAAGGCGCCCAGCGGCGTAATGCCAGTCAGTTAAGGCTGACTGGCATTGTTTTTATTGGCTTTTTTCACACTGTACTTCTGTGGCCTTGGCTTCACGCAGCGAGGGTA
>NZ_JBSTYM010000053.1:0-1919 GCF_054052445.1 Aeromonas crassostreae | reverse complement strand
GCGGTGGTGGTGCCCTTGAGGCCGGACTCTGTCTCCAGCACCTTGATCAGGCCGCCAGGATCTCGGCGAGATCGGCTTCGGCGGTGGTGGTTCCCTTGAGACCGAACTGCTCCTCCAGCACCTTGAGCAGGGCCGGGGTGAGGAAGGCCGGGGCGGTCGGGCCGGTGCGGATGTCTTTGACCCCGAGCGCCAGCAGGGTGAGCAGGATGACGATGGCTTTTTGCTCGAACCAGGAGAGCACCAGGGTCAGCGGCAGATCGTTGACGCCGCACTCGAACGCCTCGGAAAGGGCCAATGCCAACTGGATGGCGGAGTAGGCGTCGTTGCACTGACCCACGTCCAGCAGGCGCGGGATGCCGCCAATATCGCCAAAGTCGAGCTTGTTGAACTTGTACTTGCCGCAGCCCAGGGTGAGCAGCAGGCTGTCTTGCGGGATAGCCTTGGCAAACTCGGTGTAGTAGGCGCGCTCGGCGCGGTCGCCGTCACAGCCCCCCACCAGGAAGAAGTGGCTGATCTCCCCGGCCTTCACCTTGTCGATCACCGCGGGGGCGGCCTGCATCAGGGCGTTGCGGGCAAAGCCGATGGTGATGAAGTGCTCGAGCTCTGTGTGCTTGAAGCCTTCCAGCGCTTGCGCCTTGGCGATCACAGCAGAGAAATCCTCCCCTTCCAGGTGGGTCACACCGGGCCAGCCGACGATGGAGCGGGTGAAGATGCGATCGCTGTAGTTGCCCACGTTCGGATCGATGATGCAGTTGGAGGTCATCACCACGGCGCCCGGAAAGTTGGCAAACTCCTTCTGCTGGTTCTGCCAGGCGGAGCCGTAGTTGCCCACCAGGTGCGGATACTGCTTGAAGAAGGGGTAGGCCAGGGCCGGCAACATTTCGCCGTGGGTGTAGACATTGATGCCGGTGCCAGCGGTCTGTTCCAGGATCAGCTTGAGATCCACCATGTCGTGGCCGGAGACCAGGATGCACTTGCCCGGCACCGGGGTGACGCGCACCTGGGTCGGTTCCGGGTGGCCAAAGGCCGTGGTTTCACCGAGATCCAGCATCTCCATGATGCGGAAGTTGAGCAGACCTATGTCCATGGCGCACTTGAACAGGGGATCCAGATCGCAGGGATCCGTGCCTAGCCAGCTCATGATGCGGTGGAATTCGGCCGCCACGGCGCTGTCTTGTTGGTCCAGTACCCGGGCGTGCTCCATGTAGGCGGCTGCCCCCTTGAGGCCGTAGAGGCAGAGCAGGCGCAGCCCCATGATGTCTTCGTTGACTTCGTTCTTGCCGCGATTGACCGCGGTCTGGGGCGCCTGGGCCAGCTGTGCCAGCAGATCGACACCCGGCTCGAAGCGGGCGGCGGCGGGCAGCTCGGCAAGCTGCACCGCCAGCGCGGCCAGACGGTCGGCCAGTTGCTGGCGATAGACCAGCGCCTGGTTGACGTAGTCGACGATGCGGGCCGAGTCGAAGTTGACGTTGGTGAGGGTGGCGAAGAAGGCCTTGGGCACGAAGGCGTCGATCTCGTCATCGACCATGCCGTGCTCGCGGGCCGCCAACGCCCAGGCACTGAGGCCTTGCAGCGTATAAATCAGCACATCCTGCAGATCCGAGGTCTCGGCCGTCTTGCCACACATGCCTTGTGCATAGGCGCAACCATTGCCTGCGGGGGTACGAATTGTCTGTTCACATTGCACACAAAACATCATGTCTCTCCTAATTGGACATTTCAGTTGTCTGTTTTGTGGCGATTCTATTCCTCCGGCTTAAAAGTTAATAGGCATTCAATTTACCAATTAATATTTCATTGATGCAGATCAAAAGAAAAAGCCGCCCGAAGGGGTAATGCCAGTCAGTTAAGGCTGACTGGCATTGTTTTTATTGGCTTTTTTCACACTGTACTTCTGTGGTCTTGGCTTCACGCAGCGA
>NZ_JBSTYM010000052.1:0-2862 GCF_054052445.1 Aeromonas crassostreae | reverse complement strand
GCGCTTACACACCCCACCTATCAACGTTGTGGTCTCCAACGGCCCTTTAGGACCCTCAAGGGGTCAGGGATGACTCATCTCAGGGCTCGCTTCCCGCTTAGATGCTTTCAGCGGTTATCGATTCCGAACTTAGCTACCGGGCAGTGCCACTGGCGTGACAACCCGAACACCAGAGGTTCGTTCACTCCGGTCCTCTCGTACTAGGAGCAACTCCCTTCAATCATCCAACGCCCACGGCAGATAGGGACCGAACTGTCTCACGACGTTCTGAACCCAGCTCGCGTACCACTTTAAATGGCGAACAGCCATACCCTTGGGACCGACTTCAGCCCCAGGATGTGATGAGCCGACATCGAGGTGCCAAACACCGCCGTCGATATGAACTCTTGGGCGGTATCAGCCTGTTATCCCCGGAGTACCTTTTATCCGTTGAGCGATGGCCCTTCCATTCAGAACCACCGGATCACTATGACCTACTTTCGTACCTGCTCGACCTGTCCGTCTCGCAGTTAAGCTGGCTTATGCCATTGCACTAACCTCCTGATGTCCGACCAGGATTAGCCAACCTTCGTGCTCCTCCGTTACTCTTTGGGAGGAGACCGCCCCAGTCAAACTACCCACCAGGCACTGTCCGCGACCCAGATAATGGGCCTGCGTTAGAACATCAAACATACAAGGGTGGTATTTCAAGGACGGCTCCACGACAACTGGCGTCATCGCTTCAAAGCCTCCCACCTATCCTACACATGTAGGTTCAATGTTCAGTGCCAAGCTGTAGTAAAGGTTCACGGGGTCTTTCCGTCTAGCCGCGGGTACACCGCATCTTCACGGCGAATTCGATTTCACTGAGTCTCGGGTGGAGACAGCATGGCCATGGTTACACCATTCGTGCAGGTCGGAACTTACCCGACAAGGAATTTCGCTACCTTAGGACCGTTATAGTTACGGCCGCCGTTTACCGGGGCTTCGATCAAGAGCTTCGCTTGCGCTAACCCCATCAATTAACCTTCCGGCACCGGGCAGGTGTCACACCCTATACGTCCACTTTCGTGTTTGCAGAGTGCTGTGTTTTTGATAAACAGTCCCAGCCATCTGGTCACTGCGACTCCCAACTGCTCCATCCGCAAGGGACTTCACTGTCAAGAGCGAACCTTCTCCCGAAGTTACGGTTCTATTTTGCCTAGTTCCTTCACCCGAGTTCTCTCAAGCGCCTTGGTATTCTCTACCCGACCACCTGTGTCGGTTTGGGGTACGATGACTTGTAATCTGAAGCTTAGAGGCTTTTCCTGGAAGCAGGGCATCAATGGCTTCACCACCGTAGTGGCTTCGTCTCGTGTCTCAGTGTTGTGTCTCCGGATTTGCCTAGAAACACCACCTACGCACTTTCACCAGGACAACCGTCGCCTGGCCCACCTAGCCTTCTCCGTCCCCCCATCGCAATTACAAGTCGTGCAGGAATATTAACCTGCTTCCCATCGATTACGCCTTTCGGCCTCACCTTAGGGGTCGACTCACCCTGCCCCGATTAACGTTGGACAGGAACCCTTGGTCTTCCGGCGAGGAGGCTTTTCACCCCCTTTATCGTTACTTACGTCAGCATTCGCACTTCTGATATCTCCAGCATACCTCTCGATACACCTTCGCAGACTTACAGAACGCTCCCCTACCACCCACACATAAGTGTGGATCCGCGGCTTCGGTGCCTGGTTTGAGCCCCGTTACATCTTCCGCGCAGGCCGACTCGACTAGTGAGCTATTACGCTTTCTTTAAATGATGGCTGCTTCTAAGCCAACATCCTAGCTGTCTGAGCCTTCCCACATCGTTTCCCACTTAACCAGAACTTTGGGACCTTAGCCGGCGGTCTGGGTTGTTTCCCTCTTCACGACGGACGTTAGCACCCGCCGTGTGTCTCCCGGATAGTACTTACTGGTATTCGGAGTTTGCATGGAGTTGGTAAGTCGGGATGACCCCCTAGTCCAAACAGTGCTCTACCCCCAGTAGTATTCGTCCGAGGCGCTACCTAAATAGCTTTCGGGGAGAACCAGCTATCTCCGAGTTTGATTGGCCTTTCACCCCCAGCCACAGGTCATCCCCTAACTTTGCAACGTTAGTGGGTTCGGTCCTCCAGTTGATGTTACTCAACCTTCAACCTGCCCATGGCTAGATCACCCGGTTTCGGGTCTACACCTTGCAACTAGACGCCCAGTTAAGACTCGGTTTCCCTACGGCTCCCCTATACGGTTAACCTCGCTACAAAATGTAAGTCGCTGACCCATTATACAAAAGGTACGCAGTCACCCCGAAGGGCTCCCACTGCTTGTACGTACACGGTTTCAGGTTCTATTTCACTCCCCTCACAGGGGTTCTTTTCGCCTTTCCCTCACGGTACTGGTTCACTATCGGTCAGTCAGGAGTATTTAGCCTTGGAGGATGGTCCCCCCATATTCAGACAGGATGTCACGTGTCCCGCCCTACTCGATTTCACTTCAAGGTCGTTTTCATGTACGGGGCTATCACCCTGTATCGCTGGCCTTTCCAGGACCATTCCACTAACTTCCAAGAAACTTAAGGGCTAATCCCCGTTCGCTCGCCGCTACTGAGGGAATCTCGGTTGATTTCTTTTCCTCGGGGTACTTAGATGTTTCAGTTCTCCCGGTTCGCCTCGTTGCACTATGTATTCATGCAACGATACCTAGCTTATGCTAAGTGGGTTTCCCCATTCGGAAATCTGTGAGTAATAGCGTCTCTTACCGACTTCTCACAGCTTATCGCAGGTTAGTACGTCCTTCATCGCCTCTGACTGCCAAGGCATCCACCATGTACGCTTAGTCACTTAACCATACAACCCCAAGAAGTGTCGT
>NZ_JBSTYM010000051.1:0-3393 GCF_054052445.1 Aeromonas crassostreae | reverse complement strand
TCCGCCGTGCTGGTAGGGGCGCATTATAGGGATGGCGCGCCCGCTGGCAAGGGAAGAATGACAAAAAGATGACAGAAAGAGTGCGTTCGCTCAGATATGCAGCAACCCTCCGTTTCTTTGCTCACAATACCGGCAATCCAGGCGCTGACCGGAATTGAATTGAACATTTGAGGAGCCTCTCTATAATAGCCATTTCAAATGTCAATTTAAGGTTGCCGTCATGCATCAGATTCTGGATAGCCGCAAGGAAGAGCAGATTGTGCCTCTGTTCCGTCTGGGGTTCAGGCCTTTCTTCCTGCTCGGAGCCCTCTTCTCTACCTTGGCCATGTTGGGGTGGCTGGCACAGCTCAATGGCTTGCTCCAGATGCCGGGTATCGGCAATCCCATCTGGTGGCATGCCCATGAGATGCTGTTTGGCTTCGGCGCCGCCATCGTCGCAGGCTTTCTGCTGACCGCAGTGCAAAACTGGACGGCCCACCCCGGCGTACGCGGCTGGCCACTGGCCTGGGTGGTGGGCTTATGGGCGGCGCCGAGGTGCCTGCTCCCCTGGCTGGGCGAGGGAAATCCGGTGCTGATGATGGCGGATCTGGCCTGGCTACCACTGTGCGCCTGGTTTCTGGCCAAACCCATCATGGCGACTCGCCAATGGCGTAACCTCTTCTTCGTGCCCCTGCTGCTGGTGTTGACGCTGCTCAACGGGGCAAGCTGGCTGTGGCATGAGCAGTGGATCGTCACAGAACATCTGCTGATCACCACAGTGCTGCTGTTCACGACCCTGATTGCCGTGATGGGCGGACGCGTCATTCCCTTCTTCACCGCCCGCGGCACAGGCCGGGAAAAAGCGGCGCCGCTGTTGTGGTTGGAGCGCGCCGCCCTCGCATCCCTGTGGCTCATCCTGTTGATCTGGCTGCTGCTGCCCACACCATGGACCACCAGCATCTACATGGTGCCTCTCTATATAGTGGCGGCCGGGTTGCATCTGTGGCGACAGTTGCGCTGGCGCCTGCCGACGACGCTCCCCCACCCCCTGCTGTGGTCACTGCACCTCGCCTACCTGTTTATCCCCCTCGGCCTGCTCGCCCTCTCGGCCCAGGCGGCTGGGTTGGCCATCTCCCTGTCCCTGGCCAGTCATCTGCTCAGCGTCGGCGACATGGGCACCATGATCCTGGGGATGATAGCGCGGGTGTCGCTCGGCCACAGCGGGCGTGCCTTGCGGGTGGGCCGCCGGATCAGCTGGGCGTTCGCCATGGTCATTGCGGCGGCAGGATGCCGGGTACTGATCCCGCTGCTCTGGCCCGGCCACACCCTGCACGGCTGGAATATCAGTGGCCTGGCCTGGTCCCTGGCATATGGCCTCTTCGTCTGGATTTATGCCCCCATATTGACCAGCCCCAGGGCCGACGGTCGCCCGGGCTGAGCATCAAGGCCGCTCGGGAGACTGAGACGACGGGTAGTGGATCAGGTTATGGAAGATGGCAGGAGCCTCCCCCAGATTGCGGTAACCATGGGGCCGATCGGCGGCGAAACGCACCGCCGCCCCCTGCTCGAGCAGACGCCACTCCCCGTCCAACAGCACCTCCATGGCACCGCTGATGACGATGACATGCTCGGTCACCCCCGGCTCATGGGGCTCTGACTCGCGCCGATAGCCGGGCAGCAGGGTCAACTCGAACAGCTCGAAGCCAAAACGCCCCTCATAAGGGAAGAGGGGGGCCACCTGCATGCCCTCCCCGGCGGGTTGCTGGCGAATGGCATCGACGGTGCGA
The DNA here is from genome assembly GCF_054052445.1 of Aeromonas crassostreae. NCBI lineage: Bacteria > Pseudomonadati > Pseudomonadota > Gammaproteobacteria > Aeromonadales > Aeromonadaceae > Aeromonas > Aeromonas crassostreae. The sequence continues at coordinate 1,627 of NZ_JBSTYM010000051.1, read as the reverse complement.
TAAAGCACCTCGTCCTTCGCCGTGGGAGCCGGTTCGATAAAGCTGGAGAAGGAGACCCGAAAACCGGTCGCAATCTTCCACAGCGTCGCCACCGTGGGGCTGGATTCACCCCGCTCAATCTGGCCAAGCATGGCCTTGCTCACCCCGGTGGCTCGCGCCGCCGCATCCAGGCTCCAGCCCAGCTCGCCGCGCAGCGCCTTCAATCGCTGTGCCAGGTGTTGATTCATGGTCTGCATTCGATGCCGCCCTTGTGCGCTATAACGCTCAGTCCTATACTCGAGCCCTATTGTACGCAATAACGCACACGCAGACACAAGGATGTCCCCATGCCCCTCGCCCTCCCCCACCTGGTCGCCGGCTTCATCGCCGTACTGGTCGGCTATACCAGCTCGGTCGTGCTCATCATACAGGCGGCCAGTGCCGCCGGTGCCGACGCGGCCCAGACCGCCTCCTGGCTCTGGGCCCTTGGCATCGGCATGGGGCTGAGCTGCATCGCCCTCTCCTTCTATTACCGCACCCCCATACTGACGGCCTGGTCGACGCCGGGTGCCGCCCTGCTTATCACCAGCCTGGGCAATTTCAGCCTGGCGGAGGCCATAGGCGCCTTCATCATCTCCTCCTTGCTGATCACTCTATGCGGCATCAGCGGCTGGTTTGACAGGCTGATGCGCCACATTCCGGCTCCCCTGGCCGCCGCCATGCTGGCCGGGGTGTTGCTCAGATTCGGGCTGGACCTGTTCAAGGTGGCCCCCCAGGATCCCCTGCTGCTTGGCGCCTTGCTGCTGGCTTTCTTGCTCGGCCGCCACCTCTGGCCCCGCTATACCATGGTGCTGGTCCTGGCCACCGGCATGCTGCTCTGCGCCCTGAGGGGTGAGTTGCAGCTGACTGAGATCCACTGGCAGCTCTCCAGCCCGGTGTGGATCTCGCCAACCTTTTCCATCAACGCCGTGCTGGGGATAGCGCTGCCGCTGTTCTTGGTCACCATGACGTCGCAAAACATGCCCGGCATCGCGATCCTCCGTGCCCATGGCTATCAACCGGCCACCTCTTCCCTGATCGGCTGGACCGGCCTTACCGGTCTGCTGCTGGCCCCGTTCGGTGGTTACGCCTTCAACCTGGCCGCCATCACGGCCGCCATCTGCATGGGCAAGGAGGTGGATCCCGACGCCGCTCGCCGCTGGCCTGCCGCCGTGTGGGCGGGTTGCTTCTACCTGCTGACCGGTTGCTTCGGGGCGACCGTGGTCGCCTTGTTCAGCGCCTTCCCCACCGCCCTGGTGACCTGCGTGGCCGGGCTGGCACTGCTCGGCACCATTGGCAGCAGCCTGCACGGGGCGCTGCAGCAGGATGAAGAGCGGGAAGCCGCGCTGCTCACCTTCCTGATCACCGCCTCCGGCATCAGCCTGCTCGGCGTGGGGGCCGCCTGCTGGGGGCTGCTCATCGGCTGGGGCCTGTATCGCCTGCGCCGCTGCTGAGCTAACGGCCCGTCATGCAGACAGCAAAAAGCCAGCCCGATGGGCTAATGCCAGTCAGTTAAGCCTGACTGGCATTGTTTTTATTGGCTTTTTTCACACTGTACTTCTGTGGTCTTGGCTTCACGCAGCGAGGGTAACTTCGCTCTCTTCGTGCC
>NZ_JBSTYM010000050.1:0-4804 GCF_054052445.1 Aeromonas crassostreae | reverse complement strand
CGCGGTCCCCCCCCCAAGGGCTCAGGGCCGCGCTATGCGGGCCCTTCACGTTGATGGCGGGCAGCGACCTGGCTCTTTGCCTCAGCACATGGCGAGCAGCTGCTTGACCGTCTTCTCGATGCCGTCTGCCGCCTCGACGATGTTGTTGGCCAGCATGTAGGCCGGGGTGGAGATGACCTTGCGCTCTTCATCCACCACGAACTCGTTGACCGGACAGGCGAGGTGGCTGGCACCCATGGCTTCCATGGCATTGGCGGTTCCTTCATCCTTGCCTATGGTGGCCAGGGTGCCGGCCCCATAGACCAGGGGGATCATGGCCGGCGCGATGCAGATATAGGCGGCGGGCTTGCCAGCGCGGGCAAAGCTCTGGCACGCTTTGAGCACATCGGGCTGGATCTGGCACTGGGCTCCCTGGAGTGCGAAGTCACACAGGTTCTTGGCGGCGCCGAAACCGCCTGGCAGCAGCAGGGCATCGAAATCGGCGGCATCGAGCTCGGCCACATCGCGGATCTGGCCGCGGCAGATGCGCGCCGCCTCGACCAGCACGTTGCGGCTCTCCCCCTCGCTCACCTCGCCGGTCAGGTGATTGATGACATGCAGTTGGGGCACGTCGGGAGCGAAGCACTGGACGGCGGCGCCCTGGCGCGCCAGCACCAGCAGGCTGATCACCGCCTCGTGGATCTCGGCGCCATCAAACACGCCACAACCACTCAAGATCACGGCCACTTTTTTCATGGGAAGACTCCTTGTTGTCGAAAATGTGAGCCAAGGTGGAAACTGGCACTTTTGTATGGTTATCGTTCGCCCCCGGCTGGTCAAGTCAGGATGCTGTGCTAGGATTGTTTCGTTTTGGATCCTGCCTGACTCATCCCCTTAAAATTTTTTCCACATTTGGCCATGTCATCCCTGATACATCTTTATCTTGTGGTGATGGCGTAATTTGTTGATATTAATGGTTTTTTGTTTTTTATTTCCGTTGTTCTTCACAGGCTTGGTCAGCTCCTGCCATTTTTGGTCACAGAGTTATCCACAGAATTTGTTTGGCATTCATCCAACAATAGGTTAGGCCGGCCCCCTTGGTGCCAGGGGGTCCCTGTGGCATCCTAGCGGCTGTTTATCTCTCTGGCAGGACGACTTCATGGCCCCTAGCAATCCCCTCATTCTGGTCGACGGTTCTTCATATCTGTATCGCGCCTTCTTCGCCTCCCAGCAGGCCGACCTGCGAACCTCCACCGGATTGCCAAGTGGCGCCGTGCGAGTGATGGCCAACATGATGCGCAGCCTGCGCAAGCAATACCCCGACAGCCATGTCGCCGTGGTGTTCGATGCCAAGGGTAAGACCTTCCGCGATGACATCTACCCCGAGTACAAGGCGACCCGGGCCAGCATGCCGGACGATCTGCGCAGCCAGGTTGCTCCCATTCACCAGATGATCAAGGCGATGGGCTTCCCCTTCCTGATGGTGGAAGGAGTGGAGGCGGACGACGTGATTGGCACCCTGGCCCGTCAGGCGACCGAGAAGAAGCTGCCGGTGCTCATCAGCACGGGTGACAAGGATATGGCCCAGCTGGTCTCCGACCATGTCACCCTGATCGACACCATGAAGGACGTGAAGACAGATAGGGACGGAGTGATCGAGAAGTTCGGCGTGCCGCCAGAGCTCATCATCGACTACCTGGCCCTGATGGGAGACAAGGTGGACAACATCCCCGGCATGACGGGGGTTGGCGAGAAGACGGCGCTGGCCCTGCTGCAGGGGATCGGCAGCATAGACGAGATAGCCGCCAATCTGGACAAGGTCGCCGCCCTGGGCTTTCGCGGCTCCAAGGCCTTTGCCGACAAGTTCCGCGAGCAGGAGGAGCAGGTTCGCCTCTCCTATGTGCTGGCCACCATCAAGACAGACGTCGAGCTGGAACAGAGCCTGGAGCAGCTGGTGCTGGGCCCGATCGACAAGGAGTCCCTGCTGGCGGTCTACCGCGAGTATGAGTTGCGCAACCTGATCAAGGAGCTGGAAGGGGGCGATGACGAGGGAGAGGGTGCCCAGGCTGACTCGGCGGCGCCGGCGGCCATCGAGACCGAGTATCAATGCGTCCTGACCGAAGCCGAGTTGGATGGCTGGCTCGGCAAGCTGGCCGGGGCCGAGCTGTTTGCCTTCGATACCGAGACCACCAGTCTCGACTATATGGAGGCGAGAGTGGTTGGCGTGTCGTTCGCCATCGAGCCGGGCAAGGCGGCCTACGTTCCCTTCGGTCACGACTATCTGGGGGCGCCAACCCAGCTGACCGAACAGCAGGTGCTGGGCAGGCTCAAGCCGCTGCTGGAGGATCCGACCCGTCTCAAGGTGGGGCAGAACCTCAAGTACGATCGCAACGTGCTGCTCAATCACGGTATAGACCTGCAGGGCATTGCCTTCGACACCATGCTCGAATCCTATGTGCTCAACTCCACCGCCAGCCGTCACGACATGGACTCTCTGGCCAGGAAGTATCTGGGCGTCGACACCATCTCGTTCGAAGAGATCGCAGGCAAGGGGGCCAAGCAGCTCACCTTCAACCAGATCGAACTGGAGCAGGCGGCGCCCTATGCGGCGGAAGATGCCGACATCACCCTGCGTCTGCACCAGGCGCTGTGGGGCAAGCTCGCTGCCGAGCCGGGCCTTGCCAAGGTGTTCAGCGAGATCGAACTGCCCCTGCTGCCGGTGCTGGCACGGATGGAGAGGCTCGGGACCACCATAGATCCCAAGCTGCTGCACCAGCAGAGTCAGGAGATCGAGGTGCGGCTGGCGGAGCTGGAGCGGCAGGCGCACGAGCTGGCCGGCCAGGAGTTCAACCTCTCCTCACCCAAGCAGCTCGGCGAGATATTGTTCGTCAAGCTGGGGCTGCCGATCCTCAAGAAGACCCCCAAGGGCGCCCCGTCTACCGCGGAAGAGGTGCTGGCGGAATTGGCGGAGACCTACGATCTGCCGCGCCTGCTGATGGAGCACCGTGGCCTGGCCAAGCTCAAGTCTACCTATACCGACAAGCTGCCGCTGATGATCAAGCCCCAGACCGGGCGAGTGCACACCTCCTACCATCAGGCGGTGGCGGCGACCGGCCGGCTCTCCTCGACCGACCCCAACCTGCAGAACATCCCGGTGCGCAACGAGCAGGGTCGCCGCATCCGTCAGGCCTTCGTACCGATCCAGGGCTACAAGCTGGTGGCGGCGGACTACTCCCAGATTGAGCTGCGCATCATGGCGCACCTCTCCGGTGATCAGGGCTTGCTGACCGCCTTTGCCGAGGGCAAGGACATCCACAAGGCGACCGCCGCCGAGGTGTTCGGGGTGGCGCTCGATGCGGTCACCACCGACATGCGCCGCAGCGCCAAGGCGATCAACTTCGGTCTCATCTATGGCATGAGTGCCTTCGGTCTGGCCAAGCAGCTGGGGATCGGCCGTGCCGAGGCGCAAAAATACATGGATCTCTACTTCGAGCGCTACCCGGGCGTGCTGGAGTATATGGAGCGTACCCGCCAGCAGGCGGAAGCCCAGGGCTACGTCGAGACCCTGTTCGGCCGCCGCCTCTATCTGCCGGACATCAAGTCCCGCAACGCCGGCCTGCGCAAGGCGGCGGAGCGGGCCGCCATCAACGCCCCCATGCAGGGCACGGCCGCCGATATCATCAAGCGCGCCATGATCCGGGTCGAAGGGTGGCTCAAAGGCATCGAAGATGACTCCATCCACATGCTGATGCAGGTCCACGATGAACTGGTGTTTGAGATCCGTGCCGACAAGGTCGACGAGTACGTCACCCTCATCAAGGAGAAGATGTCGGCGGCGGCCGAGCTGCATGTACCGCTGGTGGTCGAGGCCGGGGTGGGGGACAACTGGGATCAGGCCCACTGAGCCTGACCCGGGTGACTGGCTAGCCATATAAGCAGAGAAGCCCGGCATCATGCCGGGCTTCCTGTTTGTGGCGGCGGTGTTTCAGGCCTCTTGCAGGTATTCGTCCTTGAGCAGGACGTAGTTGTCGGCCGAGGTTTTCAGAAAGGCAATCTCTGCGGGTTTGAGTGGCCGCGCCTGCTTGACCGGGTTCCCCATATAGAGGAAGCCGGATGCGAGCCGCTTGCCCGGTGGTACCAGAGAGCCTGCGCCTATCATCACATCATCCTCGACCACCACCCCATCCAGCAGTATGGCCCCCATGCCGACCAGCACCCGATTGCCTATGGTGCAGCCATGCAGCATGGCCTTGTGGCCGACGGTGACATCTTCCCCGATCAGCAGGGGGTAACCATGGGGATTGGCCTCGCTACTGCGGCTGAGATGCAGAATCGTGCCGTCTTGCACATTGCTGCGGGCGCCGATGCGGATGTGGTTCACATCCCCCCGCGCCGCCACCAGGGGCCAGATGCTGGCATCATCGCCGAGCACTATGTCTCCCACCAGAGTGGCGCAGGGATCCACGTATACGTCTTTGCCCAGTTGCGGGCGCTTTCCCTTATAGGGTCTTAGTCGCAAGTCCATCTTGGCCTCCTTGATTTACGGCCATTCTAGCAATCCCAGACCCGGCTCTGTGGATAAAGTTGTATAAAAGCTGTGGTTGGTTATGAATAACTAAATAAACGCCGATTTTTGCAATTTTATTGCATCGAGGGGCTTGCCAGTGAGATCAATCTCTCTATAATGCGCCTCCATCGACAGGGCAGCGGCAACGCAAACAACCCGGTCGATAACCTCGAAAAGCCTTTGAAAATAGGGCTTGACTCGAGAAGGCGGTTGAGTAGAATGCCACTCCCGCAGCAGCCAAAAGCTGCGTCGCTCTTT
>NZ_JBSTYM010000049.1:0-5549 GCF_054052445.1 Aeromonas crassostreae | reverse complement strand
ATAAAAAATCCGAAACCAAATCAACAGGTTTCGGATTTTTACACATCAGGAGGATCGGTCAATGGATCCTTAACTGATCGGCATTACGCCGAAAGGCGCCTTTTTTATGTGTTGATGGTCTGCCTCAGAGGGCAGGGGCGTCATAGTTCGCCGGCTCGTCGCTGTAGACGCAGACGTTCCACTTGGCGGCCAGACCATCGTCGGCGAGGCAATATTGCTCGAAGAAGGCCTTGATCTCGGCGCGCTGGCAGTGGGCCTCGAAGCTGGCCATGTCTTGCCAGATCTCGTTGAAGACGATGGGGAAGCTCTCCCCCTCGGCGAAGGGGCTCGGGATATGGCGGGTGACTCTGTATTGCAGGCAGCCATCTTCGCGCAGGGTGTTGGGTTCCAGCCCCTGGAGCACGGCGAACAGGGCCTGCTCCTGGCCCGGCTTGGGCAGGAACTGGGCGATGCAATAGACCTTCTTGGACACGGGATTCTCCTGATCAGGGGTGAGTGAGGGGGACGACGCAGTTGTCGATAAGGCGGGCCTTGCCCAGATACGCCGCCATCAGGATCACCAGCCGCTGGCTGGTGGCGCTGGCTGCTTCGAGGGTGTCGGCATCGACGATGTCGATGGCGTCGGTCCTGAGCCCGGCCCCGTCGAGACGGGCGCTGGCGGTGGCGACCAGGGCGGCCAGATCCCGGTTGCCCCCGGTTATCTGCTCGGCTATCCAGTGCATGGTGCGCGCAAGCTCGGGGGCCAGGGCCCGCTCGGCGGCGGTCAGGTAGCCGTTGCGCGACGAGAGCGCCAGCCCGTCCTCGGCCCGCACCGTGGGCACGCCGACGATCGCGATGGGCATGGCCATGTCGGCCACCATCTTGCGGATGAGGGCCAGCTGCTGGTAATCCTTCTGGCCGAAGCAGGCCACATCCGGTTGCACCAGGTTGAACAGCTTGGTGACCACGGTACTGACGCCGCGAAAGTGACCCGGGCGCAGGGCCCCTTCCAGCAGGGAAGAGATACCGGGCACCTCGACGAAGGTCTGGGTGGCGAGTCCCGCTGGATACATCAGCTCCGGGGTTGGGGTGAACACCAGATCCACCCCCGCGGCCTCGAGGGCGGCGCAATCCTGCGCCAGGGTACGGGGATAGTTGGCGAGATCCTCGGCCTTGTCGAACTGCATGGGGTTGACGAAGATGCTGACCACCACCTTGTCGCCGTGGCGGTGGGCCTCATCGACCAGGGTCAGATGGCCCTGATGCAGGTTGCCCATGGTGGGGACGAATGCGATGGCGCGCCCTTCGCGGCGCCACTGGCCTATCTGTTCACGCAGGGGGAGGGGGTTGTTCACGACCAACATCGGCGGTTCACCTTCAGAGGAATCAAACAAGAGAGGGATAAATCGGCCTGGCAGACGATGGGAGACGGGGGCATGGCCCCCATCTCGACAGGGTCAGGCTCAGTTGAAGCAGTGCTCGGGGCCCGGGAAGGTACCCTCGCTCACCTGCTGGATGTAGAGGCGCACGGCGGCGTGCATGTCACCGGTCTCGGCCAGGAAGTTCTTGGTGAACTTGGGCACATAGCCGGAGGTGATGCCGAAGGCGTCGTGCATCACCAGGATCTGGCCGTCGGTGGCCGGGCCCGCGCCTATGCCGATCACCGGGATGCGCAGCGCCTTGGTGATGCGCTCGGCCAGGGCGACCGGTACGCATTCGAGCACCAGCAGCTGGATACCTGCCTCCTGCAGGCAGAGGGCCTGGCGGTAGATCTCCTGGGCGTGGAACTCGTCACGGCCCTGCACCTTGAAGCCGCCAAACACGTGGACGGATTGCGGGGTCAGCCCCAGGTGGCCACAGACAGGCACGCCGTTGCGGGTGAGGTGACGGATGCTCTCGCACAGCCAGTCGCCCCCTTCCATCTTCACCATGCGGGCACCGGCGGCCATCAGGCGGGCGGCATTGCCATAGGTCTGTTCCGCCGTGGCATAGCTCATGAAGGGCAGGTCGGCTACCACCAGCGCCTTGTCGGCGCCGCGGGCGACGCAGCGGGTGTGGTAGACCATGTCATCCATGGTGACGCCGAGGGTGTCGCTGCCCCCCTGCAATACCATGCCGAGGGAATCGCCGATGAGCAGCACCTGGGCGCCCTCGTCGTCGAACAGCTTGGCGAAGGTGGCATCGTAGGCGGTGATGGCGGTGATTTTATGACCGTCCTGCTTCATCTTCAGCAGGCTGGCGGTGGTGATCTTGCTCACTTGGATGGCTCCTAGGGGTGGGCTGCCGGGGCTATGATGGCGAGATCATTGCGCGGGCAGCGGGCTACCAGGTCGTTGAGCGGGGTGCCGCAGGGCAGCACCAGAGCGGGCGCAATCTCGGCCAGGGGCAGCAGCACGAACTCCCGCTCCTTCATGCCGTAGTGGGGGACGGTCAGCCGTTCGCTCTGGATGGACTCGGCCCCATAGAGCAGCAGATCCAAGTCCAGGCTCCTCGGCCCCCATCTCTCTTCCTTGCGCACACGTCCTTGTTCCAGCTCGATGCTTTGCAGTTGATCCAGCAAGGCCAGGGGCGCGAGCCGGGTTGTCAGACGCACCACGGCATTGACGTAGTCCGGCTGATCGGCAGGCCCCATGGGGCGGCTGCTGTAAAAAGAGGAGGCCTGTTGCAAGGTGCTCTCGGGCAGGGCCGCCAGTGCGCTGACGGCGCGGCGCGCCTGGCCGAGGGGGTCGGCCAGGTTGGAGCCGATGGCAACATAGACCTCGGTCATCATTCTGCCGCTTTGGGTTTGCGGCGACGGGGACGGCGACGGTTGCGGCCGTTGCCGCTGCGCTTCTCGCCCTGGGGCTTGTCCGCGCTCGGGCGATCGCTGCTGCGGGTCGCTTCCCATTGCAGCTGCGGGCGCACATCCGGGTTGGACTCCAGATAGCGCTCCCACCAGCTGGCCAGCTCGCCCAGGCCCCGTTCGACCCGGTTGCGCAGCAACAGGAAGTCGAAGGCGGCGCGGAACTTGGGATGCTCCATGGCCCGCTCCGGGTGGCGACCCTGACGGCGAGTCAAGCGGCTCTGCAGGGCCCAGATGTCGCGCACGTCCGTGGTGAAGCGGCGCGGCACGGCGATGATCCGCACTTGGGCGTCGAGCACCTCGTTGATGGCCAGCATGAAGGCATCATGCCAGGGCAGGCCGCTCTCGTTCTCCAGCACCCGTGCCCGGGCCTCGACACAGCCCCACAGCAGGGAGGAGTAGAGGAAGGCGGGGGTGACCCGCTTCTCTTCACGCACCCGGGTATCGGTATCCGTCAGGGCATGTTCGATGAACTGCTCGAACGGCGAGTTGCCGTGGGGGGTAAACAGGGCGGCCACCTGGGGGAAGAGTTGCTGGAACAGACCGTATTCCCGCAGCAGCTTGTAGGTGGCCAGGCCATCGCCGGCCAGGAACAGCTTGAGGGTCTCCTCGAACAGGCGGGCCGCCGGAATGTCTTGCAGCAGCGGCGCCAGCTCCTTGATGGGGGCGGCGGTACGCGGGCTGATGTGCATGTCCAGCTTGGCGGCGAAGCGCACGGCGCGCAGCATGCGCACCGGGTCTTCCCGATAGCGGGTCTCGGGGTCGCCGATCAGATCCAGTTTGCGCTCGGCCAGATCCTCGATGCCACCCTCGAAATCGTGCAGGGTGAAATCCTTGGCACTGTAGTAGAGGGCATTGACGGTGAAGTCGCGGCGCTCGGCATCCTCTTCGATGGTGCCGTAGACGTTGTCGCGCAGCAGCATGCCTTCATCGCTCTGGGCCGAGAGATGGCGGCTGTTGTTGACCTGATGATGGTGGCCGCGGAAGGTGGCCACCTCGATCACGTCGCGACCGAACACGATGTGGGCCAGGCGGAAGCGGCGACCGATGAGGCGGCAGTTGCTGAACAGCGCCTTGATCTGCTCCGGGGTGGCGTTGGTGGCGATGTCAAAATCCTTTGGCGTCCTGCCGAGCAGAATGTCCCGGACACCTCCGCCGACCAGATAGGCGTCATAGCCGCCCTTGTTGAGGCGATAGAGGACCTTGAGGGCATTCTCACTGATCTCTTTGCGCGAGATGGGGTGCTGGTCACGGCTCAGCGTGCGTCTTGGTCCGACGCTCGGCTGGGCGGCAGTCTGGACAGGCTCTTGAGTCGCGATAGACTCTTCGCCCTCTTCCTTGCCGAGCACCTTGCGGCAAAAGTTTGCGATCTGGGAAAAAATGGTACACCTCTTCATGACTTCAGATTGACGGAAGGCCAACTTGAAAATAGCGGCCTGTCATAGCTCAGCTTGACGGAAGGCCAATTTGCAAATAGCGGCCTATCCTAGCGCAGCTTGACGGGAGGCCGACTCGAAAACAGCGGCCTATCATAGTACAGCTTGACGGGAGGCCGACTCGAAAACAGCGGCCTATCATAGTACAGCTTGACGGAAGGCCGAAAAATAGCGGCCTATCATAGCTCAGCCTTGACCAAATGAAAAACCGTGCGGTCCGGGGTCAAGTTTCCGGCGCCGGTTGTGGCGTTTTCGGCACCCGATCCAGCCGCCAGTGAGCGATGGCCCAGGCGATGATCTCAGGGACCGAGCCGGCGGCCAGCACCTCGGGCGGCTGCTGGCCGAGAAAGCGCAAGGCCTGGATCAGAGTGGGTCTCACCTCGTTCAGGCACAGGGCCGGGGCATGGTTCTGCTTGGACAGCTTGTTGCCATCCCCCAGCACCGCCAGCGGCAGATGTACCCAGGCGGGCACCTCGGCGCCGAGGGCCCGGTAGAGGGCGATCTGGCGCACCGTGGGCTCGAGCAGGTCGGCACCGCGCACTATCTCGGTGATGCCCGCATCCATGTCGTCCACCACCACCGCCAGGTTGTAGGCGTAGAGTCCGTCCCGGCGGCGGATGATGAAGTCCTCCTCAGCCAGGGCCGGGGTCACCTGGATGGGGCCGAGCAGGCCATCCTCGAAGCCGTAGACGGGGTGGCGCTGGCGGATGCGGGCGGCGCAACCCTGGGGGGCCAGCCCCAGCTCGCGGCAATGGCCGTTGTAGAGGCCGCCCCTAGCCGCTATCTCGCGCCGGGTGCAGCGACACCAGTAGAGATCCCCGTCCCGATAGAGCCGCTCGATGATCTCGTCGTAGCGGCCATGGCGCCGGCTCTGGTACACCACCTCGCCATCCCACTCGAGTCCGTAAGCCACCAGAGCTTGCAGGATCAGGCTGGCCGCCCCGGCCATCTCCCGTGGCGGATCCAGATCTTCGATGCGCACCAGCCAGCGTCCTCCCCGGGATCGGGCCTGCAGGAAGCTGCCCAGCGCCGCGACCAGGGAGCCAAAATGGAGCGGACCGGACGGGGAGGGGGCGAAGCGTCCCACATAGGGGGCACAGATGGCTGGATTCAGGGGCATGACGGCAGAGACGAGGTAGGCATGGAGGCGCCATTCTCGCGCCGGGGCGGTAAAAGCTCAATAAAAAAGGGAGCAGTGTGCCTAATGCCGATCAGTTAAGGATCCATTGACCGATCCTCCTGATGTGTAAAAATCCGAAACCTATTGATTTGGTTTCGGATTTTTTATGCGT
>NZ_JBSTYM010000048.1:0-5621 GCF_054052445.1 Aeromonas crassostreae | reverse complement strand
TGGTTGCTGGGGCGGGGGGGGCCCCCCGCGCCCCTGGGGGGGGGCGCGGCCCGGCGCCCCGGGCCCAGCGACGACGACTCCCAGCTGCCCTGGGTCGCCGAGGTGCTGGATCGCTTCGCCCAGACCTTCCCCGCCATCGAGCTGGAGCTGCTGTTCCCCATGCTCGAGGATCTGACCCATCTGCTGCGGGAGGGACGGGCCCAGCTCGGCATCAGTTACGAGCGGCTGCAAGCGAGCCGAGATCTGGAGTTTCATGCCCTGGGGCGCCTGCGCCTGCCCATCGTGGTGGCGCCGGATCACCCCCTGGCCCGGTTGGCGCGGGTCGGGCTCGGCGATCTCAAGGGGGAGCGTCAGCTGATGGTCACCGGCCAGCGGGGCGGCGGGGAGCGGGAGCGTTTTCGCTTCGCCCCGAGCGTCTGGTGGGTGGAGGGGGACTGGGGTGTGCTCGAGCTCATCAAGCGCGGCCTGGGTTGGGGTTCCGTGCCCGAATACCTGCTGCAAGGGCCCCTGGCCAGGGGGGAGGTGGTGGTGCTGCCGGTGGACTTTCTTGAGCAGCAGTGGAGCATGGGGCTGGAGCTGTTGTGGCGGCGGGATCAGCCGCTGGGGCCAGCGGGTCGCTGGCTCAGGGAGGCCCTGGTGGCCCACGCCCGCCAGGTGTTCAGGGGGTAAAGGGTGTCAGTTTCAGCGCTGGGTGGGGGCAGCCAAAAGGCCCTCGCGGGCCTTGGTTCGGGTGGGGCGGCTCAGTCGTCCAGCGCGTAGGGCAGGGGTTGCAGGTGCAGCCGTGACCCCTCCTCCTGCTTGAGGCGAAACAGGGCGTCGGCCTCGGTATCCTTGGGCAGCACGGCAGTGAGCCAGACTCGGCCATCCTGCTGCCAGGCATTGAGCACCAGGCCGCTACGGCGCCAGTTCTCGCCGAGTTGCCGCTCCAAGGTATCGCCGCTGGCGACTGCGGTGCTCACCTCGCCGGCCAGCACGAACAGGGCGCGGTTGCTGGCGCCGCGATACTTGGCGCGGGCCACCGTCTCCTGGCCCATGTAGCAGCCCTTGGTGAAGCTGATGCCGCCGAGGGCCTGCAGGTTGATCATCTGGGGAATGTACTCCCCCTGATGGACCGCCTCCAGGTGGGGGATGCCGGCGGCTATGTCCAGGGCCCACCAGAGATCCTGGGGGGCACTCGGCAGGGCCAGGGCGGGATCCTGCTCGCTCACCAGCAACCAGCGGTCGGGGGCGACACGCACCGCCATGCCCTGAGCAATGAGGCCACTGTCGCTGAGGCCGAACTCGGCGGCAACCCAGGCATCCGTGCCCGTGCCCGCGATGGCCAGGCTGGTCCAGTCGCAAGGCTGGATATCGACCCTGGCGAACACGGCAAATTTTTTGAGCTCCGGCAACTGGCGCGCCAGCAGGGAGGCCTTGGTCTGCAACAGCAGGCTCTCTTGCAGGCAGTAGAGGCGAAAATCACCCCACAGCTTGCCCTTGGCATCGCAATGGCCGCCCAGGGTGCTCTGGCCGGGGAGGAGGGCATTGACGTCGCAGGTGACCTGACCTTGCAGGTATTTGGCTCTCTCTTCGCCGGTGAGGCGGACCAGGGCCAGGTCGGTCAGGGGGAATTGGGTAGGCTCGGCAGGGAAAACAGGGGCTTGCAGGCTCACGATCGCATTCCTGAGACAAAAGTATGTGACCTGCATGGTAAAGACGTAAGGAATGTTTGTCAGCCGGAAAATCCTGCTGTTACCATCCTCGGGTCTTTGTAAGGAGAGAGCCATGTTGAGCCCCATCGAGAAATCCCGCCTGAAGTGGGCCTGCCGCCGTGGCATGCTCGAGCTGGATGTGATCTTTATGCCCTTTTTCGAACACGAGTTCGACTCCCTGAGCGACGCCGAGCAGCAGACCTTCATCCGCCTGCTGGCGTGCGAAGATCCCGAGCTGTTTCGCTGGAGCATGGGCCACGGGGTGCCGGACGATCCCGATTTCGCCGCCATGATCCCCCTGATCCTGGCGCGCAACCAGGCCCGCCACGACGCCAAGTTGTAAGGTCGCCATGCAGATCCCCGTCATCGTCTCCCGGCGCCAGCAGCTCTGTCTGCTGGCGCTGTTCTTGGGGATGCTCTGGCCGGTGTCAGCCCTGATCCAGGGCGGCTTGTGGGGACTGTTTCTGCCGATCTGGGCCCTGGGCTTGGCCCTGGCCCTGCGCCAGTCGCGCCGAGTGAGCGCGCCACTGCTCTGGGAGCGGGAGTGGCTGAGCTGGCAGGGCGGGCGCTACCGGATCGGGCCGCGCAGCTGCATCCTGCCCGGCGCGCTCTGGCTCCAGTTGCTGGGGGAGCAGGGCGGACAAGTCCGGCTCTGGTTATTCGCCGACGCCCTGGCCCCCGAACACTACCGCGCCCTGGCCCGGGCCGTGCACCTCAATCCGGCCCGCAAGGGGAACCGCTGACTGGCCAGAATGACAGACCCCGCACTCGGCGGGGTCTGTGGTGATGGCGCTGCGGGTCAATCCCTGTCCGGGGTCAACACGGTCGGCTTGGGGTTGGCCTGCATGTCCGGGAAGTCCAGGTTGTAGTGCAGGCCGCGAGACTCCTTGCGCTGGAGGGCGCAGTTGACGATGAGCTCGGCCACCTGCAACAGGTTGCGCAGCTCCAGCAGGTTGTTGGAGACCCGGAAGTTGGCGTAGTACTCCTGCACCTCCTGCTTGAGCAGATCGATGCGGCGCTTGGCCCGTTCGAGCCGCTTGTTGGTACGCACTATTCCCACATAGTCCCACATCATCAGCCGCAGCTCGTGCCAGTTGTGCTGGATAACGACCTGCTCGTCCGAATCGTCCACCAGGCTCTCGTCCCAGGCGGGCAGGGCGGGGGGCTCCACGCTCATGGGCAGCTTGGCCAGGATGTCGGCTCCCGCCTGATGGGCATAGACCACGCATTCGAGCAGGGAGTTGGAGGCCATGCGGTTGGCGCCGTGCAGCCCTGTGTAGGTCACTTCGCCGATGGCATAGAGCCCGGGAATGTCGGTCTGGCCGTTGCTGTCTATCATCACGCCGCCACAGGTGTAGTGGGCCGCCGGGACAATGGGCATCGCCTCCTTGGTGATGTCGATGCCGACCGCCATGCAACGCTCATAAATGGTCGGGAAGTGCTTGATGACGAATTCCGCCGGCTTGTGGCTGATGTCCAGATACATGCAGTCGGCGCCCAGGCGTTTCATCTCGTGGTCGATGGCGCGGGCCACTATGTCCCGCGGCGCCAGCTCGGCCCGCTCGTCAAAATCTTCCATGAAACGGCTGCCGTCCGGGCGGCGCAGATAGGCGCCCTCGCCACGCAGCGCCTCGGTCAGCAGGAAGTTGGGGTCATCGGGGTGGAACAGGCTGGTGGGATGGAACTGGTTGAACTCCAGGTTCGCCACCCGGCAGCCGGCACGCCATGCCATGGCGATGCCATCCCCCGAGCTCACGTCCGGGTTGGAGGTGTACTGGTACACCTTGGAGGCGCCGCCGGTGGCCAGGGCCACGAAGCGGGCGCGGATCACCTCGACCTGTTCGGCGTTGCGGTTCCAGACATAGGCCCCCAGCACCCGGTTGCCGGGCAGGCCCAGCTTGCGGGTGGTGATGAGGTCGACCGCGTTGAAGCGTTCCATCAGCTGGATATTGGGGTGCGCGCGCACCTGATCGACCAGGGTGGTCTGCACCGCCTTGCCGGTGGCGTCCGCCGCGTGGAAGATGCGGCGATGGCTGTGGCCCCCTTCCCGGGTCAGGTGGTAGTGGGGCTCGCCGTGGTCGTCCTCCTCCTGATCGAAGGGGACCCCCTGCTGGATCAGCCACTGGATGGAGTCGCGGGCATGGCGGGCGGTGAACTCGACGACACCCGGGTCGCACAGGCCGGCGCCTGCGTTGAGGGTGTCACTGACGTGGGATTCGATGCTGTCGGTTTCGTCAAACACGGCAGCGATGCCTCCTTGCGCATAGAGAGTAGCCCCCTCACTGATGGGCCCCTTGCTCAGAACCAGGACTTTGGCCTGATCTGCCAATCGCAAGGCGAGGGACAGACCGGCGGCACCGCTGCCAATGATGAGCACGTCGCAAAGGTATTCAACACTTGCTTTCATAAGTATCATTGGCCTGGATAAAGAACTGGCACCATGGTAGCCCAAGCGAGGGTAACGATGCAGCCCACATCACCTTTTTTTAAACTAAAGCGAACTTTCTCTGATTTTCCCTGTCTGAACTTGTGCGCTTAGGAAAGGCCGGAAAAGAAGAACGATAACCTTAATGGGGGTCTTACGGCCTGATGAGCGACCAGAATTTACTGGACGAACAGCTGGTTGAGCGAGTCCAACGTGGCGATAAAAACGCGTTCAACCTGTTGGTAACGAAATACCAGCACAAGGTGGTCAACCTGGTGGCCAGGTATGTCAACAATCCCGGTGATGTGCCGGACGTGGCGCAAGAGGCCTTTATCAAAGCCTATCGGGCGCTGCCGACATTCCGTGGTGAGAGTGCTTTTTACACCTGGTTGTACCGAATTGCCGTCAATACGGCCAAGAATTACATCACCTCCCAGGGGCGCAGGCCGCCCAGCAGTGACGTGGAGGCTGACGAGGCAGAATACTACGGCGGTGGAGAGGCCCTGCAAGAGGTTGCCACCCCGGAGAATCTGGCACTGACCGACGAGATCAAGCGGACAGTGTTTGCCGCCATAGAGGCGCTGCCTGAGGACTTGAGGACAGCCATCACCCTTCGTGAACTGGAAGGGCTGAGTTATGAAGAGATTGCCGAAATCATGGATTGCCCTGTGGGTACGGTCAGATCCCGCATCTTCAGGGCGAGGGACGCAATCGACAAAAAGCTGAAACCTCTGACTGAGAATTAACTGGGGAAGACAGGTTAACTTATGGCGAACAAACAGCAAATCTCGGCCCTGATGGATGGTGACCTGAGTGATGTACAGGAACTCGATGCCCTGGCGATGGATGCCGAGGGGCGGGATACCTGGAGCCGTTACCATCTGATCGGTGATGCCATGCGGGGAGATCTGCCGCTCAATCTGCAGCTGGATCTCAGCGACAAGATAGCCATGGCCCTCGACGAGGAACCGACCATACTGGCTCCCGTGGCGGCGCCGGCCCCTCAGGCCGTGCCAGCGCGGCAGACGGCCCGTGTCCTTCCCTTTTTGCGCCGGGCGGGTCAACAGTTTGGCCAGTATGCCATCGCCGCCTCGGTCGCGGCCGCCGTCATCCTCGGGGTGCAGCAGTATCAGGGTCAGGACCCGGCACTGCAGAGCAACCCTGTGCTCAATACCATACCCATAGGGGGCAGCGCCTCGCCGGTGAGCGTGCATTACCCTCAGGATGCTGAGCGCAATGCCCGCCAGCAGGCCTTGAGCGAGCAACAGGTGAATGAGCAAAGAGCCAGGATCAATGCGTTCCTGCGCGATCACCAGTTGCAGCAGCGCCTGTTGCAAGACAAGCAGGTCCAGGAATAAGGGCCTGTCAGCCATCACTCTCTCAGGAATGTTATCGTGCGCCAGTTCAGTCGTATCCTGCTGGCCTCTGCCCTGTTGATTTGTGCCAAGGCCTCCGCCCCCCAAATGTAGGGCCCGGGCGTGTTTGAGCACAATCACGGGGCCCCC
>NZ_JBSTYM010000047.1:0-6071 GCF_054052445.1 Aeromonas crassostreae | reverse complement strand
CCCATGCCGAACTCAGAAGTGAAACGCGGTAGCGCCGATGGTAGTGTGGCATTCGCCATGCGAGAGTAGGACACTGCCAGGCACCCAATTAAACGGTGATGTGAAAGACATGGCCGGCTGCGAGGATGACACCTCATAGAAGCAGCAGATGATTTAGCGCAAGCTAACCGAATGCGGAGCGGTAGTTCAGTCGGTTAGAATACCGGCCTGTCACGCCGGGGGTCGCGGGTTCGAGTCCCGTCCGCTCCGCCACTAATTTGAAAGGCCTTCCCGATTGGGAAGGCCTTTTTGCTTTTGGATATTCGCGAACGGGATTAAGGAAACAAGGGACCACAGACAGGGCTGCGACTTGCCACTGGCAGCCCGGCCCCTGCCTGTTGTCCCTTGAGCCGGACTACGTCCTCCCATCCGCTTCGACATTGCTTGAAAGCCCTGGCCATCTGGTCGGGGCTTTATCTTTGCGTGGGTTCGCAGGGACAATGAATGGCACCGCCGGCGTGCTGCGCCGCTGATGTGAAAGGCCTTCCCCCGACGGGAAGGCCTCTTTGCTTTCTTGGCGTTAGCGAAACGCTCTGCCCCATGTCATTCCAGGCTTGCACCCGGCGGCTGGGGGGCATGAAATGGGGACTGGGGCCGTCCGGTCTGTTAATCATTGCAATGAGGAGGTTCGCCATGGCTACCCTGACCGAGTTTGAAAAATACGTGATCGAGCAGAAGGGGACCGAGCGTCCTTTCAGTGGCGAGTATTACCGCCATGATGCCCCCGGCCGCTACCTGTGCAAGAAGTGCGGTGCCCCCCTCTATGCCTCTGAGCACAAGTTCAATGCCCACTGCGGCTGGCCGGCGTTTGATGACGAGCTGCCGGGGGCGGTGAAACGCGTTCCCGATGCCGATGGCCGCAGAGTCGAGATTGTCTGCGCCCGTTGTGAGGGACACCTTGGCCATGTGTTCGAGGGGGAGTACCTGACCGAGAAGAATCTGCGCCATTGCGTCAACTCTGTCTCCCTCATCTTCGAGGCGAGAGAGGAGGGCTCGCAGCCACAACCTCAGATGGCTCTGGCCACCCTGGGGGGCGGTTGCTTCTGGTGTGTCGAGGCAATATTCAGCTGCCTGAAAGGGGTGATCCGGGTCAGTCTGGGCTATGCGGGCGGGAGCGCTGCCGATGCCGACTACCGGCGAGTCTGCTCCGGTCAGACCGGCCATGCCGAGGTGGTGCAGATCGAATACGATCCCGTCATCATCGACTTCGCGACCCTGCTGGAGGCCTTCTTCGCCAGCCATGATCCCACCAGTCTCCATCGGCAGGGGCATGACGTGGGTCCCCAGTACCGCTCCGTGATCTTCGCCCATGATGATGAACAGGTGAGGGTGGCGAGCGCCATAATCCGGGCGCTGGATGAGGCCAAGGTATTCTCCGCGCCCCTGGTGACCGAGCTGACCGGATATGACGGCTTCTATCCTGCCGAAGCGCATCATCGGGATTATTTCGCCCAGCATGGGGAGCAGGCCTACTGCCAGGTGGTGATCCGCCCCAAGCTGGAGAAATTCAAGACGCTGTTTGCCGACTATCTCAAGGGCTGAGTCGCCGCTCTGCCCAGGAGCTGTCGCACGCTGGCCCCGATGGGGGACGAGTCGGCTCGATGCCGGATGGCTCGTGATATAGTCGAGCCATCTATGCAGGAGAGTGAGTGAGCCATGAAGAAGATCCTCTATGCCATGCTGGGGTTGGCGGCAGCCTTGTTGATCGCGATAACGAGCCTGGTGACCCTGGTTGATCCCGAACAGTTCAAGCCCCTGCTGATGGAGCAGGTGAAGAAGAACACGGGGCGGGAGCTCGTCATCGACGGCCCCATCAGCTGGACCTTCTGGCCCAGTCTGGGACTCTCCCTCGAGCAGGCGGCGCTGCGCAATCCAGCCGGATTTGCCGAGCCGGATCTGGTGCGCTTCGAGCGCGGCCAGGCTTCGGTCGCCGTGCTGCCCCTGCTCTCCCGTCGTTTGCAGGTTGGCGAGGTGGCCCTGGCAGGCGCCCATCTCTTCATCCAGACCCGGGCCGATGGCAGCTCCAACCTGACGGGTCTGGCCCGCACCGGACAAGATGGCGGGGCCAGCACCAAGACGCCGGACCAGGGGGATGGCGGGCAAGCATCAGCTCCCGAGCCTTGGCAACTGGCCGTCGAGGGCCTCTCCCTGACCCAGGCCAGTGCCCTGGTGATCGACGATCGCGACGGCTCCCACCTCCAACTGACCCACCTCGATCTCTCCCTGGGTGAGCTCAAGCCCGATAGCTGGGTGCCCATGACCTTCTCTCTGAGCGGCGAGCATCAGGGGCTGACCCTGGCGGCCAAGGGGCAGACCCGGTTCAGGCTGGGCCGGGATCTGGCGAGCAGCGAACTGGAGGGACTCGAGATGGAAGGCGAATTGGCGCGAGGGGATACCCGGCTCGATCGCTTCACGCTGGGGGCGGATCGCCTCAAGTTGGGGCAGTGGAGTCAGCTTGGCCTGAGCGCCCAGGGCCGGCAGGGGGCACTTGCCTTCGATCTGACCACCAGCCTCAAGGGGCGGCTCAATGAGGCGCAGAGCCTGCTCGATCTGACGGATGTCACCCTGGATGGGGTGCTGAAGGGGCCGGCGCTGCCCAGACCCGAGATCAAGGTTTCGCTCGGTGCCGAGGGGCAATGGGCCATGGCGAGCAAGACGCTGTCCCTGTCCAGGGTGGCCCTGGGCGCCGATGAGCTGCGGTTGGCGGGCAGTGCCAGCATGATCATGAAGGCGATCCCCGGGATCCGCTTCGATCTGGCGGCCGAGCGGCTGGATCTGGACGCCTGGCGTCCCGCCGTCGCCAAGGCGACGCCGGTTGCCAAAGGGGCGGGCAGCGAGCCCGTGGCTGACGAGATGGCAGGCAAGGACGCTGGCAGCGCTGGCAGCACGGGCGCGGCACCGGCCAGGGCGGCCGAGCCGGATCTCGGCTGGCTCAAGGGGCTGGATCTGGCGGGGAGACTCAAGGCGGACACCCTGATAGCCGATGTCGTCAAGGCCGAGCAGGTGGATCTGGCACTGGCGGCAGATACCGGCCTGGTCACCATCAAGGGCTTCAGCGCCAGGCTGTTTGGCGGCTCTGCCCAGGGGGAAGGGGTGATAGATGCGCGCCAGCAGCCGGCGACGTTCAAGGTGCACAAGCAGATAGTCGGTGTCGCTCTGCAACCCCTGCTGCAGACCCTGGCCCAGACCGATCTGCTGGTCGGGCGGGGCAGTGCCGATATCCGGCTCAGCGGGCGTGGCCTCTCCTCCCATGCCTTGCGTAGCCAGCTGGCAGGTACCCTGGATCTCAAGGTGGAAGATGGCGCCCTCCATGGCATCAACTTGCCGCAGATGCTGCGGGAGGCCAGGGCGATCCTCAAGGGCGAGAAGGCGAGCGAGACCAAGGAGGCGCGCAAGACCGACTTCAGCGCCCTGACCGCCCATTTTCGGATCGGGCAGGGTAAGGCAAGCAGTGAGGACATCCGGCTGCTGGCGCCGGCGCTGCGGGTCGAAGGCAAGGGCAGCACGGCGCTGGTGCCCGAGACCCTGGATTTTCTGATGGCCACGACCGTGGTCGAGACCAGCAAGGGGCAGGGGGGCAAGGCGCTCGAGGATCTCAAGGGCATCACCATCCCGGTGATCATCGGCGGCCATTGGCGTCAGCCCAGTTATCGTCTCGACGTCAAGGGACTGCTGGCCGACAACCAGCTGCTGGAAGAGAAGGCCCGCAAGGAGGCCGAGCGGGGGCTCAAGAAGCTGCTCGGGGACAAGGCGGAGGACGAGCAGATAAAGGGGGTGGCGGACCAGCTGCTCAAGGGCTTGTTCAAGTAAGAGATGAGCAGCCAAACAGCCCCGCCGGGAGATCGGCGGGGCTGTTTCGTGTCTGAGAGTCGAGCGGCCAGACGCCCTCGGTTCAGCAGGGTGAGCATCACGCGCCGAGCAGCCCGTCCGCCAGCCAACGTTGCCAATCCATCCAGAAGACCGCAGCGCGTCGCTTTTTCATTCAAATATTATTTTTTTGATTGCGCAGCCAGAGGCGGGCTCGCCATGGCCGGTCATCTCATCCTGATCCCGTCGGCACTCAGGGTCAACCCGGGAGGCTCGCCTTGGGGTCGTCTGGCTGTCATCATGGGGGTCACTGACAAGGAGGCATCAGATGATACGAGTGGTCTTTCACCTGTCCGAGCGGGAGCGCAGCCGGATGGCATTCAATAATATCAACAACTTGCTAGAGGATATGGCGGGAGAGCCGGGGGAGCTGGTGCTGCTGGTCAATGGCAATGGGGTGACCAGCCTGCTGACGACCGGGGAGAGCGAGCCGCAGTGGCCCGCCCTGCTGGCGCGGGGGGTCAGGCTGCTGGCCTGTGCCAACTCCCTGCGGGGCCAGCGGCTGGTTCCCGACCAGCTGCTCCCCGGGGTCGAGGTGGTCTCCACCGGCGTGCTGGCCCTGATCGAGCTGCAACAACAGGGATTTGCCTATATCAAGTCCTGAGCAGGCATGCTCTCCTTCTATCCCCCGCTTCTGAGTCTG
This sequence comes from Aeromonas crassostreae, assembly GCF_054052445.1. Taxonomy (NCBI): domain Bacteria; kingdom Pseudomonadati; phylum Pseudomonadota; class Gammaproteobacteria; order Aeromonadales; family Aeromonadaceae; genus Aeromonas; species Aeromonas crassostreae. The sequence continues at coordinate 1,522 of NZ_JBSTYM010000047.1, read as the reverse complement.
CCCGATGCAGACTCAGAATGGCTGGTGATGTGGCAAAGGAGTGTTATCAGCTAGCGGATCAGGCTGTTGTTGAATGTGGTTTCGTATGACCCAGGTCTGTTTATTTCCCTGGCAGTAGGGGAATAGGGGGAGGCGCTCCCATGGACCACAATTATTCGTAGACGGTTGTTGCAGCCAGCAGTTGATCAGCAAAGGTAAAGATTTCATCTATGGAGCTAATTGGATGCCTGGTTTCTTTTTTCTCTTCATCAAACAAACCAAGATATTTCTGTTTGGCATTGAAATGTAACCTGCATAGTGGCTTGCGGTTATTATCATCGAGCAGGATACCAAAATAGCTTTGGGTATCTCGTGGCGCTATCCGACTCACGTCAAACTTTTGTCTCAGGATTGCTTTGACAACGTTAAAGGCCTCCATTTCTTCAATGGTCGTTTCAACCTTTGACCTTTCTTGATTACCTGAGTTTTCGCTATCTACCGTAGATTGTTCATTCTCAAAAATGGGCTGAATAGTAGATGTGCTGACACTGCTCCCGATGGCTGACTTCAATCTTGCATTGATGCTGTCATTGAGGAACTGGTTCAGGGCCTTCTTGGTAATATCAGTGAAAGATTGTTTTACACGAACGGTAAGCACTCCGTCGTAAATACGGGAAGCAAAAAACCGTACAAAGTCTTCTTCTGGTGCCCCAAATTGTTCTGCGAGCAGTTTTTTGATCTGACTGAGGTATTTAAGCTCCCCTGCGGCATCGACGACAGATTCAACATCGAAGGCGGTCTTGGTGAGCTTCAACACTTCGGGAACGACATGCTCGTCCATATCTTCAAGGTCCAATGTCAGAAATGGCTTCTCGTCCATCTTGTTTGGGGCATCCAGGTCGGTATAGAACTCGTATTGAGCGCCATTGGTCAGAATACCGATTCGAGCATTGGTGACAGAAAAATATCGAAAGAGTTGTCCAGAGTGTTTGGCAGACAGTTTCTCACTGTATTTTTTGCACTCAACCAGAATTTGAACTTGCCCATCTTTGAGAATGGCGTAGTCAACTTTCTCGCCCTTTTTTATGCCTGTATCAGCAGTAAATTCAGGGATCACCTCGGTAGGATCGAAAACATCATAGCCTAGAACGCGATTGAGAAATGGCATGACAAAAGCGTTCTTGGTTGCCTCCTCGGTCGTGATCATCGATGACTGCTGGGCAATTTTCTTGGCGAGACTCTGTAGCTGTTCTGAGAAATCCATGTTTTCCTCTCTGCATGAAGAATGGGACTTTAACTGATGGGACGAGCTTCACTCTCTGTCATATCTAGCCAGAAATAGTGAGATGACATAGGCAGGTATTATCCTTGTCTATAGATAGCAAAGTGCCACACGATTCCAAGATCAGAATGCTTGAAACAGGATCCAGCTCACCGCTATAGAGTGTGTTTTGAAAGAACGCTGAGTCTTCGAGCAATATTGAAGTGGGAACGGGGGCCCCGGGGGCCCCGGGGGCGTGCGGGTTTTTTGCCACCTACCATA
>NZ_JBSTYM010000046.1:0-6203 GCF_054052445.1 Aeromonas crassostreae | reverse complement strand
CCCCTGACCCCCCCCCCCCCCCCCGAACCCGCCGGGGCCGGCTGGCCCGCCCGGGGGCCCTCTGTGTCGTGGGGTTCTACTGGGCGCCTCGATAGCCGAGCTGGCGCCAGCTCTCGTAGACGAACACCGAGACGGCGTTGGCCAGGTTCATGCTGCGGCTCTGGGGCAGCATGGGGATGCGCAGGCGCTGCTCGCCCGGCAGACTCTCGATGATCTCCATGGGCAGGCCACGACTCTCGGGGCCGAACAGCAAGGCATCCCCCAGGGTGAAGTCGACGGCCGAGTGGGGTCGGGCACCCTTGGTGGTGCAGGCGAATACCCGCCTGGGCGCCACGGCCGCGAGGAAGGCCTCATAGCTTGGCCAGCGCTTCACGTCGGCGAATTCGTGATAGTCGAGCCCGGCGCGCTTGACCCGCTTGTCGTCCCACTCGAATCCTAGTGGCTCTATCAGGTGCAACCGATAGCCGGTGTTGGCACAGAGTCGGATGATATTGCCCGTGTTGGGGGGAATTTCCGGTTGATAGAGCACGATATCGAGCATGACAAGATCCTGATGGGGGCCGGGAGGGGCGTCAGCATACCCAGCCGCTGCGGCAATGAAAAGAGGCTCATGTCAGGGGCAGCGTGATGGTGATGAGCAGGCCGTGGGGCACGTTATGGGCGGCCGTGATATGACCGCCATGGCGGTGCACCGCCTCGGCGGCGATGGCCAGTCCGAGGCCGGTCCCGCCGGTCTGGCTGTTGCGGGCATCGTCGACCCGGTAGAAGGGCTGGAACAGCAGCGCCAGCTGGTCGCTGGGCACTCCTGCCCCGTCATCGCGGATGCTCATGGTCCAATGCTGCGCCGTGCTGTGCCACTCCACCTCGATCAGGCTCTCGGCGTATTTGAGGGCGTTGCGCAGCGGATTCTCCAGGGCGCGCGCCAGCAGTTCGGGCCACATCCGCAGCGAGAGGCTGGGCAGGGGGGGAAGGATCAGGCGCTTGCCGCTCTGATGGGCCTCAAACAGGGCGTCATCCAGTATGGGCTCGAGCAGCTCGGCGAGGGGATGCTGGATGGGGGCTTCCACCCGCTGCTGGGCGCGGGAGAGATCGAGCAGGTCGCCGATCAGCTTGTCGAGCCGCCCTATTTCAGACTCGATGCGGGCCAGCTCGTTGCTGTCGCCCTGCTTGCGACGGATCAGCGCCTGGGCCAGCTGAATGCGAGTCAAGGGGCTGCGCAATTCGTGCGAGATGTCAGATAACAGCTGTTTTTGCTTTTGTATCATCAGCTTGAGAGTTTCCACCATGTGGCTGACGTTGTCGGCCAGCTGGCCAATCTCGTCGCGCCGCTCCAGGTTGGGGATCCGGGTTTCCAGCTCACCGGCGGCGATTTGGGAGACGGATTGCTGCAACTGCTGAATGGGGCGGGTCAGCCGCATGGCGAGCAACAGACACAGTGGCGTGCTGATCAGCATGGCGACCAACAGGATCAGCACGGGGTGATCCAGGATCTGGATCACCAGAAACAGATAGGGGTTGTCGACATTGAGGCCAAAGTAGACCTGGTAGCTGTGACCATTGTGCTCGAGCAGGAAGGGACCCGTGACCGCATCGTTGTGGTCGCGGCCCATCATGGGGTTGTCCGGCTGATCCACCTCCAGCATGAACCGCATCACGAACTTGTCCGGCGGTGTGGAGGCCTGCACCTGGCCCGCCTGGTCCCGCACATAGATGCTGCCCACCTGCATCAGACCGGCGGCCTGCAACGCCTGTTGCAGGTCGAATGCCCGGTCGGGCCGGGCACCTTGCAGCAGGGTGCGCACGTGCTGCTGCATGGAGAGCCGCTCCTTGGGGGGCAGGGGGATGGTGTTGCGTGGATCCAGGGAGGGGAGGCTGATCACCACCGCCAGGATCAGCAGCAACATGCTCCAGAACCAGAGAAAGATCTGACCCGAGAGACCATGGAGGGGAGGGAGTCTCATGTCGCGTCCAGCCAGAGGTAGCCGCGGCCCCGCACCGTCTTGAAACGGGGCTGACCATCGGCTCGCTCCGGCAGCTTCTTGCGCAGGTTGCTCAGGTGCATGTCGATGGCGCGATCGAAGGGCTCGAGCTTCTTGCCGAGCACCTGTTCCGAGAGCTGCTTCTTGCTGATGATCTGCCCCGGGCTGCGCAGCAGGCACTCCAGCAGGCCAAACTCGGTGGCGGTCAGCTCCAGCTGCCTGCCGTCGCAGCAGGCCTGCTGCAAGCCGGGTTGCAGCTGGATATCCATGAACTGCACCTCGTCGGCGCCCACTCGCGCTGGGTTGCTGCCCTGGGTGCGGCGCAGTATGGCGCGGATCCTGGCGAGCAGCTCCCTGTCGTCGAATGGCTTGGCCAGGTAGTCATCGGCGCCCGCTTCCAGACCATTGACCCTGTCCTGGCTGTCGCCGCGGGCGGTCAGCATCAATACTGGGGTATCGAGCCGCTCCCTCAGCCTGGCCAGCATGGCGAAGCCGTTGAGCCTGGGCATCATGACGTCCAGCAGGATCAGATCGAAGGCGTGCAGCGCCAACTGGTGCAGTCCCTGCTCGCCATCGTCGGCCACCGTCACCTGGAAACCCTCCAGGGTCAGGATTTCGTGGAGCATCTGGGTGAGGTCCAGGTCGTCATCGACCAGCAAAATTCTGTTCATCAGTCGCCAGTTCCGATCATTTTTCGCGCCAAGGGGGGCGCAGGGTCAGGGTATAATAGATTTTTAACCGCAAGAGGAAAGCCGGTTGTGAGCCATCAACAATATTCCCGCTGGGTGACCCTGGCCAGCATGGCCGCCGTCGGCACGGCCACCCTGCTCATCACCGGCAAGCTGATCGCCTGGCTGATGACGGGTTCTTCCAGCCTGCTGGCCTCCCTGACCGACTCCTTCATGGACGTGAGTGCCTCCATCATCAACCTGCTCGCCATCCGCTATGCCATGACCCCCGCCGACGAGGAGCACAGATTCGGCCATGGCAAGGCGGAATCCCTGGCCGGCCTGATCCAGTCCGCCTTCATCGCGGGGTCGGCCCTGCTGCTGGTGATGCACGGCATCTCCTCCCTGCTCAAGGAGGATCCCATCTTGCGGCTGGAGGCGGGCATCTGGGTGAGCCTGGGCTCCATGGTGCTGACCCTGCTGCTGGTGGGCTTCCAGCAATTCGTGGTGCGGCGCACCGGCAGTGTGGCCATCAAGGCGGACATGCTGCACTACCGTTCCGATCTGCTGCTCAACGGCGGCGTCTTGCTCGCCCTGGTGCTGGCGGGACAGGGCTGGCTCTGGGCCGATGGCTTGTTTGCCATCCTGATCGGCCTCTTCCTGCTGTGGGGGGCGTTGACCATAGGGTACGAGTCGGTGCAGGCCCTGCTGGATCGCCAGTTGCCAGAGGAGGAACAAGCGAGAATAATGGCCCTTTGCTGTGAGGTCGCCGGTGTGCACGGTGTGCATGACCTGCGTACCCGCCAATCCGGGCCGACCCGTTTTGTGCAATTACATCTGGAGCTGGATGATCAGCTCCCCCTGGTCAAGGCCCACCAGATCGCCGACGAGGCGGAACTGGCGGTGCGCCAGGCCTTTGAGCGGACGGACGTCATCATTCACATGGACCCCATCTCTGTGGTGCACAAGGAACGGCAAGGCTCCCCCATCGAACAACAGTAGGCAGTAACATGGATGATCTGGTTGCCCGTACGTGGCAAAAAATTCAGCAGGAAGCGGGCATGATGGCGACCCAGGAGCCCATGTTGGCCAGCTTCTTCCACTCCACCATTCTCAATCATGAGACGCTGCGCTCGGCCCTGAGCTTCCAGCTTGCCAACAAGCTCGACAGCGCCACCATGCCCGCCATCGCCCTGCGCGAGGTGATAGAGCAGGCCCTGCGCAGCGATCCCGACCTGCTGGCCGTGGTGGCAGCCGACATCTGTGCCGTACAGGAGCGGGATCCCGCGGTCGAGTTCTTCTCGACCCCCCTGCTCTATCTCAAGGGGTTCCACGCCCTGCAAGGCTATCGGGTGGCCCACTGGTTGTGGCAGCAGGGGCGCCGCCCGCTGGCGCTCTATCTGCAAAACCAGATCTCGGTGGTGTTCGGGGTGGATGTGCATCCCGCCGCCCGCATCGGCAAAGGCATCATGTTTGACCATGCTACCGGCATAGTGGTCGGTGAGACGGCGGTGATCGAGGACGATGTCTCCATCTTGCAGAGCGTCACCCTGGGGGGAACCGGCAAGGAGGGGGGCGATCGCCATCCCAAGATCCGTGAAGGGGTGATGATCGGCGCCGGTGCCAAGGTGCTCGGCAACATAGAGGTCGGCATGGGGGCCAAGATAGGGGCGGGGAGCGTGGTGATCAACCCGGTGCCGCCCCATACCACGGTCGCCGGCGTGCCTGCCAAGATCGTCGGTCATCCCGAGTGCGACAAACCCTCGCTGGACATGGACCAGTGCCTCTGACTCTCCTGATGTAAGGCTGGACCATGGCCAAGTGGTGGTCGGGATGGCTCATCCTGGCAATGTGGCTGCTCAATCTGCTGCACCTTTACGGGGGCATCTCGCCCTGGCCCGCCGCCCTGGCGGCCTGGATGGCGTCCCTGCTGACCTGGCCCAGGATGGCGGGAGCCGCCAGGCGCCAAGCCTTGGCGCTATACGGCGCCGCCCTGATACTGCTGCTGTTCTCCTTCGTGCGTGGCGCCGACCTCACCCTGGGGGAGTGGCTGTTGCCCAACATCAACATGCTGACCATGTTCGCCGCCGTGAGCACCCTCAATCTCGCGACCTCGGGGCTGCTGACCGGCACCCCTGCCTGGTCAGGCCGCAAGGGGCTGTGGAGCACCATGGCGAGCCTCAATCTGCTGGGGGCCGTGATCAATCTGTCGGTGCTCTTCATCATTGGCGATCGACTGGAGCGCAACAACCGCCTGGAGCGACGCCAGGTCATGGTGCTGAGCCGCATTTTCTGTGCCGCCGCATTCTGGTCCCCCTTCTTCGTGGCCATGGCGGTGGCGCTCACCTATGCCCCCGGCATGCGACTGGCTCCCATCTTGCCGTTCGGCATGCTCGGTGCCCTCATCGCCATGGGGGTCACCGCCTGGCAGGTCGAGCGGCTGGGGGCGATCGCCGATTTTCAGGGCTATCCGCTGCGCTTGCAGACCCTGGGACTGCCGCTGGCCCTGGCGGCGGCCGTGCTGCTGGTGAAGCAGTGGTGGCCCGCCCTCAGCATTCTGGCGGTGATCGCTCTGGTGGCCCCCTTGCTGGCGCTGATCTTCATGCCACGCCAGGGGCGCACCCTGGCGCTCAAGCGTCAGGTGGTGGAGCGCTTCCCCGCCATCGGCGGCCAGCTGGTACTGTTTCTCGGTGCCGGTCTGCTGGCGGCAGGGATCAATAGCGCCCTGTCCACCCTGGCCGTCGGCGATCACGGCTTGCCGCTGTTCCAGCACTTCGGCTGGTTCGAGGCGTCGCTGACCCTGCTGCTGATCCTGGTGGTGGCCATCTTCGGGGTGCATCCCCTGATCAGCATCTCGGGGCTGGCGCCGCTGCTCTGGCCCCTGCATCCGGATCCCAGCCTGCTCGGCATGTGCTTCCTGCTGGGCTGGGGACTGGCGACCGGTACCAGCCCGCTCTCCGGCTCCAACCTGGCATTGGCCGCCCGCTACAACCTGAGTGCCTCCCTGCTGCTGCGCTGGAACCTGACCTATGGCGCCTTCATGTATCTGATGGCCTGTCTGCTGCTGGGGGGATATATCGCCTGGCAGGGATGAATCCCGGCCCATGTGAAGAAAATCGACGCAGATTTGAGCTGGGATGGCGGCGAGACCGCATTTTCCCTCGTGCCGGCTTGTTTGTGCGAAGCGGCTCAGGGTATGCTGACTCCACGCGCTGGCATTGCCCTCTGTGGGGCATCGCAATTGAACAAACAGGTACGCATCATGTCACTAGAAGTCCTTGAACAACTCGAATCCAAAGTCCAATCCGCCGTCGACAACATCTCCCTGCTGAAGATGGAGCTGGACGAACTGAAGCAGCAGAACAACCAGCTGCAAGATGAGAACCATCAGCTGCGCAACGAGCATCAAGCCTGGCAAGAGCGTCTGCGCGCCCTGCTCGGCAAGATCGATCAGATGGACGAAGCCATCTGACCCCACGCCGTTCCTCGCCGCAAGTGAGAAGGGCGCCGCCGGAGCGGGCGTGTCGGTGGTTGCGGGCCGGGGCCCGGGGCGGTT
>NZ_JBSTYM010000045.1:0-11536 GCF_054052445.1 Aeromonas crassostreae | reverse complement strand
TACGCATAAAAAATCCGAAACCAAATCAATAGGTTTCGGATTTTTACACATCAGGAGGATCGGTCAATGGATCCTTAACTGATCGGCATTAGCGCCCCAGGGGCGCCCTTTTCATGATGGCAAGGCATCACCGTCAGACGGTGGCGGAGTGCAATGGCTTCTCTGCCTGCTCGGCGGGTGCCTGGGCGGGGCCTTCGGCGCCGTGCATCCAGTAGACCAGACGGTTGGCCATGGTCAGCAGCAGCAGGGCGCTGATGACGGCGGCGGCGGCGATGCCACCGAAGATGGCGATGGCACCGGACTCCCCGACGAAGGAGCCGATGAAACCGGCGGCATAGTTGGCCAGGGCGACGAAGCCGAACCAGGCACCCATCATCAGGGAAGCCAGGCGCAGCGGCGCCAGCTTGGTGACCATGGAGAGACCGATGGGGGAGAGGCATAGCTCACCCAGGGTATGGAACAGATAGGCGCCGACCAGCCAGAACATGGAGGTCTTGACGCTCTGATCCCCACCCTGCTCCAGCACGGCGCCGATCATGAACAGGAAGCCGACGGCCAGGAACAGCAGGCCCATGGCGAACTTGATGGGCGAATTCGGCTCTTTCTTGCCGAGCTTGATCCAGATGGCTGCGACGATGGGTGCCAGCGTGATGATGAAGAAGGGGTTCAGGGACTGGAACCAGGCGGTCGGCACCTCGAAGCTGCCGATCATGCGGTCGGTGTACTCCTGGGTGTAGAGGTTCATCAGGCCGCCTGCCTGCTCGAAGCCGGCCCAGAAGATGATGGTGAACAGGCCCAGGATCAGGATGACCTTGATGCGATCCACCTCCTGCTTGGTGAGGGGCGCCTTCTGGTTCTTGGCCCGCTTGGCGGCGGCGAGCTTGGCGGCAGGGACCCGGCCAATGTCACCGAGGAAGTTCTGGGCCATGGTGGCCTGCAGCACCAGGGAGAGCAGCATGCCGATGCCGGCGCCGACGAAGGCGGCCTGCCAGCCATAGGCGGTGGCGGCGGCGCCGCAGATCACCCCGGCCAGCAGGGAACCCAGGTTGATGCCCATGTAGAAGATGGTGAAGGCTCCGTCACGGCGGTGATCCCCTTCCTGATAGAGATCGCCCACCATGGTGGAGATGTTCGGCTTGAACAGGCCATTGCCCACGATCAGCAGTGCGAGGCCGGCATAGAAGACGCTGTTGACCATCTCCGGGAACATGGCATGGGGCAGTGCCAGGGTAAATTGACCCGCGGCCATCAGGATGGCGCCGATCAGGATGGAGCGACGCTGACCTAGGATGGTATCGGCCAGCCAGCCGCCGATGAGGGGGGTGATATAGACCAGGCCGGTGTAGATGCCGTAGAGCTTGAGGGCATCGGCCTGGCTCCAGCCCATGCCGCCGTTGGCGGTCAGGTCGGTGAGATAGAGCACCAGCACGGCACGCATGCCGTAGTAGGAGAACCGCTCCCACAGTTCGGTGCTAAAGAGCAAAAAGAGCCCCTTAGGGTGACCTAAAAAGGTCCCTTTTGACGGATTATTCATGGAACTTCCACCTGTATCTTCTATTTTTTTAGGAATTTTATGCAAGGGCTCGGAACAAGCCTTAAACCTTATAGAACAAGCGTGATTGAATTACAAGGCCATGATTTGGTGCATAATTGTTTGCTCAAAGCTGAATTTTTGTTTCATAAATGGAAACGGGGCATCGTTTGATGCCCCGTTTAATATTTTGCAATATGGCTAAATTTTTAGCGTTTACAACTGTTTGACGAACTGGGTCAGCCACTGCTTGAATTCGTTGCCGAGCTCGCGGTGGCGGCTGGCATATTCGACGTTGGCCTTCATATAGCCGAGCTTGCTGCCGCAGTCGTGGCTTCTGCCCTTCATGGAGTAGGCATTGACCTGCTCGCGCTCCATCAGCATGGCGATGGCATCGGTCAGCTGGATCTCGTCACCGGCGCCGGCCGGGGTCTTCTCCAGCAGGGGCCAGATGTTGGCAGACAAGACGTAGCGGCCGACCACCGCCAGGTTGGAGGGGGCCTCATCCCGGGGGGGCTTCTCGACGATGGCCTGCATCGGCAGGGACATGCCGGCGGTCAGCGCCTCTCCCTTGACGTCGGCGATGCCGTATTTGTCGACCTCGCTCTCGGGGACGGCTTCGACCATGATCTGGCTGACCTGATCCGCCTCGAACAGGTGCACCATCTCGGCCAGGTTGTCCCGCTTGAGATCGCTGGCCACCTCGTCGATCAGCACATCCGGCAGCAGCACGGCGAAGGGGTTGTCACCGATGAGCGGGTGGGCGCAGAGTACGGCATGGCCCAGCCCCTTTGCCTCCCCCTGGCGCACATGCATGATGGTGACGTCCTTGGGGCAGATCTGCTGCACCTCTTCCAGCAGCTGACGCTTGACCCGCTTCTCCAGGGTCGCTTCCAGCTCGAAGCTCTTGTCGAAGTGGTTTTCGATCGAGTTCTTGCTGGAGTGGGTGACCAGGATGATCTCCTTGATCCCGGCGGCGATGGCCTCGCGCACGACATACTGGATCAGCGGTTTGTCGACCACGGGCAGCATCTCTTTCGGGATGGCCTTGGTGGCGGGCAGCATACGGGTACCCAGGCCGGCAACGGGCAGCACGGCCTTGCGAACAACGAGCGGGGTCTTCTTCATGGAGATATATCCGGTGAGACAAAGTGCCGTCATGATACCCGAAGAAAAATGGGGCAGCCACCGGCCGCCCCACTTTGAGTCCAATCCTATCTTACTTGACGATGAGTTGATCCCGGTTGGCCTCCAGGGTGGCCGGGCCTATGCCGCTCACATCGGCCAACTGGTCCACAGAGCTGAATTTCCCCTGTTTCTCCCGATAGTCGATGATGGCCTGGGCTTTCTTGTCGCCTATGCCCTGGAGGCTGGTGAGCTCGCTCAGGCTGGCGGTGTTGAGGTTGATCTTCCCTGACTGGCTGGCGGGAGTGCTGGCCACCGGTGGATTGGCCACCTTGTTCGCCGCCAGGACCGGCTGGCCGAGCAGCGGCAGGGCGGCGAGCAGCAGGGCGAGAGTCGTCGTGGTTCTTTTCATGGATGCTCTTCCTTGAGTAACGACGCGGTTGCGCCGAATTGATATTTAGCTCAACGGCGGCGATTGCTCTCTGTCAGAATTGACAGTGCCCGGCTGACACTTTTGACAGGGAATAACTCATGAGAAACGGCTATAAGCCCGGGGGCCCCGTTCGGTTAGACTGAGCTATCTTTTGACTTGGAAGCTATTTATGTCTCCCTCCCAGATAAGTGAGCTCGAGGCGATCGCCCGGGCCGCCGGCCATGCCATCCTGACCATTTACCAGCAGGCCTTTACCGTGGAGTACAAGGCCGACGAGAGTCCCCTGACGGCGGCGGACCGTGCCGCCCATGAGGTGATAGTGGCGGAATTGGCTCGTCTGACCCCGGAGATCCCGGTGCTGTCAGAAGAGTCCGGCGAGGAGGTGCAGCAGGCGCGCCTCGGCTGGCAGCGTTACTGGCTGGTGGATCCCCTGGATGGCACCAAGGAGTTTGTCTCCCGCAATGGCGAGTTCACCGTCAATATCGCACTGATCGAGCAGGGGCGGCCGGTCTGGGGTCTGGTCTATGCCCCCGTGCTCGACCGCTTGTGGTATGGCGGCAAGGGGCTGGGCGCCTGGCGCATTGCGGCGGGCGAGCGTACGGCGATCCGGACCCGGCCTCACCGGGAAGGGGCGCCCTGGCGAGTGGTGGGCAGCCGCAATCATCTCTCCCGGGAGACCCTGGATTTTCTCGCTCCCCTGGGGGAGATTGAACTGGTCTCCATGGGTAGCTCGCTCAAGTTCTGCGTCATCGCCGAGGGAGGCGCCGAGCTCTACCCCAGGCTGGCGCCGACCTGCGAATGGGACACGGGGGCGGCTCAGGCGGTGCTGGAGGGGGCGGGGGGCAGCGTCACCCGGCTCGATGGCGCCCCCCTCGTCTACAACAAGGCCGACATTCTCAACCCCTGGTTCGTGGCGCGGGCCTGAGGGCCCGGCAACGGGTGAGTCACTGACAGCAAAAGGCCGGACATGGGTCCGGCCTTTGTGTTTGTCTCTTGCCCGAGCTCAGAAGACTTGCTTGAACGGCTTGATGGTGACGCTGGCGTAGACGCCGGCGGCCACATAAGGGTCTGCATCGGCCCAGGCCCTGGCCTCGCTCAGGCTGTTGAACTCGGCGATGACGGTGGAGCCGGTGAAGCCCGCATCCGCCGGATCGTCGGCATCGATGGCGGGGTTGGGGCCGGCGGTCAGCAGGCGGCCCTCATCTTGCAGCGCCTGCAGACGCGCCAGGTGGGCGGGGCGCGCCTGCTTGCGCAGGGGCAGGCTTTCGGGCACATCTTCCGAGTAGATCAGATACCACATGGAACCATCCTTTTCTGGTTGCGGTTATTTTTTCTGCTGGGCTTTCTGCTCCGCCGGCATGTGGCGGTAGAGATAGATGCCAGACAGCAGGGTGAACACCAGGGTCAGGCCGAGCAGGCCGAACACCTTGAAGTTGACCCACACCTCCTGGGGAAGGGTGAAGGCGACATAGAGATTGAGCAGGCCGCACAGGGCAAAGAAGCCGGACCAGGCCAGGTTGACCCTGTCCCAGATGGCGTCGGGGGCCTGCAACTCCTTGCCGAGCATCTGCTTGATCAGGTTCTTGCCAAAGCCGTAGCGGGCGATGAGCAGGGCCAGGGCAAACAGGGCGTTGATCACGGTCACCTTCCACTTGATGAAGGCGTCATCATGGAAGAAGACGGTCAGGCCGCCGAAGAAGCCGACCAGGAGGAAGGTGAACAGCTGCATCTTCTCCACCTTGCGATAGCGCAGCCAGCCATAGAGCAGTTGCAGGCCGGTGACCACCACCAAGGCGCCGGTCGCGGCATAGATGTCCACCATCTTGTAGACGGCAAAGAAAACGATAAGGGGAATAAATTCAAAAAATTGCTTCATGCTGATCCATCTACCTCGAAATTTCAGCCAGTGTACCCGCCCGTCAAACAACGGCAAATGAATAAGACCCGTCCTGACCGTATGAGTTCCCCCATCGCTGCCGGGCAAACCATGGCAGATGAACAAGGGCAGTTTTGGGGGATGCATTTCCCATCGCTGCCCGGCATACAGCGGCAGATGAACAAGGGCTGTCCTGGGGGATGCGTTTCCCATCGCTGCCCGGCATACGGCGTCAGATGAACAAAGGCAGTCCTGGGGGAATGCGTCTTCCATCGCTGCCCGGCAAACAGCGGCAGATGAACAAGGTCACTGCTCGGGGGCCCGGTCAGTGCCCGACAAACAGCTCGGCGGCGATGATCCGGCCTAGCCGGGTCTGATCCGCCAGCAGCGCCCGTATGTCCGACTCCTCGATGGCGGGATTGAGCAGCACGGCGCGCAGCAGCACCAGGGGCTGATCGCCGTAGGGAGGCAGGGTGCGCTGGGTACGGGAGACGAAGCTGTGTCCCTCGGCCCGCTGGGCTTTTTGCAACGCCACGTTGAAGGCGTTGATCTGGAGGTTGGCCGCCTCGTCCAGGGGCTGGCCCTGCAGGTGGGGCGGCAGGCAGCGATAGGAGAGCAGGTTCATCACGGGGGCAGACATCAGCTCGAAGGCGGGATCTGCGTCGATCAGTGCCGCCATGCGCCTGGCCTTGTCATAGTTGGCCTCGATGAGGGCGCGGTAGCCGGCCTCGCCGAGCAGCTGGAAGGCGGCATCCAGGTAGAGGGCATTGGCGGGTCGGGTCCCCTCCAGGGTGAAGCGACCCTGATCGAACGAGCTGGCGCGGATGGCGTAGGGAGCCTCCCGCTTGACCGCCATCACCAGATCCGGGCGCTTGCACAGCAACATGCCGGTACCAAGGGGGATGAGCAACTGCTTGTGGCCATCCAGGGTGACGGTATCGGCCTGGGCGATGCCGTCCAGCAGGGGCTGGTAGCGGGGGGAGAACAGGGTGGGGCCACCCCAGGCCGCGTCCACATGAAAATGCACTCCCTCCCGGCGCGCGATGGCGGCGAGTTCGGGCAGAGGATCCACAGAGCCAAAGTCGGTGCTGCCGGCCACCCCTATGATGGCGATCACCTTGATGCGCTGCGCCCGACACTCGGCGATGGCCGCCTCCAGGGCGGGCAGGCTGAGGCGATTGTCCGTATCCGTCTCCAGTCGGCGCACGCTGGCGGCCCCCAGACCCAGCAGATCCATGCCCTTGTCGAAGGAGTAGTGCATCAGGCGCGATCCCAGGATGACGGCGCCGCGATAGCCCTGCTCGACCAGATGGAACAGATTGTCCCCCACGGCATGGTTGCGGGCCAGCCAGAGGGCGGTGACGTTGGCGATGGTGCCGCCGCTGGTCATGACCCCGAGCGCCGCATCCTTGGCATGCATCTGGCTCTGGTAGAAGTCATCAGGGGCCTGATAGACGAGGCGATGCAGCTTGGCCAGCACCTCCCGCTCGAGAAAACTGAGCAGGCGGGAGGACTCCATCTTCATCGGATTCTGGTTGAGCATCACCAGCAGGCGCGCCAGTTCGCCGGTGAAGGCGGGCAGGGGAGCCGTCATGTGACCCATATAGTGGCGGGAGGCGAGGTGGGAGACGCCGGGGATCAGCTGCTCGAGCCGCGCCAGGTAGGCCCGGGTATCCATGCCATCCTCCGGCATGCGGGGATCGTCGAGCTGTTGGCAGAAGCGGTCACGCCGATAGGGTGCCTCGCTGTCATCGCTGCGGTGAAAACACTCCAGCAGGTGGGTGACGGCGGCGGCGAAGGCCGGATCCGGCTTGGCAAACAGTTCGGTCAAGTTCATTTGGGTCTCCAGACCAGGCCGCCAGGCCACACCATCCGGGTGCATGGGCCAGGGGGATAGTGGCGGCATCAACAGGGGTAATACGCAGGACCGGGCCAGGGGGCGGGTCCGCTGGCGGCAGAGGATACACCAAAGGGGGGCCGCTGGCAGCCATCCCCTTTTTTCAGCTAACACTTGTACTCTTAAATGGGCTTGGCTAGAGTAAATACCCAAATCACATGTGTCGAGAGTGGATGGGATGGACTATTCCCCCCGTGAAGAGTGGGCGAATCGCTGGAGCCATGGCCTGGGGCTGGGGCTCGCCGTGGTCGGCGGGATCATCCTGCTGCTCAAGGGGTGGGAGCAGGGCGCCCTGGCCCGGCTCAGCTATGGCCTCTACGGCGGCAGCCTGATCCTGCTGTTTCTCGCCTCGACCCTCTATCACAGCATGGGAGACGGGCCCTGGCGCCACAGGTGCAAGATCTTCGATCACTGCGCCATCTACCTGCTCATCGCCGGCTCCTACACCCCTTTTCTGCTGGTGGCGCTCGATACGCCCCTGGCGAGGGGGCTGATGGCGCTGATCTGGTCCCTGGCCCTGGCCGGGGTGCTGTTCAAGCTGGTGTTCATCCATCGCTTCAAACGCTTGTCTCTGGTGACCTACCTGCTGCTGGGCTGGCTCTCCCTGCTGGTGGTCTATCAGCTCTATCTCAATCTGGCGGGGGGTGGCCTGGCGCTGCTGGGGCTCGGCGGCCTCATCTACAGCCTGGGCGTCATCTTCTATGCCAACAGGCGGATCCCTTACAACCATGCCATCTGGCATCTGTTCGTGCTGGGGGGCAGCGCTTGCCATTTTGGTGCCATCTACGGCTATGTCGCCTCTCTCTCCTGAGTGTTCACCGAAAAATATCCCTTAGTTGGTAGTTTTCGCCTCAAATAAAGCCAGAATCGTGCGCCGACCCACAGTCACCCGCTCCCTTTGCTGACAAGCTAGGCTCAGTCTGATTCGAAACAAGGATGGCTGAGATGAGTGAAATCGCGCTTTCCATCAGCATGTTGTCGCTGGTGGCGGTGCTCGGGCTCTGGCTGGGCAATGTGAAGGTCCGGGGTGTGGGGCTGGGGATAGGGGGAGTGCTGTTCGGCGGCATCCTGGTCGGCCACTTCGCCGGCCTGTTCCAGCTGAGTTTTGACGATCATACCCTGCACTTTATCCAGGAGTTCGGGCTGATCCTGTTTGTCTATACCATCGGCATCCAGGTCGGCCCCGGCTTCTTCTCCTCCCTGCGCAGCACAGGGCTCAAGCTCAACGGCTTTGCCGCCCTGCTGGTGGTGCTGGGCGGCATGGTGGCTCTGGTGTTGCACCAGCTGTTTGATGTGCCCCTGCCGGTGATCCTGGGGGTCTTCTCCGGCGCCGTGACCAACACCCCCTCCCTGGGGGCGGGGCAGCAGATCCTGGCGGAGCTGGGAGCCGAGCCAGGCTCGACGGCGCTGATGGGGATGGGCTATGCGGTAGCCTATCCGTTCGGGATCTGCGGCATTTTGCTCACCATGTGGCTGGTTCGCCTGTTCTTTCGCATCAAGATCGACGAGGAAGCCGCCCGATTCGAGCAAGAATCCGGCACGGTTCGCGAGACGCTCCAGACCATGAACATCGCGGTGCGCAACCCGAACATGCACGGACTCATGCTCAAGGAGATCCCCAGCCTCGACGAGGCGGATGTCATCTGCTCGCGCCTCAAGCGGGGCGAAGATCTGATGGTGCCGCGCCCGGAGACCTGCATCGAAACCGGCGATCTGCTGCACCTGGTCGGTGAGCGTCATGCCTTGCGCAAGGTGCTGCTGGTGCTGGGGGAGGAGGTGGACACCTCCCTCTCGACCCGGGGAACCGAGCTGAGGGTCGAGCGGGTCGTGGTGACCAATGAGCAGGTATTGGGGAAGAAGATCCGCGATCTGGAGATAAAACAGCGGTATGACGTGGTGATCTCGCGACTCAACCGGGCCGGGGTAGAGCTGGTGCCGACCAGCCAGACCAGCCTGCAGTTCGGGGACATCCTCAACCTGGTGGGGCGGCTCGATGCCATAGAGGCGGTCACCAGCGTGGTGGGCAACGTACAGCAGAAGCTGCAACAGGTGCAGATGCTGCCCGTGTTTATCGGCATCGGACTCGGCGTCCTGCTCGGCTCCATCCCCTTCTATCTGCCGGGTTTTCCGGCGGCCCTCAAGCTGGGTCTGGCAGGAGGCCCCCTGGTGGTGGCGCTCATCCTGGCCCGGGTCGGCAGCATAGGCAAGCTCTACTGGTTCATGCCTCCCAGCGCCAACCTGGCCCTGCGGGAGATAGGGATAGTCCTGTTTCTGGCCGTGGTGGGATTCAAGTCGGGGGCCGGTTTCGTCGATACCCTGCTCCATGGCGATGGACCGACCTGGGTGCTGTATGGGGTGGCGTTGACCCTGATCCCCTTGCTGGTGGTCGGTGTGCTGGCCCGCCATTATGGCAAGCTCAACTACCTGACCCTGTGTGGCCTGCTCGCCGGCTCCATGACCGACCCTCCCGCCCTGGCCTTCGCCAACGCCATGCATCCCAGCAGTGGCGCCAGCGCACTCGCCTATGCCACCGTCTATCCCCTGGTGATGTTCCTGCGCATCGTGTCGCCACAGCTGCTGGCCATCCTGCTCTGGGTGGGAGCCTGACCCTGGCTGGCGCCTCACCATGGCGCCAGCCAATATCAAACGATTGAAATAAATAGTTATTTATCAGCAAGCATAGTAAATGCCAACCCTTCTGTTTCCCCATGAAATATCCCCTCAAAACCCTTCATCCTTTCTAAATTCCTCACTGGTTGCTGGTGACTCATTCGAATAGATTGGACGGTGGAAAATTGCACGCCCATCACAGGGACCACTCATCAGGAGAATACATGAGCGCCAATATCGTCACCCTGGAACAGGACATCGTCGTGACCCGTCTGACCAACCCGGTTTACCTGGTCGGGGAGGATGGCAGCCTGCGGCTGCTGGCCGAGGGGGACGTGGTGACCAGGGGGGCTCGCTTGACCTCGCCCACCGGCGCCATGGTGGACGCCGATGGACGGCAGATCCCGGTCCCCATGGCCGATATGGCCCCCGATGAGCAGGGTGAACTCTTGACCCTGAACGATCCGACAACCGGTGCACAAGACGATATTGCGGCGCTGCAAAAGGCGATCCTCGACGGCATAGATCCGACCCAGGCATTCGAAGCCTCGGCGGCCGGTGGGGCCCCCGCGGTAGGGGGCGGCGTGGTGGGCGGCAGCGGCAACGGCGGTTTCATCGTCGTCGACCGCAGCGGGGGGGCGACTCTGGCCCAGGGCGGTTTTGACACGGCGCAGCCCGTGACCACAGCCGAGCGGCGAGAGCTCCTCGATGGCCGCGATGACGAGTCGTTGCCGGATGTGACCGCCCCCCTTATCTCGATATCGGCCCCGGACAACAGCCGCGACAGCACCCCGACCATCACTGGCACCACCAATGCCGCCCCCGGCAGCACTGTGACCCTGGTGGTGACAGACGCCAATGGCAATCAGCAGAGCCTGATGGCCACGGTGCAGCCTGATGGCAGCTTCAGCGTGGCGGTGGCGACGCCCCTGGCCGATGGCGGCTATGGGGTAACCGCCAGCGTGACCGATCCCGCCGGCAATACCGGCAGCGCCGCCGACGATGGCAGCGTGGACACCACCGCCAGCATCACGGTGAGCCTGGATGACGTGAACGCTGACAATGTGGCCGACGCGCCCATCAGCGGCACCTCCGATGTCGGCCCGGGTCGCACCGTGACCCTGGTGATCAGCGATGGCAACGGCGACAAGGTGACCGTCACTGCCGTCACCGATGCCGACGGCAACTACAAGACCAGCGCTGACCTGAGCGGTCTGGCGGATGGCAACCTGACCGTGGTGGCCAGCGTCACCGACGCGGCGGGCAACCCTGCCAGCGCCACCGACGACACCACCTTGCTGGACACCACGGCGCCGGAAGCCCGTATTACTCTGGATGCCGACATCACGGCGGATGACATCATCAACGCGGCGGAAGCCGGCCAGCAGATCCCGGTAAGCGGCACGGTGGGCGGCGACGTGAAGGCGGGCGACACTGTCACCCTGACCGTGAACGGCAAGACCTTCACGGGTCTGGTCTTGGCCGACAAGACCTTCAGCATCAACGTACCGGGCGCGGACCTGGTCGCCGATAGCAGCAAGACCATCGACGCCAAGGTGATCACCACCGATGCGGCGGGCAACAGCGCCACCGCGACCGACAACGAAGGCTACAGCGTGGATACCCAGGGTCCGAGCGTGGTGGTCGATATCGTCGCCACCGACCTCAAGGCGGACGAGACCAGCGTCGTCACCTTCACCTTCAGCGAGCCGGTGCAAGACTTCGAGCTGGCTGACCTGACCGTGGTGGGCGGCACCGTCACCGGGCTGACCACGTCCGACGACGGCAATACCTGGAGCGCCACCTTCACCCCGACCCCGGACTTTGAAGGCACCGCCAGCGTCACCGTCAAGGACAACAGCTACACCGATCTGGCGGGTAACCTGGGTCGCGGCTACAGCGACAGCGTGGCCGCTGATACCCAGGCGACCGGTGCGCCGACCGTGGTCATCACCGAAGATGTGAACAACGACGGCACCATCGACCGCAGCGAGATCAGCGGCCCCGTGAACGTGGCAGTGACCCTGCCGGGCGAGGCCCAGGCCGGTGACACCCTCAAGGTGA
>NZ_JBSTYM010000044.1:0-13226 GCF_054052445.1 Aeromonas crassostreae | reverse complement strand
GCCCCCGGGGTGGGGGGTTTTTCTTTTGGCCCCCCTCGGCGCCCCGGGGCGGCGCCCCCACTGCCCTGTGCACGGCATCGACCCCGTTCGGCGCACCCTGTTGACCTCGCAGGGGGAAGTTCCCTATGGCCAGCTGGTGCTGGCCACCGGCGCCAGCGCGGTACGCCCCGATCTGCCGGGCAGCGAACACCTGGTCACTCTCAACAGTCAGCGGGAGTATGCCGCCATCGAGGCGCAGCTGCACCAGGCCCGCCGCATCCTGGTGCTGGGGGCCGGGTTGATTGGCTGCGAGCTGGCGATGGACATGGCGAGCGCAGGAAAAGAGGTGACGCTGGTGGATCTGGCGGACAGCCCGCTCAGCGCCCTGTTGCCTGCAGTGCTGAGTCAGCCGCTGCAACAGGCGCTCTGCAGCCAGGGGGTCAGCCTGCAATTCGGGACGGGTCTCGCCAGGATTGATGCCCAGCCGGGCGATGCCTGGCGAGTGACCCTGAGTGACGGCAGAACCTGCGAGCAGGATCTGGTGATCGCCGCCATCGGCCTTGCGCCCAATCTGGCCCTGGCCCGTGGGGCCGGGCTGGCAGTGGAGCGCGGCATCCTGGTCGACGACAGGCTGCAGACCAGCGACCCCCATATCTTCGCCCTGGGGGATTGCGTGCAGTGGCGGGGTCAGCTGCTTCCCTTCCTGCAACCCATCCTGCTGGGGGCCAATGCGCTGGCCAAGACCCTGCTCGGCACGCCCACTCCGCTGACTTTGCCCCCCATGCTGGTGAAGGTGAAAACGCCGCGCTACCCGCTGCAGCTGGCGGGTCGTACCCGGGGTGAAGATCTCGCCTGGCAGTGCCGCTGGAACGGCCTGGGTATGGTGGCCGAGGCGAGGGGCGATAATGGCGAGCTGTGCGGCTTCGTGGTGGGGGGGGACCAGATGAGCGCCGCCTTCCCGCTGCTGCGCCAGCTGCCCCGTTGATTCATTGATTACGCCAGGCCGGGGCGCCCCGGCCGGATTGAGGAGAACTGATATGGCCATGCAGCTTATTCCGTCTCACTGGGTGGTGCGCCGCTCTACCCCCTTCTTCACCCGCGCCAACGTGCCCGCAGCCCTGCTCAGCCACCACAACACGGCGGCCGGGGTGTTCGGCCAGCTCTGCGTGATGGCGGGCACAGTCACCTATCACGGCTTTGCCGACGAACAGGCCGAGCAGCCCGAGCTCACCCTGGTGATCCGGGCCGGGGAGTTTGCCACCAGCCCGCCCCAGTATTGGCACAGGGTCGAGCTGTCGGAAGACGCCCGCTTCAACATCCACTTCTGGGCCGAGCAGGCCGAATCGGACCAGCCGCTGTTCCACAGCCGCAAAGAGTAGGCTTCCACCGTCGCGAGGCGCGAGGTCGGGCCTGTCACTTCGATGGCCGCTCACGCCGACACAGGGTTCATCCTGGTTGACACTGGGGATGAATGCGCCCAGAGCGGGTTTGAGATCCCACTTCTGGGCGGTTGCCGTTTGCCGACATGAAAGTATTCAGTCTGGCGTCAGGCTGGCGCATACACTTCACCCTGACGCCGCGCCTGCATCCCGCCGCAGCCAGGCGCTCAGGATGTGGCACCTGGCCGCCCTTGAGCGCCATGCCCTGCCGGCGTGCGGCCAGACAAGCAATCATGGAGGATAAGATGTCATCACCCGCATCGGCGCCAAGGCGCTCCCTGTCCGACCTGTTGGCCGGTGTCACCGCGGCGGCCGTCGTGCTGCCCAAGGCCATGGCCTATGCCAGCGTGGCCGGTCTGCCGGTGGCCGTCGGTCTCTACACCGCCTTGGTGCCCATGTTGCTCTACGCCCTGCTGGGCTCCTCCCGGGTGCTCAGCGTCAGCTCCACCAGCACGCTGGCTATCCTGACCGCAACCCAGCTCGGGCTGGTGGTGCCGGATGGGGATCCCGGTCGGCTGCTCACCGTGACCGCCACCCTGACCCTGCTGGTGGGGGCCATGCTGATGCTGGCGGCGGTGCTGCGGCTCGGCTTCGTGGCCAACTTCATCTCCCTGCCGGTGCTGGTGGGATTCAAGAGCGGCATAGGGCTGGTGATCATCCTCGATCAGTTGCCCAAGCTGTTCGGGGTGCACATCCAGAAGGAGAACTTCTTCCTGGATCTCTACCACCTGGGTCAGGCCCTGCCCCAGAGCTCCTGGCTGACCCTGGTGGTCGCCCTCGTCACCCTGGTGGTGCTGGTGTTCATGGAGTGGCGCTTCCCCCATTCCCCCGCCCCCTTGCTGGGGGTGGGCATCGGCATCGCCCTGGTGTGGGGCTTTGGCCTGAATGAGGCGGGCGTCGCCATCGTCGGCAGCATCCCCACCGGCCTGCCCGCCCTGACGATGCCGGACCTGACCCTGCTGTTGCAGCTGCTGCCGGGGGCGGCGGGTATCGCGCTGATGAGCTTCACCGAGACCATAGCCGCAGGGCGGGCCTTCGTGGGCAAGGAAGAGCCCGAGATCAATCCGAACCGCGAGCTGGTGGCTACCGGGCTGGCCAACCTGGGGGGCGCCTTCTGCGGCAGCATGCCGGCGGGAGGCGGCACCTCCCAGACCGCCGTGGTGCGCTCCGTCGGGGGCCTGAGCCAGTGGGCCTCCGCCGTCACCGCCGCGATGGCGCTGGCCACCATGATCTTCCTCGCCCCGCTGCTCTCCTGGCTGCCGAGCGCCACCCTGGCGGTGGTGGTCATCGTCTATTCGGTGGGGCTCATCCAGCCGGGGGAGTTTCGCAAGATAGGGCAGATACGCATGATGGAGTTTCGCTGGGCCGCCATCGCCTGCCTGGGGGTGTTGCTGTTTGGCACCCTGGAGGGGATAGTGGTCGCCATCCTGGCCTCTCTGCTGGGACTCGCCAGCCAGACGGCGCAGCCGCCCGTCTATGTGATTGGCCGAAAACCCGGGGAGGATGTGCTGAGGCCGCTGGTCGCGCGCCATCCCGATGACGAGACGATCCCGGGCCTGCTTATTCTGCGGCCTGAGGGGCGCCTCTTCTTCATCAACGTGCAGCATGTGGCGGCCCGGATCCGCGAACTGATCGAGACTCACCAGCCCGAGGTGGTGGTGCTGGACATGAGCCGGGTACAGGACGTGGAGTACTCGGCGCTGATGATGCTGATGGAGGGGGAGCAGCAGGCGCGCGCCCGGGGCGTCACCCTCTGGCTGGCCGGGCTCAACCCCAGGGTGCTCGAGAACGTGCGCCGCAGCGGGCTGGCCGACCAGCTGGGAGCGAACCGCATGTTGTTCAATGCCAGGGCGGCGATCCGCCAGTATCAGCAGAGCAGGGAGAGAGTGTGAGCGAGCAAGGGGCGAGCCAGAGGCTGCCCCTTGACGGTGATCAGAACAGTTCCGGGATCACCCGGAACGGGTGCTCCGAGGCCTTGACCTTGCCAATCTTGCGCCTGGGCAGCTTGACCGGCTCGGCCGGCAGCGCCTCGTAGGGCACGTGGCTCAGCAGGTGGGAGATGATGTTGAGCCGCACCCGCTTCTTGTCCTCGGAGCGGGCCACAAACCAGGGGGCCCAGGCGGTGTCGGTGGCGGTGAACATGGCATCCCGCGCCCGGGTGTAGTCATCCCAGCGATCGAAGGACTTGATGTCCATGGGGGAGAGCTTCCAGATCTTGCGGCCATCGTCGATGCGATCCCTCAGCCGCCGCTCCTGCTCTTCCGGGGTCACCTCCAGCCAGTACTTCAGCAGTATGATGCCAGAGTCGACCATGGCCTGTTCCACCATGGGGGCCCCCGCCAGGAATTTATCGCTCGCCTCCTGGCTGCAAAAGCCCATGACGCGCTCCACCCCGGCCCTGTTGTACCAACTGCGATCGAAGATGACGATCTCCCCCGCCGCCGGCAGGTGGGGGATATAGCGCTGGAAATAGAGCTGGCTCTTCTCCCGCTCGGTAGGAGCCGGCAGCGCGATGACACGAAAGACCCGGGGGCTGACCCGCTCGGTGATCGCCTTGATGGTGCCCCCCTTGCCGGCGCCGTCGCGCCCCTCGAACACTATGCAGACCTTGAGTCCCTTGTGCACCACCCACTGCTGCAGCTTCACCAGCTCCACGTGCAGGCGACGCAGCTCCTTCTCGTATGCCTTGTTGCCAAGGGGCTTGGGCTCGGTGACCGGTACCGATTGTGCTTGTTCTGCCTTGCCTTTTTTCTTGTTGGCCATGATGTCCTTCTTTTGTCTCAAACGGATGGGGAGTGGCCGTCATCCCGGACGGCGCACTTCAAGCGTAGATGAAGCCCCTTTCGCGCAAGGCACAAGAGGGGGAGGGGGATGATCGAGATCATGGATAGCCCTGCACTCTCTTCGCGCTGGCCCGTCAGCTGGCCTGGTCGTTTTGCCCCGGTCACAGCATTGAACCGTCGGAACAGGCCGCTTCAATATCCACTTCTGGGCCGAGCAGGGTCGTCCGATCAGCTTCTGTTCCACAGCCGCAAAGGGTGAAAACGAGCGGGGCCAATCCGGGTGAATGGCCCCCTCTGCCCATGCAGATCAAAATAATCAACTCAGATGTTCGTTATCCTGCCCCCTTATCCGAATGAGTGCTATGAGGGAGATGCATGAGCCTGATCGAAGCCGTGACCATGGCCGCCGGCCTGGCCTATCTGGTGCTGCTGGCCTGGCAGGGGCGTAGCGGCTGGCCGTGGCGCCTCGCCCTCGGCCTGCTGCTCATGCTCTGGTTGCTGGCGGCGGACAGCCTGCTCTGGCTCGGCCTGGGGCTGGTGGCCGCCGCGCTCGCCCTCTGGCACCGTTATCGGCCGCTGCCCGCCCTCGAGGCGCTCGACGGCCAGTGGCTGCGGGGGCGCACGCGGCACTTGCTGCTGCTCTGCTGGGGGCTGGTGACGGTGCAGTACGGCCTGCACGTCTGGCAACTGGGGCAGGGGATACCCCCCTGGCTGGTGCGCCCTGACGTGGTGGACGGTTTCCTGCCCATCGCCGGCGGACTCGGGCTGCGGGCCTGGCTCGGACAGGGGCTGGCGGACCCCCACCACCCGGCGGCCACCGTCACCGTGCTGGTGCTATCCCTGTCGGCCCTGCTGCTGGGGCGGGCCTTCTGTGCCTGGTTCTGCCCGCTCGGGCTCGCGGGGGAGTGGCTGCACGGCCTGCGCTCGCGCCTGTTGCCGGGGGAGTGGACCCCGCCGCGCTGGCTCGATGCCGTGTTGCGCGGCCAGAAGTTTCTGGTGCTCGGCTTTCTGCTCTTCATCATATTGCTGGCGGTACCCGCCGCCGCCCTGCCCGGCTATCTGGCCAGCCCCTATCATCAGGCCGCTGACATGAAGATGGGGGCTTTCTTCTTCAATTTGAACCTGATCTCGGGTCTGTGCCTTGGCTGGGTGCTGCTGCTCACCGCCAGCTTCCGCCAAGGATTCTGCCGTTATCTGTGCCCCTACGGCACCTGGCTCTCTTTACTCGGCCTGCTGACACCTCTGCGCATCCGCCGCGACCCGGTCCGCTGCCTGCGAAGCCAGGGCCACGACTGTGACAAGTGCAGCCGGGTTTGCCCCTCCCGCATCCAGGTGCACCAGCTCATGGCGGTGCGAAGCCTGGAGTGCACCAGTTGTCTGAGCTGCGTCGCCGCCTGCCCCAAAAGCGCCGATGCCCTGCATCTTGGCAGCAAGGCGCGCCGGCTTGCCCCCCGCCAGCTGCTGGGGCTGCTCTGCCTGTTGCTGCTGGTGTTGCCGCTGCTCTCCTACGGCTTGCTGGATCTCTGGGTCAGCCAGACGCCGATCCCTGACCGCTACGAGCTGCTGCAACGGCTGCCCTGGTTGAGCCACTGAGGGGGAAAGGGCAAAAGGTGGATGATGGGGGGATCTTTTGGATTGGCGATAATAAGCTGTATAAAAATCCCCCGCCAAATTGTTAGCGCCATCCCACTTTGCTCATATTGCAATTGATCATATAGCGCTCCCCACCATAATGGATGCTGTTATTTGGCGTTGTTAATTTCAATTGGATGAGCAACAACATGAATATCAAGGTCAGCTATCCCAAGTGGTTTACCCTGGATCACAAGATCGCGTTCTTCTTCCCGCTGTAATTCCCCGCGGCGGCGCGGCATGCCTGCCATGCCACGAGCTCGCCTCCATTCCTGAACTGAAATAGCTGCACCCGTCTTCGCCTGTTTATTCTGGCGAGGCCATGTCGTGCACCCATTTTCAATATTTCCTACCTGCCGGATATTCTATTTTCGGCAGGGGAAGAGACTCATTCTGAATATTCAAATCTGGGGTGTTTATATTATGGAAAACTTCAAGCATCTGCCCGAACCCTTCCGTATTCGCGTCATCGAGCCGGTCAAGCGCACTACCCGCGCCTACCGGGAGGAGGCCATCGTCCGGGCAGGCATGAACCCCTTCCTGCTGGACAGCGAAGATGTCTTCATCGACCTGTTGACAGACAGCGGCACCGGCGCCATCACCCAGGACATGCAGGCCGCCATGCTGCGCGGCGACGAGGCCTACAGCGGCAGCCGCAGCTACTATGCCCTGCAGCAGGCGGTGCAGGAGATCTTCGGCTATTCGCTGACCATCCCCACCCACCAGGGGCGCGGCGCCGAGCAGATCTACATCCCCGTGCTCATCAAGAAGCGGGAGCAGGAGAAGGGGCTGGATCGCAAGAAGATGGTGGCGCTCTCCAACTATTTCTTCGACACCACCCAGGGCCACACCCAGATCAACTGCTGCGTGGCGAAGAACGTCTACACCAGGGAGGCGTTCGACACCTCGGTCACCGCCGACTTCAAGGGCAACTTCGATCTGGTCAAGCTGGAGGAGGCCATCCTGGAGGCGGATCCTGCCAACGTGCCCTACATCGTCAGCACCATCACCTGCAACTCCGCCGGGGGCCAGCCGGTGTCGATTGCCAACCTCAAGGCGGTCTACGAGATCGCCAGAAAGTACGACATCCCCGTCATCATGGATTCGGCCCGCTTCGCCGAGAATGCCTACTTCATCCAGCAGCGGGAATCCGGCTACGCGAACTGGTCTATTGAGGAGATCACCAAAGAGGCCTACCAGTACGCGGACGGCCTCGCCATGTCGGCGAAGAAGGATGCCATGGTGCAGATGGGGGGGCTATTGTGCTTCAAGGATGACAGCATGCTGGACGTCTACACCGAGTGCCGCACCCTGTGCGTGGTGCAGGAGGGCTTCCCGACCTACGGCGGCCTGGAAGGGGGCGCCATGGAGCGCCTGGCGGTGGGTCTGCGGGACGGCATGCGCCAGGACTGGCTGGCCTATCGCATCGGCCAGGTGCAGTACCTGGTGGACGGACTGGAGGCCATCGGCGTGGTGTGCCAGCAGGCGGGGGGCCATGCGGCCTTCGTGGATGCGGGCAAGCTGCTGCCCCACATCCCGGCGGATCAGTTCCCGGCCCATGCCCTGGCGTGCGAGCTCTACAAGGTGGCCGGCATCCGCGCGGTGGAGATAGGCTCCCTGCTGCTGGGGCGCGATCCCGCCACCGGCAAGCAGCACCCCTGTCCGGCGGAGCTGCTGCGCCTGACCATCCCCCGTGCCACCTATACCCAGACCCACATGGACTTTGTCATCGAGGCCTTCGGCGAGGTGAAGAAGAACGCCCACCGGGTGAAGGGGCTGGACTTCATCTATGAGCCGGCCGTGCTGCGCCACTTCACCGCCAGACTGAAAGAGGTCGAGCATAACGACCCGTCAGCGGGCAAGACGCAGAAAAAATTGATAGAAGCATGACGAGTCAGGGGCACCTTGTTGGGTGCCCCTTTTTTTCACAGCTCTGTGAAATTTCGGGAGTGACAACACATGACATCAACACCGTCCGTCATCGGAGGGGCCTGCATCATTGCCAGCGTCTGTGTCGGCGCCGGCATGCTGGGGCTGCCAAGCGCGGGAGCCGGGGCCTGGACCAGCTGGTCAACCCTCGCCATCATGCTCACCATGGTCGTCATGACGGTTTCAGGCTGGATGCTGCTGGAAGCCCTGAAACCCTACGCATTGACCGCCTCCTTCAACTCGGTGACCCGGGATCTGCTCGGTCACAGGATCAATTTCTTCAACAATCTGACCGTCTATTTCGTGGGCGGCATTTTGCTTTATGCCTATATCACCTCCTCGGGTCTGATCCTGGGGGGCCTGCTCGGCATCGACAGCCAGCTGGCGTCCGTCCTGTTCGTGCTGGTGTTCTCCTGGTTCGTCTGGCATTCGACCCGGGCGGTGGACCGGATTTCGGTCGTGCTGATCGTCTTTATGGTGCTGAGTTTCGTGTTCGGGGTCTCCGGGCTGGCCAGCAAGGTTGACACCGCCAAGCTGTTCAACTCCTTCGCCGAGGAGCTGGGCCGCGCCCCCTATGCCCTGGCCATGTTGCCGGTGGCGCTCACCTCGTTTGGCTACCACCACTCGGTGGCATCGATGCGCGCCTATTACGGCGAGGAGCAGAAAGCCAGACAGGCGATCCTGGGGGGGACCCTGATCGCCCTGGCGCTCTATCTGCTGTGGCTGCTCAGTATCTTCGGCAACCTGCCTCGCCCCGCCTTCGGTCCCGTCATCGCCAAGGGGGGCGACGTGGACGTGCTGCTCGGGGCGCTGGCCTCGGTGATCGAGTCCAGGCGGGTATCGAGCGCCATCCACCTCTTCTCCATGGCGGCCATCCTCTCCTCCTTCATCGGGGTGGGCCTGGGGGTGTTTGACTATCTGGCGGACTTGTTCAAGTTCGACAACAGCCGCCAGGGCCGTGCCAAGTCCTGGGCGGTGACCTTCCTGCCCCCCCTGGCGCTCTCCCTGATGTTCCCGTTCGGCTTCGTGGTGGCCATCGGCTATGCCGGGGCCGCGGCGACCGTCTGGGCCTGCATCATCCCGGCCCTGCTGGCGAAGAAGTCCCGGGAGCAGGCCCCGGACGAGGTTGGGTTCAAGGCCCCCGGCGGCCAGCCCATGGTGGTGGCCGTCATCGTCTTCGGGGTGCTCACCGCCATCTTCCACCTGATGGCCATGGCGGGCATCTTGCCGGTGTACGGGGGCTGAGCCAGGACTGGGGGGGAGGCGCCGTTTGCCCTCTATGGCGGCGACCCCGGTCGTCAGAGTGGACGAGAGCGGCGACCCCTGCCGCTTTCGCCGCCAGGCCAAGGGAGATTGCGAGCTGACCTGGCCCCATTTTGCCCCCGGATTTGATACCCGAAGGCATGCAGGGTAAAGTCCCCCGGCGCCAGCACTGGCGAATGCAGGAGAAGCGCGGCGCCGTGCCGCGATCAGTCGACAATCCGTTTGGGGGAGTAATGGAACAGAAACCATCGTTGGTGGGCGGGGCATGCATCATTGCCGGCGTCTGTGTGGGGGCCGGCATGCTGGGCTTGCCGAGTGCGGGGGCGGGGGCCTGGACCCTCTGGTCCGTGCTCGCCGTGGTGCTGACCATG
Organism: Aeromonas crassostreae; assembly: GCF_054052445.1. Lineage (NCBI taxonomy): Bacteria > Pseudomonadati > Pseudomonadota > Gammaproteobacteria > Aeromonadales > Aeromonadaceae > Aeromonas > Aeromonas crassostreae. The sequence continues at coordinate 3,830 of NZ_JBSTYM010000044.1, read as the reverse complement.
GTGGTGATGACGGTCTCCGGCTGGATGCTGCTCGAGTCCTACAAGGGCTACCCGCTGCGGGTCTCCTTCGATACCGTGACTCGGGATCTGCTGGGGGAGAAGGTCAACGCCCTCAACAACCTGAGCGTCTACTTCGTCGGCGGCATCCTGCTCTACGCCTACATCACCTCGGCCGGTCTCATCATCGACGGCATGACGGGGATGGGCAGCCAGCTGGGCTCCATCCTCTTTACCCTGGTCTTCTCCCTGCTGGTGTGGCACTCCACCCGGGCGGTGGATCGCATCTCTGTGCTGCTGGTGATCCTGATGGGGCTGAGCTTCGTGTTCGGCATCTCTGGCCTGTCGCTGAACATTCGCCTCGATCTCTTGTTCGACCGGGTCGGCAGTGAAGTCAGCTACGCCCCCTATGCCCTGGTGATGCTGCCGGTGGCGCTCACCTCGTTCGGCTATCACCACTCCGTCTCCTCCATGCGCGCCTACTACGGCGAGGAGCGCCGCGCCAGCCGCGCCATCCTGGGAGGGACCCTGATCGCGCTCACCTTCTATCTTATCTGGCTGGTGAGCGTGTTCGGCAACCTGCCCCGCAGCGAGTTCGGCCCTGTGATCGAGCAAGGGGGCAACGTGGATGCCCTGCTCAAGGCGCTGGGCTCTGTCATCGAGTCCAAGGCGGTGGCCAATGCCCTGAACGGCTTCTCCATGGCGGCCATCCTCTCCTCCTTCATCGGGGTGGGTCTGGGGGTGTTCGACTACCTGGCGGACTTGTTCAAGTTCGACAACAGCCGCGCCGGCCGCGCCAAGTCCTGGGGGGTGACCTTCCTGCCGCCCCTGCTGCTCTCCCTGCTGTTCCCGTTCGGCTTCCTGATCGCCATCGGCTATGCGGGGGCCGTGGCGACCCTGTGGACCTGCATCATTCCGCCGCTGCTGGCCTGGAAGGTGCGTGCCGGCAAGGGCCACGCCGACGCCCAGCCCCAGGGTTTTCGTGCTCCGGGCGGCGTGGTCATGATTGGCGGGGTGATCCTGTTTGGCGTGCTGACCGCCGCCTTCCACCTGCTCAACATGGCGGGGCTGCTGCCCGCCTACACCGGCTGATCCTCCCCACTGCTGGGGAAGGGATAAACGGCGCCATCAGGCGCCGTTTTTCATGGCCGCTGGCGGCACCGGTGAGAGCCAAAAAGCACAAGGCCCCACCCTCTTGCGAGGGTGGGGCCTTGAAAATCATGGTGCTCCCGACTGGATTCGAACCAGTGGCCTGTCCCTTAGGAGGGGACCGCTCTATCCAGCTGAGCTACGGGAGCGAGTGGCGTGCATTATACAAAAAGAATCGCGCTTTTAAACTCTTGATTTCTATTCCAATAGGGCAAAATCGCCCACCTGGATGTTAAATGGCGAATATTTGTTCCGTGTCGCTATGATGGCGCCGTCGTCAAACAGCTGGACCACCTCGAACAGGCCGCTGGCGGGATTGCGCTGCATGCGGGCCTTGCCGTAGGGATCGGTGAAGTCGGCGCTGTGCTGGATGCGGAACTGATCCCCGAGCTTGACCCCGTTGCGCCGCCCCAGGTTGATGTGGGGGCCGCGCTCGCCCACGGCGACGATGCGGGCGGTGACCGGGGCGCAGCCGAGCTGGGCCTGGATGTCCTGCACCGCCTCCTTGAGCTGATAGTCCACCTCCTGGCCGTAGCTGGAGTGCCAGAACAGGCTGCTGTCGCTGCCGACCCGCTCCTGCTTGGCGAAGGTCCAGTCGGCCCGTCCCTCATACTCCTTGCGCCCCATCAGGGTGCCGTTGATGCCGTCAAACAGGTAGAGCTGCATGCGAAAGCTGCGGACGGGATCCTCATACCAGCTGGTCAGCCGGTTGCCCTGGGGCTCGAGGGAGAGGTCGTCCAGGCTGCCGAGCACCAGGTACTGGCTGTCGGTGCGCAGGCTCAGGGCCTTGATCTCTTCGAGGGCGCTGCGATCCCCCTGTTGCAGGTGCAGGGGGTCGATGGCGAGGTTCTCGTCGAGCCATTGGTGGGCCAGCACCCCCTGGGGCTGGGCGGCCAGCTTCTCGAACAGGCGGCGTGACAGGCTGGCCGGCAGATCGTCGAGGGCGCCATAGCTGGCCTGCTCGGGGTGACGCAGCCGCAGCCGTACCAGCGTCAAATCCTTGGCGTAGTGCTGGCTCTGGCAGATCTGGCGCTCGGCCTGGATATCGGCCTGCACCGTGATGTACATGCGGCCGTTGCGTACCTCTTCCCGCTTGAGCCGGTATTGGCGGATGTCACCGCCGGAGCGGATCTGGATCTGCTCGGATCTCAGGCTGCCGTTTTCCAGGCGCTGCACGCTGGAGACGGCGGCGCCGCTGGCCAGAAGGGCCTGGCGCAGGGCATCCCGGGTGGCCTGCTCGCGGGCGTAGGCCTCGTCTCCCCCCAGGATGGCGGCGCTGCCCTGGGCTTCGATCAGTTCGGCCCGGGCGCTGGCGGCGGCCAGCAGCAGGGCGATGAGCAGCGATGTCTTGATGGGTGTCATAACATGAACCTTGCAGGGGCAGGGAGATCCCGTGCCGACGTGAGTGCGGGTCAACAGATGGCAAGAACAAAGCAAGAGTCGTGCCTTATTCCCCACTCAAGCTTTGCCGGCCTCGTCCGATAACTGGTGAGACGCAGAGACAGGAACCTTATCCATGAACAAATTGATCACGGCATTGGCCCTCACCCTGGCCTTGTCTGCCTGTGGTTCCGACCCCATCAACCGCAAGGTGGGGGATCCCCGCCAGGCCGCGCCCGGCATGGAGTTGAACTGGCTGGTGGCCCGCCTGACGGATCAGCTGATGGAGCGCAAGTCCCTCTCCACCCTGACCGAGCCCATCGCCGTCGCCTCCTTTGTCGATCTCGACACCCTGAAAGACACCAACTGGATGGGCCAGCAGATCGAGGAGAGCTTCATCTACGAGCTCAACCGGCGTGGCGAGGTGGTGGTGGACTTCAAGACCACGGGCAGCATCCAGGTGACCCCCCAGGGGGATTTCGTGATGAGCCGCAACTACAAGGATCTCTCCGCCAGGCTGCCCATCTCCCGCATCCTGACCGGCACCTTCAGCCGCAACAAGCAGGGGATCCTGGTCAACGCCCGCATCATAGACCTGCGCACCAGGATGGTGGAGACCACGGCCCAGAGCCTGATCCCCCAGCAGTATCTGACGGGGGCCAATAATTCGTTCGGCCGGGCCTCGGTCAACCGTGGCTTGTTGCAGCGCGGCTCAGGGGCCACGCCCCAGGGCCATCTGATCAATCTGGTCCCCTGAGCGCCCAGGCGCCCGTGACCCATCGAGAGGAAGCAAACAAGATGAAGACCCTGATTGGATGCCTGTTCGCCCTGCTGCTCACCGGCTGCAGCGGCAACCGCGTGGTGGAATATGGCAACAGTGCCAGCGAGCCGGACGGCTTTCCCGTGCTGAGGGCGGTGGGCTATGGGGTGATCGACATCCAGCCCGGCCCCTCCCGGGCGGAGAAGATGCTACAGGCCATCCGCGCCTCCAAGATGGATGCCTATCGGGAGCTGGCCGAGCAGCTCAACGGCCAGCAGGTGAGCGGTCGCAGCAGCTACAAGGATCTGACCCAGACCGCCAACACCCTGGATGTGTCTGTGGCCGGCATGGTGCGCGGCGCCAGGGTGGTGGCGAGCTATCCTCGCGGCAACACCTATGCCACCGAGCTCGAGCTCGATACCCGCAACCTCTATCACCTCAACCAGCTGATGGCGGGGCAGTTCTAGCCCCGGATGCAGCAACCCGATGCAGAAACGACAGGGGGGGGCCCCCGGGCCCCCCCGGGTTTGGGGGTGTTGTTTTG
>NZ_JBSTYM010000043.1:0-13459 GCF_054052445.1 Aeromonas crassostreae | reverse complement strand
CGCATAAAAAATCCGAAACCAAATCAATAGGTTTCGGATTTTTACACATCAGGAGGATCGGTCAATGGATCCTTAACTGATCGGCATTAGCCCGTGCGGGCCGTTTTTGAGGGTACCTGTGAGCGCAGGGCGAGTTAGAGGCTCTGGGTGAAGGTACGGGTGATGACGTCGCGCTGCTGCTCCGGGGTCAGGGCGTTGAAACGCACCGCATAGCCGGAGACGCGGATGGTCAGCTGGGGATATTTTTCCGGATTGGCGACCGCATCTTCCAGGGTCTCGCGGCTCAGCACGTTGACGTTCAGGTGCTGGCCCCCCTCGACCACGGGCTCGCTCTGCAGCGGCAGCTCACGGTATTCGAACTGGCCAAGATCAGACAGCTTGACTTCCTGGTCGGCGGCGAAGACATCGCCCTTGGCGCAGATGCAGCGCGCCTGTTGCTGCGCCTCGTCCAGCAGCCAGAAAGAGTTCAGCAGAGCTGCGTTGGCGGCCTGGGTGATTTGAATGCCCTTGATCATGGTATGACTCCTCATGGGAAAGCGGATTCAACTGTAAGGACATTACCCTGATGTATTTAAACCACCTGGGTGATTTAAAGGGCCCTTGCCTTACACCTTTACTTTGATGGGGTCATATATAGCACGGTAGTAATAAAACCAAATTTGATCCAAATCAAAAAACACCCGGAAAGCGGCGCTTTCAGGCATTTAATTCATTGAGTTTAATCAAATTAAAGTGATTTTTACCAAAACATAAGATATGCCAATTATGCTTCTTTTGATTTATTAATGTAGTAATTTAACTACATCTTATCGCAATTCTTGCCCGCATCCGACCGGTTGGTCCGGCCCGGGACGGATCCTTGCCGACTGCCCTGGGTCCCGCAGCCGAGTGAGGTCATCCTTGCCCCGGTTGCGCCCGAGGGGGCATCCCCCTATTCTGGGCCCCTTGCCAAAACTGAGAACGAGGTATCCCGGTGTTGACCTGGACGGATGTGATTGGCTCCCAGAAGGAGCAGGACTATTTCAAGCAGACCCTGGCCGCTGTCAGGGCCGAGCGGGAGGCGGGCAAGCTGGTCTATCCCCCCGCCAGCGAGGTATTCAACGCCTTCAAGCTGACCGAGCTCGCCGATGTCAAGGTGGTGATCCTGGGGCAGGATCCCTATCACGGCCCGAACCAGGCCCATGGCCTCTGTTTCTCTGTGCTGCCCGGGGTGCGCACCCCGCCCTCCCTGGTCAACATCTACAAGGAGATGGCGCGGGACTTGCCCGGTTTCACCATTCCCCATCACGGCTTTCTCGAGTCCTGGGCCAGGCAGGGGGTGCTGCTGCTCAATACGGTGCTGACGGTGGAAGCGGGCCAGGCACACTCCCATGCCAGCCTGGGATGGGAGACCTTCACCGATCGGGTGATTGAACAGATCAATGTCAGCCGCGAAGGGGTGGTGTTTCTGCTGTGGGGGGCCCATGCCCAGAAGAAGGGGCGTTTCATCGATCGACATCGCCACCATGTGCTGACGGCGCCCCATCCCAGCCCGCTCTCGGCTCATCGGGGTTTCATCGGCTGTGGCCACTTCAGCGAGGCCAATCGTCTGCTGGAGCAACAGGGTCAGGGACCCATCGCGTGGGACTCTGTCTGCGGCTGACTTGACGAAGGGCAAAGTTGAGGGGGCAAATGGCCGTATACTCAAAGGCGGACATGCTCATTTTTAAGCCAAGGAGAGCTTATGTTAGCCAAGCTGCACCAGGATCATCTCAACATCGCAAAACTACTTAAGCTGCTGAAAAGCAAGCTCGATGCCATCAATGAGGAGCGAGCGGTCAACTATGCGCTGGTGCGTGATGTGATCGACTACCTGCGAGAGGTGTCTGATAGCTACCACCATCCCAAGGAAGACCTGATCTATGAGTACTACCTCAAGTACCGCCTGGTCGAAGGGGAGATCAGTCACCGCCTGCAACTGGAGCACGCCAGCCTGATAGAGGCGGGCACCGAGCTCAAGGAGATGGTGGAGATGATACTGCTGGATGCCGTCATCCCCCTCGACCAGTTCACCGCCAAGCTGGCTCGTTTCATCGCCCAGCAGGAGGCCCACATGAACTACGAGGAGGGGGTGGTGTTCCCCCTGCTGCGGGAGGCGCTGACCGAGGATGACTGGCGTCAGCTGGAGCAGCAGTGGCAGAACCGGGCCATCGGCGATCCCCTGTTCGGACCCGAGGTGAGCCAGCACTTCAGGGAGCTGGCCCATCGGCTCTCGTTGCCCATCGTCTGACATCACCACAATGGCGCAGGCCCGGCATAGTGCCAGGCCTGCTGTTTATGGGGCCTGCTGACTGATGAGGCACCGAACCCTGGCCATCGCACCCATAAAAAGGCCCCGCAGAGGCGGGGCCTGGTCGAGAGAGGATGCCGTTACAGCACTATTTCCTCGGAGAGACTATCGTAGGTGATATCGATCGACTGCAGCTCCTTTTGCAGACGATGTTTATCCTTCAATGCCTCAATCTCCCTCCATTTGCGTTTCTTTCCCGTTGTCCCGCGACCGCGTGAACCCAGATCAACAACATCTTCAACGTCAAAGCTGAACATATCCATGGATCCCTCCTTGGTTGTTATTTTTTTCACCAACCGTATAACACAGCGCTATGAAAATTAAAACGTTTTCATTACAGCCATATGACGGGTGTCAATCGGGTGATTTTTCTGGCAATAAAAAACCGGACACCCTCGCGGGCATCCGGTTTGCTCATGGCGTCACTGGGGGCAGCCTCAGGCCAGGCGGCTGGCCAGCATGGTTTCCAGCTTGCCCTGGTCGACGGCAAACAGGCGGATGCCTTCGGCCAGCTTCTCGACGGCCATGGCGTCCTGGTTCAACTCCCAGCGGAACTGGGCTTCGCTCATCGGTGCCGGCTTTGCCTGGCGCTCGCCGGTATAGTGCAGCTTGCGCTCGACCAGGCCCTCGGTCTTGCTCAGCTCTTCCAGCAGGGCCGGGCCTATGGTCAGGCGGTCACAACCGGCCAGTTCCAGGATCTCGCCGGTGTTGCGGAAGCTGGCGCCCATCACCACGGTCGGGTAGTCGTGCTGCTTGTAGTAGTCGTAGATGGCGGTGACGGAGACCACGCCCGGATCTTCGCTGGCGGTGTAGTCACGGTTGTGCTTGGCCTTGTACCAGTCGAGGATGCGGCCCACGAAGGGGGAGATCAGGAAGGCGCCGGCTTCGGCGCAGGCACGGGCCTGGGCGAAGGAGAACAGCAGGGTCAGGTTGCACTGGATGCCCTCTTTCTCCAGGACTTCGGCGGCACGAATGCCTTCCCAGGTGGAGGCCAGCTTGATCAGGATGCGATCGTTGCTGATGCCGGCTTCGTTGTAGAGGCGGATCAGCTTGCGGGCCTTGGCGATGCTGGCGTCGGTGTCGAAGGAGAGGCGGGCATCCACTTCGGTGGAGATGCGGCCCGGCACTATCTTCAGCACTTCCAGACCGATATTGACCGCCAGCTTGTCGCCGGCATCGATGATCTGCTGCGCCTTGTCCTGGCTCTGGGCCTTGGCCCAGGCGATGGCGTCGTCGATCAGAGGCGCATACTCGGGGATCTCGGCGGCCTTCAACACCAGGGAGGGGTTGGTGGTGGCGTCGGTCGGCTGGTAGCGCTTGATGGCTTCGATATCACCGGTGTCGGCGACGACTGTGGTCAGGGCTTTGAGCTGGGTTAATTTATCGGCCATGGCAAATATCATCTCTTGATGGGGAGTCATCCCGGGGTGATGGCGTGGGCGGCCAGTTTTGAAACTTAATTACAAAACCAGGGCGGCGGACGCTCAGAACTGCGGGACGGGAGCTCCCCATCCACACTGTTTGCCTACTTAATACAGTTGGGGGGCCGCCCGCAAGAGGGGGGATTGCGCAGGGATCGAACAGCGGGGGGAGCCATGGGGTGAGCCATGGTTAAAGTTAATGATTTATATCAGTTTTTTCATGCATTCCGATCCTTGTCGAGTCGCTTGTCAACGACACTTTTTTCAGGATCTTTCCGGTTTTGAGTGATTGATCACAAAAAATATCATGACCGCTACTTGAAATTTTATTACGTGTAAAACGTTTGGCGTGACGAGGTCGATTTTCTGTCCTCGCCTGGCAAACGTTTGAGCAAACGATGGCGTGGGGAGGGGAGGGGCGGGCGCGCCCCCTGGGCGGGATCGGCGCGTCAGTCGGGCCGTGGATTAACGGTTTTGTTGAAGATTTGCTGAATTTTTGGTGCTTTTTTGCCTGTCATCGCTCATTTTTTGTGATCCGGGTGAGCGGGATCACTATTCTGAACGGGCTCGCTATGCTAGATTCCGCCCCTTTAGCAGAAAGCTAATTCGGCAACATACAGCAAAACGGTCAGCGCAGACTGGCCATGGATGTGAATGACAACGAGAGAATTATGGATACCTTGATAGCTTTACTAAACGACCTGATGTGGGGAGCCGTGCTCATCTACCTGCTGATCGGGGTCGGCATCTTCTTCACCTTCCGTCTGGGCTTTATTCAGGTCCGCCACTTCGGCCACATGTTCTCGGTCCTGCGCCACAGCCGCAAATCCGACAAGGCGGGCATCTCCTCCTTCCAGGCCCTGTGCACCAGTCTGGCGGCCCGGGTGGGTACCGGCAACCTGGCCGGCGTCGCCGTCGCCATCTACCTGGGGGGCCCGGGGGCCATCTTCTGGATGTGGCTGATCGCCTTCATCGGCATGGCGACCGCCTTCGTCGAGAGCTCCCTGGCCCAGCTCTACAAGGTCAAGGATGAGGATGGCAACTATCGTGGTGGTCCTGCCTATTACATGGAGCGCGGCCTTGGCATGCGCTGGATGGGGGTCTTGTTCTCCCTGTGCCTGATCATGGCGTTCGGCCTGGTGTTCAATGCGGTACAGGCCAACTCCATCAGCCTGGCCATGAACGTGGCATTCGGCATTCCCGACTGGATGAGCGGCATAGTGCTGGTGCTGCTGGCGGGTCTCATCATCTTCGGCGGCATCCGCGGCATCGCCCGTTTCGCCGAGCTGGTGGTGCCCTTCATGGCGCTGGCCTACATACTGCTGGCCCTGGCCATCGTCGTGATGAACCTCTCTGAGCTGCCGGGCGTGTTTGTCCTCATCTTCAAATCGGCCTTCGGCATCGAGCAGGCCGGTTCCGGCGCCCTGGGTTACGCCATCTCCCAGGCGATGATCAACGGCATCAAGCGCGGCCTCTTCTCCAACGAGGCGGGCATGGGCTCGGCGCCGAACGCCGCCGCCACCGCCACCCCCTATCCGCCGCACCCGGCCTCCCAGGGTTATGTGCAGATGCTGGGTGTCTTCATGGACACCATCGTCATCTGTACCTGTACCGCCGCCATCATCTTGATGTCCGGGCAGTTTGAGCCGGGATCCGGCATCACGGGGGTGGAGCTGACCCAGCGGGCGCTCTCTTCCCAGATCGGCAGCGCAGGCAACATCTTCATCGCCACCGCTATCTTCTTCTTCGCCTTTACCTCCATCGTCGCGAACTACTCCTACGCCGAGACCAACCTGGTGTTCCTCGAGCACAGCCACAAGGGCGGTCTGCTGCTGTTCCGCCTGTTCGTGCTCGGCATGGTGATGTTCGGCTCGGTCGGCGAGTTGCCGACCGTGTGGGCCATGGCGGATGTCTCCATGGGCTTCATGGCCATCGTCAACCTGGTCGCCATCCTGCTGCTCTCCGGGGTGGCCATCAAGCTGGCCAAGGATTACAACGACCAGCTCAAGCTCGGCAAGGTGCCGACCTTCGATGCCAACAAGTACCCCGAGATCCGCAGCCAGCTGGAAGCGGGGATCTGGGACGCTCCGGCCAAGAAATGACGCTGTCGCTTTGCCGCGATGACGAGGGGAGCCACTGGCTCCCCTTTTTCATGGCCGGGTCCGCGTCACTTCACCCAGACTTCACACAAGCTCATACCCAGCACATGCTGGCGCCCTATGCTGGTCTCACTGTTCGCCGTACGGGCGGCGATCCCGACAAATGAGAGGACAAGAGAGTGATGAAACAACACCTGCGGATGACATTGGTGGCGGCAAGTGCGCTGCTGTGGGCCGGCCAGACGCTGGCCGATACGGCAAGGAGCACGGCCGGCACAGGGCCCGATGCCCTGCGCCAGACCGTCGACGCCACCATCAAGCCCCTGTTGAGGGAGCATCACATTCCGGGCATGGCGGTGGCGGTGCTGAAAGATGGCAAGGCCCACTACTTCAATTACGGGCTGGCCAATCGGGAGAGCGGCCAGCGGGTCAGCGAGCAGACCCTGTTCGAGATAGGCTCGGTCAGCAAGACTCTTACGGCAACGCTTGGGGCCTACGCCCTGGTCAAGGGGGGCTTCCAGCTCGATGACAAGGCGAGCCAGCACGCTTCCTGGCTCAAGGGCTCGGCCTTCGACGGCATCACCATGGGGGAGCTGGCCACCTACAGCGCCGGGGGCCTGCCGCTGCAGTTTCCCGAGGAGGTGGATTCGCCTGAGAAGATGAAGACCTACTATCGCCAGTGGACCCCTGCCTACCCGGCGGGCAGCCATCGCCAGTACTCCAATCCCAGTATCGGCCTGTTTGGCCATCTGGCGGCGAGCAGCATGCAGCAGCCGTTCGCCCGCTTGATGGAGCAGACGATCCTGCCCGGGCTCGGCCTGCATCACACCTATCTCAATGTGCCCGAGCAGGCCATGGGGCACTATGCCTACGGCTACTCGAAAGAGGACAAGCCCATCCGGGTTACTCCGGGCGTATTGGCGGACGAGGCCTATGGCATCAAGACCAGCTCGGCGGATCTGCTGCGCTTTGTGAAAGCCAACATCGGCGGGGTGGAGGACGGGGCCATGCAACAGGCTATCGACCTGACCCACCAGGGCCAGTTCGCGGTGGGGGATATGACCCAGGGGCTCGGCTGGGAGCGCTACGCCTACCCCATCAGCGAAGCGGCTCTGCTCGGGGGCAATTCGACCAGGATGATCCTCGAGGCCAACCCGACGGCACCAGCGCCCGCGGCGGCAGGGCAGCCAGTGCTCTTCAACAAGACCGGCTCGACCGGCGGCTTTGGCGCCTATGTGGCCTTCGTGCCGGCCAAGAGGATGGGCATCGTCATGCTGGCCAATCGCAACTATCCGAACGAGGCCCGCATCGAGGCGGCCCACGCCATCCTGAGCCAGTTGGCGAAGTGACAGTTAGGCCCCGTTGATAGAGATGAGTACGCCGGGATAGCCCGGCGTACTTTTTGGCGCTGTCTGGCATTGTCATGCCATACCTGATGGCCGGCATGGCTTGATCGCCTTTGCCATCTAGCCGTTCGCCATGACGGCCACGGTGCTGCGGGGAACATGATTGCGGATCGCCATGGGGGGCGCTGGGGGGAGGGGCGCTGGCGCCGGGAGATGGCCGATGCAGGGGGCCCATGGTCGGCCCCCGGGCTCAACCGTACTGCTCTTCCATCCAGGCTTCGACGATAAGCTGGGCGGAGACCCCGTCCACACTGCCCTTGTCGAGCGCCTTGTAGCCGCCGCGCTCGAACAGGCGGGCGCGGGCATCCGTGGTGGTGAGCCGCTCGTCTTTGAATTCCACCGGCTTGCCGAAGCGGCCATGGAGGCGGTTGCCGAACTTGCGGGCCCGCACCGTGATCTCCTGATCCGTGCCATCCATGTTCAGCGGCAGGCCGACAATGAGCAGATCCGGCTGCCACTCCTTGAGCAACTTTTCAATCTCGTCCCAGTTGGGAATGCCGTCGTTGGCCTTGAGGGAACGAAGGGGTTGGGCCGTGCCCGTGAGCTCCTGGCCGATGGCGACCCCTATGCTCTTGGTGCCGTAGTCAAAGCCCATGATGCTGCGTGATGACATCGTCTGTTCCTAAAGTGGCGGCCCGGCTCAGCCGTGGCCTATGTCGCTGGAGAGGTGCAGGGGATTGACCCCTATGCTGGCGGCGGCTTGCTGCCAGCGCAGATGGGTGGGGGTCTCGAACAGCAGGGCGGGATCCGGGGGGATCACCAGCCAGGCGCTGTCCACCAGCTCCTGCTCGAGCTGGCCCGGGCTCCAGCCGGCATAGCCCAGGGCCACCAGGTAGTGATCCGGCGCCTGCTCCGTGCCCAGAGTCTCCAGGATGTCCTTGGAGGTGGTGACCATGAGCTCGTCACTGACCTGCAGGGTGGAGTTGAAGCCGGGGCGAAAGCTGTGGAGCACGAATCCGCGCTCGGCGGCGACCGGTCCCCCTTGCAGCACCGGCTGCTTGAGCTCGGGACTGGGGGGCGGCGTCAGCTTGAGCTGGGTCAGCATGGTGTCCAGGGACATGTCCACCGGGATGTTGACCACCAGCCCCATGGCGCCCTCGGCATTGTGTTCGCACAGATAGACAAGGGCGCGCTCGAAATAGGGATCCTTGAGGCTCGGCATGGCGAGCAGAAAATGATTTTGCAGTGTGTGCATGGGTCAAAGAGTGCATGGGCCGAGGATTTGGGCCAATTATGGCAGCTAGGGCGGGCGGGCAAAACCGCTTTTTCGCCCGGCGCCGCTCTGGTTGGGGCTCCCACTACGGACCTATGGGGATACGGACAAGGCCAGATGGCGGCCGTCAGATAAAAAAGGGAGTGGCCTGGCCACTCCCTTTCTCGTCCGGACCTCGGGCTTAGCGGCCGAGGCGGCGCTCGATGGCGTCCATCAGCATGCCGGTGATGTGCACCGGGAAGGCTGCCTCGATCTCGCGGATGCAGGTGGGGCTGGTGACGTTAATCTCGGTCAGCCGATCGCCGATGATGTCGAGGCCGACGAAGATCAGTCCCTTCTCCTTGAGGGTGGGGCCGACCGCGCGGGCGATGGCCCAGTCGGACTCGCTCAGGGGGCGCGCCTCGCCACGGCCACCGGCGGCCAGGTTGCCACGGGTCTCGCCCTGGGCCGGGATGCGGGCCAGGCAGTAGGGCACCGGCTCGCCGTCCACCACCAGCACCCGCTTGTCGCCCTCCTTGATGGCGGGCAGGAAGGTCTGGGCCATGCAGTACTGGCTGCCGTGTTCGGTGAGGGTCTCGATGATGACGCCGACGTTGGCGTCATCTTCCTTCATGCGAAAGATGGAGGCGCCGCCCATGCCGTCCAGGGGCTTGAGGATCACGTCCTTGTGCTTGGCGTGGAAGGCGCGCAGCTTGTCGGCGCGGCGAGTCACCAGCGTGGTCGGGGTGTGCTCGGCAAACCAGGCGGTGTAGAGCTTCTCGTTGGCGTCGCGCAGGCTCTGGGGCTTGTTGACGATGAGGCAGCCCTCGTCCTCGGCTCGCTCCAGCATGTAGGTGGCGTAGATGAACTCGGTGTCGAAGGGGGGATCCTTGCGCATCAGGATCGCGTCCAGGGTCGACAGCGGCTGATCCACCACCTCGCCGAGGCTGAACCAGTGGGCGTAGTCATGCTTGACGGTGAGCGGGCGCATGGTGCCAAACGCCCGTCCGCCCTCCATGTAGAGATCCTTCATCTCCAGATAGAAGAGCTCGTAGCCGCGCTTTTGCGCCTCTTCGAGCATGGCGAAGCTGGAGTCTTTCTTGATGTTGATGGCCGAGATGGGGTCCATCACTATGCCGAGTTTGATGGTCATCCGAGATTCCTTCTGGTGGCTCGATTGCGAGTGAGATTCTTAAAACCTGTTTCAGGCCAGATCGCCGAAGCGGCACTGCAGCGCGGTAATGGCGGTCAGGGCGGCGGTTTCGGTGCGCAGCACCCGCGGCCCCAGCAGCATCTCCTTGAAATCTTCCTGCACGGTACGGGCGATCTCGTCGCCGGACAAGCCCCCTTCCGGGCCGATCAGCAGACGCACGCCGTGCTCGGGGACCGGCAGGGTGTTGATGCTGTAAGGGGCGCGCGGATGCAGGTTGAGCTTGAGCTCCTGGGTCTCTTCGCGCAGCCAGGCATCCAGCTCCATGGGCATACGCACTTGTGGCACGGTATTGCGGCCGCACTGCTCGCAGGCGCTGATCACCACCTTCTGCCACTGTTCCCGTTTCTTCTCCAGCCGATCGGCCGGCAGCTTGACGCCGCAGCGTTCGGAGAAGAGCGGCGTGATGCAGGTGACGCCGAGCTCCACCGATTTCTGGATGGTGAAGTCCATCTTGTCGCCGCGACTGATCACCTGACCCAGGTGGATGGCCAGCGGTGACTCCACCGACTGGGCGTCGCAGCGCTCGATGGTCACCTCCACCGATTTCTTGCCCACGCTGGCGATGGTGGCGGGATACTGGTGGCCGTCGCCATTGAACAGCTCGAGCTGCTGACCCGGCTGCATGCGCAGCACCCGGCCGATATGGTTGGCGCCGTCTTCCGACAGGGCGAGGGTCTGGCCCACCCGCAGAGGGGCCGGTTCATAAATTCGTGGAATGCGCATGGCGGCTTGTCAGTCTCTTGCTTGGAACCCCTTCATATCCTGCTGCGAGGCGGTGAGCAAGGCTCGCGCGACGCAGGAGAAGGGCTTCATGATGAGAGGGGGCGATTCCCCTCTCGGTCAAATGGGGTTATTGGCACTGCTTTTCAATGAAGGGGTTGGTATTGCCCTGCAACTTGCCGATGCGGCGGTTGCGCTCGCACTCCCAGCCCTGTGCCGGGTATTGCCGGTCCCAGGCCTCGAACAGTCTACGCTGTTGCGCCGCCAGACGCAGCCCATGCTGCTGGCTCATGTAGAGGTAGGCGCGGGCGATCTGGCCCCGCACCGGCCCCTTGGGCGGCTGCACCTGACGCGCCTTGAAATCCACCAGCATCTGGCACTGGCCGTACTGGTTCGGCTTGCCGTTCCAGTCGGAGAAGCGATAGTTGGCCCGATCGCCATTCACCTCGCCGATGGCGGGGAAGAGGTTGTGCATGTCCCCCTCCATCTTGTTGAACTCGTCGCTCTTGCCGCAATGCTTGCGACCTCCCTCCTGCCAGCACTGGAGCTGGTGGCCGAACTCCCAGGCGGGCACCACGTGCTCCCACTCGATGCGGGCGGCGCGCTTGGCCTGCTTGCGCGGTTCATAACCGCAGCTGGCGAGATCCGGGCTCATCTGCTTGCCCCGATAGTCGATGTCACAGCCGCAGTAGAAGCTGGTGACGGCGGGCTGGGTGCGATAGAGCTTGACCAGATCCCGCTTGGCTTCGCGAAAGGTCTGGGCATGGGCCGGGGCAATGATGAGCAGGGCGAGAGCGAGGGAGAGCAGGGGACGAAACATGAATATCCTTGGAAATGAACGGGTTGAACGAAGAAAAGAGAGCCTGTTGCCCAGGGGGCGAGGGCCTAGCCCGGCTGCGCAACCGGCACCAGTGGCTGCTTGCAGCGGCGACAATGGTAGCGAGCCTCGCCGCGCACCACCTTGTTGTGGCGGCGGATGGAGAGCCCGTGCTGCTGGCAGCCGCAGGCGTAGGGCACGGTCGGCTGGGCCAGCACGGCGAGATCGAAGCTGTGGGTGGTGCTGGGCTCGAGGCCGAACAGCTCCCGCATCACCGACTGCCACTGGCGGCCGTGGGGCAGCACGCGGCTCTTGCCGCGCCCCTCGCCCCACAGGGCATGGACCAGCAGATGGGCCACCTCATGAGGCACCACCTCGTCCAGGAAGGCCTGATAATTGGCGGCAAACAGCACAGGGTTGAAGCGCAGCTCCCAGGTCTGCAGCCGCGCCGACCCGGCCGCCCGGCCCCGCATGTTGCAGTGGATCTGCGGGCGCGCAAAAGTGCGCCCGAGCCGCTGCTCGGCCTGGTGGAAGCAGGCATCCACCCGCTCGGTCAGGATCTGCTGCATCTGGGGGAGTGTGGGGGCTGATAGGGTCATGGCGATGTCAGGGCGTGAACGAGAGGGGGCAGTCTACCCGCTGCTGGCGTCGGTGCAAGGGGAGGGGGGCGCCCCCATCCGGAGGGGCGGCCATGAAAAAGGGGAGCCCAGGCTCCCCTTCTTGCCACATCCCTTGTTACATGGTGGCTTACAGACCGGCGGCGGCGCGCAGCAGAGCGGCCTTGTCGGTCTTCTCCCAGGGGAACTCGTCGCGACCGAAGTGGCCGTAGGCGGCGGTGGCCTGGTAGATGGGGCGCTTCAGGTCCAGCATCTCGATGAGGCCGTAGGGGCGCAGTTCGAAGTGCTCGCGCACCAGGGCGACCAGCAGCTCCTCGGCCACCTTGGCGGTGCCGAAGGTCTCGACGCTGATGGAGGTGGGCTCGGCCACGCCGATGGCGTAGGAGACCTGCACTTCACAGCGATCAGCCAGACCCGCGGCGACGATGTTCTTGGCCACGTAGCGGGCGGCGTAGGCGGCGGAGCGGTCCACCTTGGAGGGATCCTTGCCGGAGAAGGCGCCACCACCGTGACGGGCCATGCCGCCGTAGGTGTCGACGATGATCTTGCGACCGGTCAGACCGCAGTCACCCATGGGGCCGCCGATGACGAAACGGCCGGTCGGGTTGATGAAGAACTTGGTCTCCTTGCTGATCCACTCGGCCGGCAGCACCGGCTTGATGATCTCCTCGCGCACCGCCTCGACCAGATCGCTGTGGCTGATGGAGTCGCAGTGCTGGGTGGAGAGCACCACGGCATCCACGCCGAGGATCTTGCCTTCGCTGTCATAGGCGAAGGTGAGCTGGCTCTTGGCATCCGGGCGCAGCCACGGCAGGGTGCCGTTTTTGCGCACCTCGGCCTGACGCTTCACCAGCAGGTGGGAGTAGGTGATGGGGGCCGGCATCAGCACGTCGGTTTCGTTGGTGGCGTAGCCGAACATCAGGCCCTGGTCACCGGCGCCCTGCTCGTACGGATCGGTGCGATCGACGCCCTGGTTGATGTCGGGGGACTGCTTGCCGATGGCGTTCAGCACGGCGCAGGAGTCGGCATCGAAGCCCATGTCGGAGTGGGTGTAGCCAATCTCGCGTACGGTATCGCGCACTATCTGCTCGATGTCGACCCAGGCGGAGGTGGTTACTTCGCCGGCCACCATCACCATGCCAGTCTTGACCAGGGTTTCGCAGGCCACGCGGGCCATGGGATCCTGTTCCAGGATGGCGTCCAGCACCGCATCGGAGATCTGGTCGGCGATTTTATCGGGATGGCCTTCGGAGACCGACTCGGAAGTAAACAGCTTTGCCATGGATGAATTCTCAACGCTTGGGGGTTATCGCCTCGGCCATAACCGGATAAAAGGACAGGATTTGTAGAGGTATCTACATCTGGACGTCTATTTTAGAGAGGGGGCTGTGGGATTGCCAGCACTATTTTGGTTTGGTGCCGACCGCGGCCGACCCTACCCCCAAAGGGCTGGAACGCGGCGCGGACCGAATCGTTTGCCGGCCCGAGAAAAGCGACTGCGCTCCCAAAGCCACTTTATTCGCCCAGATAATATTTGCACGCCGCGCCCCCTGCTGGGACAATAACGCGCCTAAAAACTTGGCCATCAAATGAAGCAATATCAGGAGATACAGATGCCTTCTCGTAAAGAGCTTGCCAATGCTAT
>NZ_JBSTYM010000042.1:0-14070 GCF_054052445.1 Aeromonas crassostreae | reverse complement strand
CTTCACCAGACATTGAAAATCAAAAATTGTTTTTGATGTTCGATGCTGTGAGTGCCCACACAGATTGCTTGATTCAAATTGTTAAAGAGCGACGCAGCTTTTGGCTGCTGCGGGAGTGGAATTCTACTCAACCGCCTTCTCGAGTCAAGCCTTATTTTAAAAGGCTTTTCGAGGTTATCGACGAGGTTGTTTGCGTTGCCGCTTGTTGCCCTGTCGATGTGGCGCATTATAGAGAGATTGATCGCGCTGGCAAGGGGATAACTGCAATAAAACTGTAAAAATCGGCATTTATTTAGTTATTCATAACCAAACACAGCTTTTATACAAACTTATCCACAGAAAGCCCGTAAAACGGCACTATTGGCATCATGAGTGCCCCACATTTAGCCAGTGGAAGTGCCACACCTCGCATGCCGCCCCTCCCGCTCATCTACCTATATAAAGAAACGATCACGCCAGGCCCGCTTCTTTCACCCATGTGGCGATCAACTCGCCGGCCGGGAGGTCACGGCAACCCGATACATTCTGCCCCGCCCAGAGCGGCGAGAAGCCGCTGTCTCCCCTCTTTTCAGCGGCGGCTCGCAAGGGTGCCAATGCACGGCTGGCATGGGGAAAGGCCGGGGCCACCTCCGAGAAGGGGCCAAGCTCGCGCATCAAACGGTTCACTATGCCTCTGGCAGGACGGCCACTGAACAGATTGGTCAAGGCCGTATGCTGGCCATGGGACCCCTGGATGGCGGCGCGGTGCAAGGGCGAGGTCGTCGCCTCGGAACAGCAGAGAAAGGCCGTTCCCATCTGCACGGCGCTCGCCCCCAGAGCCAGGGCGGCCAGTATTCCCTTGCCATCGACTATGCCTCCGGCGGCGATGACCGGCAGGTCTACCGCCGCCACTATCTGGGGCAAGAGCGTAAAGGTTCCCTGCTGCAGCGCGAGATCTTCGCTCAGGAAATGGCCACGGTGGCCACCGGCCTCCAGCCCTTGGGCGATGATGGCATCGGCGCCATGGTGCGCCAGCCACTGGGCCTCAGCCACAGTGGTGGCGCTGGCAAACACCTTGGCCCCCGTGGCTTTCACCCTGGCCAGCAGTTCGGGGACCGGCAGGCCGAAATGGAAGCTGACCACGGCGGGTTTGAACTCGGCCAGGACGGCGGCATGCTCGTCATTGAAGGGGGCACGACCGGGCGCCGTCGTCGTGACATCGGCGTCCACCCCGAACTCGGCATAATAGGGTGCCAGCACCCCTAGCCAGCGGCGCTCCTCGGCCGGTTCAGGCTCACTCTGTCGATGGCAGAAGAAGTTGATGTTGAAAGACCCCGGACCACTGGCCGCCAGTTGCTCCAGCGCCTTGCGCAGCTCGGCCGGGCCGAGCATGGCCGCCGGCAAGGATCCCAGGGCCCCCGCCCTCGTCGCCGCCATGGCCAGCTCGGTGCCCTGCACGCCGGCCATGGGCGCCTGGATGAGGGGGTAGCGCATCCCCAGCTCGGTGAACAGACTCATGTTGCGAGCGCCTCACCGGTCGACCCAGGATGGCGCTGGCTACGGGCCAGCGCTATGGTGCCGTCGATGGCGTCTCGGGCCTGGGGGCTGTTCTGCCGGCAGGTGGCGCCCAGCATGCAGGCTACCAGCCGGACCATGTGGCCGGTATCCGCCTCGGCCAGGTCATCCAGGGTGTGATACCCCAGCTGTTCGAGCCGTCCGATCACGGTGGGCCCCACCCCTTTCACCCCGAGCAGCAGGCTGCGCTCCCGTGGCGAAAACTGTTTCATGTCTGTCATTGCATTGCTCCTTTGCGATGGCGGTCTTTGCACAAGGCCCGCCATGAGCCCGATCGACATAAAGAGGGGTCAACGCACACTGCGCAGCAGGAAATCCGGCTGGCCGCAGGAGCGGCGCTCCCGTCTTTGCATCTCGTCCGGGCAGGGGATGGCCTCTGTCCCTGCCTTGTTGAAGCAGATGTAAATCTCTCGCAGGAAGCGCCCCCCGTCGGTGCAGGCCACAGTGATGCTATCGGGGGCCAGCCAGTCGTTGGCCGCAGCCAGGTCCGCCTTGAGCTGGAAGCGGCTCTTGCGCAGCGGCTGCGGCGGCGCCTGGTAAGCGGCCGGGATCTGCACCCTCTGGCGCAGCTCGCTGGCCAGCTGATGGAATGCAGGTTGGCTGAGGCCGGAGCAGGTGCCGTGTTTGCGCCACTCGTGGCGATAGAGGAAGCGGCTGGGGTAGAGCCCGGGGAAATCACGCTCCACGTCGCCTGCGAGCCGCTCGGTGCCGCACTCCGACGGATAGCCCTTCAGGTATTGCGGCCAGAGGCCGTGCAGCACAAAGCCCAACTGGCGGCTGCACTGCTCCCGATCGGCCGGTTTGATGGCGCAGTGCTCCGGTGACCAGGAGAGCGCCAGGGCGTAATAGTCAAAATCCCCCGCTTGCCCCTTGCCTTGTGCGGCCTGGGCCCACAACAGGGCGCCCATCAGCAACACCATGATCTGCTTCATCGTTCCACCTCCATCACTACATCTGCCCCCTGCTGGCGAGGGGGCCCGGCGCCAGGGTTCCATGCTCCCACACATGGGAGTCAAAGAACAACCATGTGAAACGCCCTGGCCGGGGAAGGGTCAGACCAGTAAAGGGTTTCCCCGCCCGGATCTGAGGCGTAAGCTGACTCTCCGGCGAGCCTCTGCGTCCCGCCATTTTCCCCGGTTTCATCAGCAACAGGACATGACATGATCCGCAAGAATCCCTCAGGTCACCTGCCCGTGATCGACGAGTCCGCCTACATCGACAAGACCGCCATCATCTGCGGCAAGGTGATCATCAAGGAGAATGTGTTTGTCGGCCCCTACGCCGTGATCCGCGCCGACGAGGTGGACGAGCGCGGTGACATGGAGCCCATCGTCATCGGCGCCAACTCCAACATTCAGGACGGCGTGGTGATCCACTCCAAGTCCGGCGCCGCCGTCACCATAGGCGAGTACAGCTCCATCGCCCACCGCAGCATAGTGCACGGCCCCTGCGAAGTGGGTAACCGGGTCTTCATCGGCTTCAACAGCGTGCTGTTCAACTGCCACATAGGCGAAGGATCCGTGGTACGTCACAACTCGGTGATCGACGGCTGCGATCTGCCCCCGGGCTTCTATGTGCCCTCCACCACCCGCATCAACCAGCAGAGCGATCTGGCCCAGATCCCCCGCGTCACCGTGGATGCCACCGAGTTCTCCGAGGACGTGGCCCACACCAACATCGATCTGGTCAAGGGCTACAAGGCGCTCTCCAACGAGTTCTGACGCCTGCGAAGACGATGAGCAACAAGGGGCGCCACGGCGCCCCTTGTCACGACTGTCAAGGCGGTGAAAAGAGGGTGTAAAGGTGATTGAGCCCGGCGCGCGAGTCGCGTCTGATGAGATCACTTTCCAAGCTGGAGTCATCACAATGCTACGCCACTCACTCACTCTCGCCCTGTTGCTCGGTGCCACCCTTGCCCACGCAGGCGATATGCCGCCCCCCATGCCAGGCCACTCAGGGGGCCAGATGCCCATGCCCCCTGCCGCGCTCTATCAGGCCAGCAAGCAGAGCACGGACCCCCAGGCCACGGCCCAGGAACTGTTCAAGAGCATCCCCGCTGCCGAGGCCAACACCCGCTATGAGGTCATGGTCAGCGTCCGCGAGTTGCCGCCACGCCCCCTCAAGCGTCAGCCCGCCACAGCGCCGCTCAAGGGAGAGTGAGATGAAGATGCCTCACGGCGCCCTGTGGGCTCTGGCCCTGACCATCGCCCTCCCCGCCCTCGCGGGCCCGGGTGAAATGGGCAGGCAGGGCGGTGCGCCGGGGCGGGAGATGCCGACGGCCGCCCCCCGGCATGGCCACTACGCGGGCCCCTGGTCCGCCCCGGCCCCCGGACACAGGATCAGCGCACTGCCCAGGGGGGCCGAGACCATGCTGCTGGCCGGGCTCACCTACTATGTGCTCGGCGGCATCTTCTACCAGCAGCAGGAGAACCACTATGTGGTGGTGACGCCACCGGCCCGGGTGCAGACGGTGACGCCGGATGCGGGGCTCACTCCCCTGGATCTGGATGGTCGCCGCTACTACGTCGGGGAGGGTCACTACTACCAGCGGGAGATCGACGGCAGCTACATCGAAGTGCCGCCCCCCGCCGCGCTGCGCTGATGCACAAGCGAGCAGAGGGCGCTCTTGCCCGGGTCATCCCGCCGCAGAGGGCATCTCGTGGGACGGCCTTCAGATCGACCCGGACTGCCCCAGGCAAGGCAGGGTGATGGTCACCCGCAAGCCCCCCTGCGACCGGTTGCGTGCCACTATGCTGCCCCCCTGCAGGGTCACCGCCTTGTGGGCGATGGCGAGCCCGAGCCCGTACCCCTTGCCCGCCCTGGCCGAGCCGATCCGCACGAAGGGGTCGAAGATGCAGGCCAGCTTGCCCTCTTCCACCCCGGGTCCCTGATCGGCGATCGCCAACTGCACCTCATGACCCAACCGGGCCAGCTGGACGCTGACCCGCTGCCCCGGCTGGGAGAAGCGCAGGGCATTGCGCACCACGTTCTCGACGGCGCGACGCACCAGCTCGGCATGGCCCAGCAAGAGGCACTCCTCCCCCTGATCCTGGGTCAGATCGATCTGCACCCCGGATTGCTGGGCCTCGAACCTGGCATCCTGGAGCACGGTTTCCACCAGCGCCAGCAGATCGTAATGCGTTGGCTCAAGGCCATGGCCCTGCTGGGCCCGGGAGAGGGTCAGCAACTCCCCTATCATCTTGTCCATCCGCTCCGTCTCGAGGCGGATCCGCGCCAGGGAGTCGCTCACCTTGTCCGGGCTCTGCTCCGCCAGGCCGATGGCCATCTGGATGCGGGCCAGGGGAGATCTCAGCTCGTGGGAGACGTCATGGAGCAGCTGCTCCCGGCCATCCACCAACTGCTGCAACCGCTCCACCATGAGGTCGAAGTCCCGCGCCACCGCGGTCAGTTCATCCCGTCGCCAGCGCAGGGCGGGCAGGAGCCGCACCCCAAGATCGCCCCTGGCCACCAGGCCGAAGCTGTGGCGCAGGGCGTTCATCGGCCGGGTCAGGTGCCAGGCAAACAGTATGCTGAACAGCAGGCCGCCCACCCCGCCAATCCACAGCATGGGGGGAGGAATGTTGAGCCAGGAGAGGGGGCCGGGCTCGGGCCCCCCGGGCAGCAAGCCCGGGTCGGGGCGGGCACGCAGCAGATAGGCCTGCCCGTCCGCCGCCGTGACGATCCGCGCCAAGGCCCCGGGATCCTGCGCCTCATCCCGATGGCCGAGGGCCGCCATCTGTACCAGGGGCGGCGTCCCGGCCGGCATGGCGTCAATCAAGGCCGTTGCGGCCTGGATGCCTCCCTGGACCAACATGGCTTCGACCATGTCCAGATGCTGCGCGGCCAGTTGGTGGGCGAGGCGCTCCTCGGGGCGCTCACGCTCTGCGCGAAAGCCTAACCAGAGCAACTGGCTCACCACCACTATGGTCAGCCAGAAGCCCAGCAGTATCTTCCAGAACAGCCGCCCCTTGAGGATCATTGGATCTTGTACCCTATGCTGCGGATGGTCTCTATGGTGATGGCGGAGCCCACCTTGTGCTGCAACTTCTGTCGCAGGTTGCAGATGTGGACATCGACGCTGCGATCGTAGGCCTCACGGGGACGCCCGACCCCCTGCAAGGAGAGGGTATCCTTGGTGACCACCTGCTCAGGGGTGCGCAGCAGCAGCACCAGCATGTTGAATTCGGTGGCGGTCAGCTCCACGGTCTCCCCCTGCCACAGGCAGACGCGGTTGGCCTGACTGACCGTCAGGCCGCCCAGGGTGAGGGCCTCTGGCACGGGCGCCACGGCGCCGACCTCATTGACCCGCCGCAACACGGCCCGCAGCCGGGCCACCAGCTCCCTGGGGTAGCAGGGCTTGGCCACATAGTCATCGGCCCCCATCTCCAGCCCCACCACCCGATCCACGTTGTCCCCCTTGGCGGTCAGCATGATGATCGGCAGGCGGCTGCGCTGACGCACCTGGCGCAGCACCTCGGTACCGCCCAGATCGGGCAGCATCACGTCCAGCACCAGGGCATGGTAACGACCGGACAGCGCCTGGCGTACCCCCTCCTTCCCGGTCAGCACCTGGGTGGTCTCAAACCCCTCTCCCCCCAGGTATTCACTCAACATGGCGCCCAGTTCGGCATCATCATCCACCAGCAGGATCTTCATATCTTCTCTCCCTCATTGACGGCCATTCTCGCCGCTTCCCCCGCCCCTGACAGCCATTTTTACGAAACCCTTACGCTTGGCACAGAGAGCCTTAACCCGACTCCGGGGTAGAGTGCCGTCGTTATTGTCATTCAGGATACAGCTTGTCATGCCCACGCTCTCCCCCCGTCTGTTCTGGCTGTTGCCGCTTTGCGCCCTCGCCTTGCTGCTCCTGGCCTGGCGCCCCCTGGCCCAGGCCCCCGCCAACGACTTCATCACCGCCACCGCCGAGACCCGGGATCTGGAGCAGTTGGTGTTGGCGGATGGCACCCTGAAGGCGCGCAAACAGGTGAGCGTGGGCGCCCAGGTGTCGGGCCAGATCAAGAGGCTGCACGTCGCCCTGGGGCAGGAGGTCAAGCAGGGGGATCTGCTGGTCGAGATCGACGACCTGACCCAACAGAACGCCCTCAAGGATGCCCAGGCCCAGCGTGACAATCTCCAGGCCCAGCTCGATGCCAAGGAGGCCACGCTGCGCAACGCCCGCCTGGTCTACCAGCGCCAGCAGCAGATCCTCGCCAGGGGGCTCGGCAGCACGGCCGACCATGACAGCGCCAAGGCGACGCTGGACGAGACCCTGGCCGACATCCGGGCCCTCTCGGCCCAGCGGGTGCAGGCCGAGATAGCGGTGGACACCGCCGGAGTCAACCTGGGCTATACCCGGATCCTGGCCCCCCTGGCCGGCACTGTGGTGGCCCTGCCGGTGGAGGAGGGGCAGACCCTCAACGCCAGCCAGAGCACTCCCACCCTGCTCAAGATTGCCCAGCTCGACACCATGACGGTGGAGGCCCAGATCTCCGAGGCCGACGTCATCAACACCCGGGTCGGCATGCCGGTCTACTTCACCATTCTTGGCAACAACCAGCGCCGCTTCGAAGGCGTGCTGCGGGCCATAGAGCCCGCCCCCGACTCCATCAATGATGATGACACCACCAGCAGCAGCGACAGCAGTGCCATCTACTACAACGGCCTGTTCGAGGTCCCCAATCAGGATGGCCAGCTCAGGATCAGCATGACCGCCCAGGTCTACCTGGTGGCAGCCCGGCTCAAACAGGTGCTGGTGATCCCGGCCATCGCCCTGCAGGGGGACCAGGTGCGGGTGGTCGATGATGGGGGCAAGGTCAGCCTGCGCCGGGTCAAGGTCGGCCTGAACAACAAGGTGGATGCCCAGATCCTGGAGGGGCTGAGCGCCGGCGATCGGGTGATCGTCAGCGAGATGAGCGCAAGCCAAGGCACAGCCGCGGGGAGTATGCCCCCCCCCATGGGGATGTGACCATGGGCGCCTTGTTGCAGTTGCGCGGTATCGGCCGCCGGTTCGGAGAAGGGGAGCGTGCCGTCACCGTACTCGACGGTATCGATCTGGAGATAGCCAGGGGGGAGATGCTGGCCATCGTCGGCGCCTCCGGTTCGGGCAAATCGACCCTGATGAATCTGCTTGGCTGCCTGGATCAGCCGAGCGAGGGGGCCTATCTGGTGGCGGGGCGCGACACCGCCACCCTCAGCCGGGATGAACTGGCGGCGTTGCGACGGGAGCACTTTGGCTTCATCTTCCAGCGTTATCACCTGCTGGCGGATCTCGATGCCCGGGCCAACGTGGAGGTGCCCGCCCTCTACGCCGGCATGGATCCGGTCGAGCGCCGTCTGCGGGCCGAGACCCTGCTGACCCGGTTCGGCCTGGCCAGCCGGCTCGACCACAAGCCGAGCCAGCTCTCCGGCGGCCAGCAGCAGAGGGTCAGCATCGCCCGCGCCCTCATCAACGGCGGCGAGGTGATCCTGGCCGACGAACCGACCGGGGCCCTCGACAGCCAGAGCGGCGACGAGGTGATGAACAGCCTCAAGGCCCTGCATCGCCAGGGCCATACCCTGGTGATCGTCACCCACGACATGGAGATCGCCCGCCACGCCGAGCGGATCATCGAGCTCAAGGATGGCCGGGTGATCGCCGATCGGCGCACCGGCCCTGAGGGAACTCAGTCCCCGCCAGCCCTCCCCCCGCCGCCCCCCGCCAGCGGACACGCCCGCCCCCTGGAGGGGCTCGGCAACGCCCTGCACATGGCGCTGCGGGCCATGGTCGCCCAGCGGCTGCGCACCTTTCTCACCATGCTCGGCATCATCATAGGCATCGCCTCGGTCGTGACCGTGGTGGCCCTCGGCCAGGGCTCCCAGCAGCGGGTACTGGAGAACATCAACGCCATGGGCACCAGCACATTGGAGGTGTTCCCTGGTCGTGGCTTCGGCGATATGCGCTCCGCCACCATACAGACCCTGAGGATCGGGGATGCCGAGGCCATCGCCCGGCTGGGCTATGTGCACAGCGTCACCCCCAGCCTCAGCACCAGCGCCACCTTGCGCCTTGGCAGCACCGCCGTTACCGGCACCATCAACGGGGTCGGCGCCCAGTTCTTCCAGGTCAGGGGTTATCGCCTGGCCCAGGGGATGGGCTTCGATCGCCAGAGCGAGGAGAGCCTGGCTCAGGAGGTGGTGATCGACGAGAACACCCGGGACAAGCTGTTCGCCTCGACCCAGTCTCCCCTCGGCCAGGTGATACTGCTGGGCAACCTGCCCTGCCGGGTGATAGGGGTCGCCATCAAGAGCCAGAGCGGCTTTGGCAGCGACGAGACCCTCAACGTCTGGATCCCCTATACCACCGCCATGAGCCGCATGCTGGGGCAGAGCCATCTGCGCAGCATCAGCGTGCGCATCCAGGACGAGGTGAGCCTGAGCACCGCCCAGGATGGCATCAATCGCCTGCTCACCCTGCGCCACGGCAGCCAGGATTTCTTCCTGCTGAACACGGATACCATACGCCAGACCATGAGCCAGACCAGCGCCACCCTGACCATGCTGGTCTCCATGATCGCCCTCATCTCCCTGATCGTCGGGGGAATAGGGGTGATGAACATCATGCTGGTCTCGGTCACCGAGCGCACCCGGGAGATAGGGGTACGGATGGCGGTCGGCGCCAGGACTCGCGACATACTGCAACAGTTTCTGATCGAAGCCGTGCTGGTCTGCCTACTGGGGGGCGTGCTCGGCATCGCCCTCTCCCTGCTGCTGGGCCAGCTGTTCGACCACTTCAGCAGCAGTTTCAAGATGAGCTACTCCCTCCCCGCCATGGGGGTGGCCTGCCTCTGTGCCAGCCTGATCGGGGTTATTTTCGGTTTCGCACCGGCCCGCCGCGCCGCCAGCATGGATCCCATTCATGCCTTGGAACGCGAGTAACCACCATAAACGCCATTCATCATGCATTGGAGCGCGAGTAACCCCTGAGGGAGCACAACCACAGCACAACCTGAACGCCCGCATATCTTCCCAATCTGCGGGTTTTTGACCGGGCCCTGTGCCCGGTCTTTTTTATTTTCCGGTCTGAGCCAGGCCTATGACAGAGCCGCCCGAAGGCGGCTCTTTTCATTGCAGGCAAGGCGGTTATCTGTGGCCATCAGGCCCCTATGATGCCGCCATCGTCCCGGGTGATGCGCAGCACGGCGGAGCGGGGAATGCTGGTGCCGCCGCCCGGGAAGTGGGAGGGGGCCAGCTCTTCACCCGGGTGCTGCACCCCGACGAACATGGTGCGCCAGTCCGGCGTGAAGGTGAGCCCCGTGATCTCGCAGGCCACCGGGCCGGTCAGGAAGCGGCGCACCTCGCCGCTCGCCGGATCCGCGCACAGCATCTGGTTGTTGCCCATGCCGGCGAACTGCTTCTCGTTGGAGTAGTCGCCGTCGGTCTGGATCCAGAGCCGCCCCGCCTCGTCGAAGCCGATGCCGTCCGGGCTGTTGAACATGTTGTCCGGATGGATGTTGGCACTGCCCGCCATCAGCCCCTCTTTGTGCACGCCGGGGTTGCCCGCCAGCAGGAAGAGATCCCACTCGAAGCGGTCGCTGCCGTGATCGCCTCCGGCCGGGCGCCAGCGGATGATCTGGCCATAGGGGTTCTCGGCCCTGGGGTTGGCGCCGTCCAGGGGCTGGTTATCCTTGAGGCCGCGGTTCTTGTTGTTGGTCAGGGTGCAATAGACCTCGCCGCGGTGCGGGTGCACGGCCACCCACTCGGGCCTGTCCATGGTGGTGGCGCCGAGCCGGGTCGCCGCCTCCCGGGCGAAGATGAGCACCTCCCCCTGATCGGCGAAGCCGTTCTCCGGGGTCAGGCCGTGCTGGCCGTGTACCAGGGGCAGCCACTGGCCTGTGCCCTTGAGCTCCCCCTCCCTGGCCTCGAAGCGGGCCACATAGAGGGTGCCCTCGTCCAGCAGATCCCGGTTGGCGGTATCATTGCCCGCCACCACCTTGTTCTTGGAGACGAAGCGGTAGATGTGTTCGCCCCGCTCGTCATCGCCGAGGTAGACCACGGCGCGGCCATCCTGGTTGATGGTAAAGGCCGCATTCTCGTGCTTGAAGCGGCCAAGGGCGGTGCGCTTCTTCGGGGTGGAGGCGGGATCGCGCGGATCGATTTCCACCACCCAGCCGAAGCGGTGCGGCTCGTTGGGGTGCCTGGCGAGATCGAAGCGCTCGTCAAACCGGTGCCAGCCAAAACCCGCATCCTCGGCGGCCAGGCCGTAGCGGGCGGCCCGCTTGTCCAGCTCCGGCTTGCCCTCGCTGCCGAAGTAGCCGTTGAAGTTCTCCTCGCAGGTGAGGTAGGTGCCCCAGGGAGTCTGGCCGTTGGCGCAGTTGTTGAAGGTGCCAAGAGCCGTGCGCCCCTCGGGGTCGGCCTGGGTCTTGAGCAGGGCATGACCCGCCGCCGGGCCGCTCAATGTCATGGGGGTGGTGGCGGTGATGCGACGGTTGAGGGCCCCCTTGGGGTTGGCCTGCCACTTGCCATCGATGCGCGCCAGCTCCACCAGGGAGACGCCATGGGCCGCCTGGGCCTTGGCGACGGCGGCGGCGCTCAACTGCTTGCCGCCATCGGCAAACAGGTATTCGTAGTTGGTGTATTCGTTGTTGACGGCGAGCAGGGCGCGATCCTGGCCCAGGGGGAAGAAGCTCATGCCATCGTTGTTGTCGCCGAACTGGCGACTCTGGGCCTTGGCGTCATTGCTCTGGGCGAAGGCGGGGGCATCGGCGAACAGGGCATCCCCCCAGGCGATCAGCACCTCGGCCTGGTAGCCGGGCGGCACCACTATGCTGTCGGCCACCGAGGCGGGCACCGCCTGGAAGCCGAGCAAGGGCTGGGTGGCGGCGGCCACGGCGCGGGCCACCGGGCTCGCGGCGAAGAAGGCCACCATGCTGGCGGCGCCCACACCCTTCAAGAAGCCACGGCGGCTGAGGCCAGCCTCAATCAGGCGGTTGAACTCAGGCTCCTGCTCGCGGGGATGGTTGGCACTGTCTCTCTCGTCAAAACGGCTCATCTGCTTTTCCTTGTTATCTGCACTTGTCTGGTTTGCCACTCACTGCGTCCGGCCACAGCATGGCAACAATTCGTTAAACAATGATGACAAATGGAGCCTGACAGCGGGCGAGACCGTCATGTGGCCAGAGCCGGGGGGTGAGCCTGGATGGCAGAGCCCAAGGGCGGCGGGGCATGCCGCCAGGCCATGACAAGGGGCGGTGGGCACCGGATTGCACCTGGTGTCTGGCGGCGAAGCTCTCCATGTTCAGGGCCACCGACACCTGCAGCAGGCTGTTGAGGTAGACCAGCGGCTGTGTTCATCCCATGCGGCCCCCGTCAGGAGGTGGGACTCGCCATTCCCGTTGATCGGATCCCCCGAGACTCGGGAAGTCGGCCTACTCGGGGGGCGACCCATGCTCCCCCGTCTTCTGCCGATCCCCCTCTATCTGTTACCATCCCGGCCACGCTGATTGTTTCCGTCCCGGCCACGGGGCGGGATAACCCCATACTGGTGCCCTATGTCCATTGCCTCCTTCGCCGAACTGGCCCTCTCCCCCCGCTTGCAGCAGACCCTGCGCGAGCTGGGTTACGCCGCGCCCACCCCGGTGCAGGCCGGCGCCATCCCCCTGATCCTCGCGGGACGGGATCTGATGGCGGGCGCCCAGACCGGCACCGGCAAGACCGCCGCCTTCGTGCTGCCGTTGCTGGAGCAGTTGCTCAATCAACCGGCGAGCGAGACCCCTCGCCCCATTCGCGCCCTGGTGCTGGTGCCGACCCGCGAGCTGGCGATGCAAGTACATGAGAGCGTCACACGCTACGGGCAGGGCACGAGCCTCACCAGTGCCCTGGTCTATGGCGGGGTCAGCATCGCCGCGCAGGTCGACGCGCTTCAAGCCGGGGTGGACTTGCTGATCGCCACCCCGGGCCGATTGCTCGATCACCTGCGCCAGGGGGCGCTCAGCCTGAGCCAGCTGCGTCATCTGGTGTTCGACGAGGCGGACCGCATGCTCGACATGGGCTTTATGGACGAGATCAAGGCCCTGCTGAAGCAAATACCGGCGCAGCGCCAGACCCTGCTGTTTTCGGCCACCTGCGATGACAACCTCTTTGCCTTGAGTCGCGTGCTGCTGCGCGACCCGGCGCTGGTGGAAGTGGCACCGCGCAACACCACGGCGGCCGAGGTGGAGCAGCGGGTCTATGCAGTGGACAGCGATCGCAAGCTGGCACTGCTCGAACACATGCTGAAGGTGAAAGGCTGGGCACCGGCGCTGATCTTCAGCCGCACCCGCCAGGGGGCCGACAAGCTGGCCCAGCAGCTCGGCAAGGCGGGCATCAATGCGCTCGCCTTCCACGGGGATCTCTCCCAAGGCGCACGGGAAAAGGTGCTGCTGGCGTTTCGCGCCGGCACCCTGCAGGCCCTGGTCGCCACCGACGTGGCGGCTCGCGGCCTCGACATCAGCGATCTCAACCATGTGATCAACCTGGAGTTTCCCCATCAGCCCGAGGATTACGTCCACCGCATCGGGCGCACCGGCCGCGCCGGCAACAAGGGGCTCGCCATCACCCTGTTCAGCCCGGAGGATGCGCCGCTGCTGGAGAAGGTGGAAGCCGTGCTCGACACCCGGCTGCCCCAGCAGTGGTTCCCCGGCTTTGAGCCGGATCTGACCCGCTTCGACCCCGAACCGCGCCGCAGCGGCAAGGGCGCCCAGAAGCAGAAGGCCAGAAAGCAGGCCCTCGCGGCTGGCAGCAAGGGGCCCTCCCGCAAGCGGTAAGTGAGTGAAAACCGGGTGGCCTGAGAATGTGGGGGACGGGCGCCACCAGGGAGGCATTCAGCCTCCCCTTCACGGCGGCGCCAGGGGGGATCAGGAGGCCTGGGTCAGGTCCTTGATGGTCTCGGAGGGGCCGTTGCTCTGCACCGAGGCGATGCCGTTCTGGGCCGAGGCCTGGCTGGCATACATCTGGCTCGACCCTATCACCTGATGATTCTTCGCCTTCAGGTTGAAGTGATACTTGCCGTTGGCCGCCTCTTTCAGCTCGTACTGCCCCGCCTCGGGGGCGTTGCTCTGCACCGAGGCGATGCCGTTCTGGGCCGCCCCCTTGCTGCTGTACATCTCGCTGCTGAGGATCACCTCCCCGTTCCCTGCCTTTAACACGAAGTGATACTGGTCGTTCCTGGCCAGCTTGAGCTCATACCATCCCATGTGGACATCCTTATGTTGAGTGACAGTCCCCCATAAGCTAGCCCGATCCTGATGACCGCCATATGACGGGGGCGGGAGATGGCCAAAAGAGGCCGTTTTCGCCATCCGCTGCGCCGCTTACTGTCGCGCCCGGGGCGGCGGCAGATCCGATAGCCAGCACGCTTGGCCAAGGGATGGGTCACGGCGTCGTCATCCAGCGGCTCAATCCCAAGGCCATGATCGCCACCCTGCCCCTCCCCCAATGAGAAGAGGGGCGGCCCCCCCCCCCGCCCCCGCGGGGGGCGGCCCCGGCCCCCCCAGCGGCCAC
>NZ_JBSTYM010000041.1:0-14265 GCF_054052445.1 Aeromonas crassostreae | reverse complement strand
CGGTGTGGGGGGGGCTGTTCACCCCCGGTTGGCACAACCCCTATCAACAACCCACCGGGGCGCCCCCTGGGCGGCCGCTGTTTTTGCGTTGATGGTTCGCGCCAGAGGCGGCAGGGGATTGCCGCCCGGGCTTAACCCAGGATGACGGGGGGCACGGCGGTGGGTTTGACATCCTCGCTCGGGTAGCAGCCCAGCACCTTGATGTAGCGGGTGATCTGGGTCAGCTCCACCAGGGCGGCCTGCATCTCGGCGCTCTGCAGGTTGGCGGAGACGTCCAGGTAGAACATCTCCTCCCAGGGATTGCCCTGCACCGGACGGGATTCCAGCTTGGTCATGTTGATGCTGTTGTTGCGCAGCACCAGCAGCGCCTCCACCAGGGAGCCCGGCTTTTGCGAGGTGGACATGATGAGGGTGGTCTTGGCCGGGATCTGGGGGGCCACGTCGATGGGCTTGCGCGCCACCACGATGAAGCGACTGTAGTTCTCCTTCTGGTTGGCGAGCTGCTCGGCCAGCACCGTCAGGCCGTACAGCTCGCCGCCGTCCGCGCTGCCGATGGCGGCCGCCTCGGGGCTTGCCAGCTCCTTGACCTTCATCATGGCGCTGGAGGAGGAGTCGCAGATCTCGTGGCGCGCCCCTTCCAGCTTGCTCAGGTAATGGGAGCACTGCTGGAACACCTGGGGATGGGCGTAGAAGGTCTTGATGCGGGACAGGTCGGTCGGCACCGCGGTCAGCACGCAGTGCTCAATCGGATAAGTCAGCTCGCCGACGATGGAGAGGCTGGTGTGCTGCATCACGTCATACACCTCGTTGATGGAGCCCGAGCTGGTGTTCTCGATGGGCAGCACCCCGAAGGCGGCACGTCCCGACTCTACCGAGTCGAGCACCTCGCGAAAATTCTGGCAGTTCACCTCGACCACCTGATCCTTGTAGCGGGCCAGATACTTGCGGGCGGCGAGGCTGGAGTAGGAGCCGCGCGGTCCCAAGTAGGCGACGCTGGTCATGGGCTCCTGCTGCTCCGGGTTGAGCAGCCCTTGCAGGTAGGCCTGCTGGGAGAGCACGGAGTCTTCGATGATGGTGTGATAGAGGCGGGTGACATATTGGGCATCCAGGCCCAGGGCACGCCCTTTCTGGATCAGGGCGACCAGCAGATCCTGCTCGCGCTGGTGGTCGCGGATGGGGCGCGGATTGGCCTGCTTGGCACGGGCGACCGCTATGCTCAGGGTCTTGCGCTTGGCCAGCAGGGCCAGCAGCTCCTGATCCAACTGGGTGATGTCCTGCCTGATGTCGTCGAGGGTTGCCATGTTACTTACCTGTCCAGATATGCCATTGATGATGTACGTAAAAAAGCCTCCGCTAGGGAGGCTCGATTCGTCTTTGGTTTCCGGTTTATACGACGAGTGGGCCTTCCCTCAGTGGGGCCGGATAAACGAGAAACGAAAGAAGAATAGTGAAAGCATGGAATAACCCTGAAATGTCAATGCCCTAGCTTTAAGGGATTTGCCGTCCTGATGCAAGTAAAAGTTGCCAGCCGGGGGCGGGAGGAGGGCGCCGGCGGAGCGAGATGTCGTTGAAAATCTTGGGGGCAGCCGCCTGTTCTGGGCCCATGACTGATAGTCATTCCCGATGAAAATTACGGCTTTATCATATCTCGTCTAAGCGCAGTTCAGGTTTGGTGTCGCAAGATGGGCCCTGACTTGACTGACGGGGGGTTCATGGATACCAAGATCGTTGTATTGAATCAGGGATATGATCAGACGTTTCAGGCCAGGGAGCAGCGCCTCATCGAGACTCTGGCCGGCCACGGCGAGCTGGTCGTCTCTTTCTCGGGCCGATTGGAATCCTGCTACGCCATGGATCTGTGCCGCGCCAGCGGGGTGCGTATCCGAGCCCTGACGTTGGACAATCCGTTGCTGAGCCGACGGGAGCTGGCCCGGGCCCGCCGTTATTGCAAGCACCACGGCATCGATCAGAGGGTCATCAAGAGTGACGAGATGCTGTTCTGCGACACCGGGCAACTGCCTCAGACGGTGCGGGATCCACTACAACTGCTCGGCGAGGCCAGGGCGCTGCAGGCGGAGTGGGCCGCCCTGCCGCTGTTGATCCCGGCCCCCGTTGAGGAGATGCAGGCCTATCTTGGCCATTTTATTCAGTTGCCCGCCAACACCCTCTGGCCGTTCGCCGAGCAGGGCATGTCCCGCCGGGACTTCCGTTACGGCTTTCATCGCCGGGAGCTGGACCGCTGGGGCAAGACCAGCGGCGGCTACCTCAACCGCCGCTTCCAGGATATCAATGAGATGGAGGGTCGCCATGCGCAGATGATCGACATGGCGGAGCAGCTCCTGGCGGACATGGGCTTCGACGAGGCTCAGGTGTTCTTCCATGGGCTCGGTGGGGGTCATGGTGCCCTGGCCCGCATCCGCCTGCCGACGCACCTGCGCGCCCACGGCTTCGATTGCCAGCAGGAGATCTACCATACCCTCAAGAGGATGGCGTTCGCGCATGTGACTCTGGATCTTGCCCAGCCAGAACGCCATGACCTCCAGGGGCGAGGGGCGTAGGCGGGCTCTGTGAGCGGCATCATAGGCAAGGAGGGGGCGACTGTTTATACTGGCGCCCCTCTTTGTCTTTGCCCAACAGGAATGCCATGAAAGCCCTTCCCCTGCTGCTGCTCCTCTCCCTCGGCCCAGTGCTGGCCCAGGCCGCCCCGCTCACCCAGGTGACCCTGGCCGACGGCCGTGTGGTGCAGCTCAATGATGACTTCAGCTGGGAGTATCTGCTGGTCAAGCCGGCCAGTGCCGGCGCGGTGGTCGGCGTGCAGGAGGAGCGCGCTCCCCGGGCGGTGGCTGCCCCGGTACTGACCGAACAGGCCCTGGCCAATCCCGCCTTGCTGAGCGAGGCCGCCCGTGACGGTGTCGTGGTCACCCTTGATCAGCTGACGGCGGGAGATCCCTATCGGCTGCGCTTCATGGTGCACAACACCGGCAGCCGCAACGTGGTGGGGGTGCGCGGCCATGTCAGCCTGTTCGACCTGCAGGGGGTTCAGCTCTCGCGCCAGGAGGCCCGCTTCTGGGTCGCCGAGAATCGCCTGCCGGAGACCTACCTGCGCAAGGGGGAGGCGCGTCCCTCCCTCGAGATTGAGATGGCGAAACCGGCCGGGCAGGGGGAGCGGCCCCTGGTGCGAGTCGAGATCGATGAAGTGGTGTTTCGCTAAGATCTGACAAAACCTCCTGCGGGAGGTTTTTTATTTATTGAAACGGCAGGTGACGGCAGACAGCAACAGTTGCTTACCTCTGACATGGTTTGGCAACCGCTTGTCCCCGGCATTTTTAGGGGGGCTCGACACTATGGCTCCATCGCAACGAGGCGTCATCACAATGAAAAAAATCACGCTTTCCATCCTGGCCCTGGCCGCCGACTACACCTATCGCCGCTGGGATCTGCAGCAGGGCTCCATCACCAGCCTGGGGGTGAAGTACCACTTCTGATCCCCGTACCCTTCCTGCATGCCCCCGCTCCCGCCCATGACCTCGTCATGGGCTTTTTTCATTTTCCGGTGATCCTGTTCTCGCTCCGGCGTCGTATCGGTTGGCAATAGTTATACAACTTCCAATTCTTTGTATAACTGCTATAACTGGTTCAATGCTTATACAAGGAGCGTCATCATGTACAAGATCAAGGTCGGTATCAGTGCCTGTCTGCTGGGCCAGGAAGTGCGGTTCGACGGGGGCCACAAGCGTTCCAGCTTCTGCGAGCGGGATCTTGGCGCTCACTTCGAGTATCACCCGGTCTGCCCCGAGATGGCCATCGGCCTCGGCGCCCCCCGCGCCGCCATCCGCCTGGTCAAGCGCCATGGGGAGGTGCGGGTCGAGGCGAGCAACGGCAGCTTCGACGTCACCGACAAGCTGATCGCCTTCAGTGAGCAAAAAGCCCGCCAGCTCGACTTCCTCTCCGGCTACATCCTCTGCGCCAAGTCACCCAGCTGCGGCATGGAGCGGGTGCGCATCTATGGCGCCAACAACGAGGGGAGCGCCAAGGAGGGAATAGGTCTCTTTGCCAAGGCGCTGATGGAGGCAAACCCCCTGCTACCGGTGGAAGAAGACGGTCGCCTGTGCGACCCCATACTGCGGGAGAACTTCGTGCTGCGGGTCTTCGCCTACCACGACTGGCAGCAACTCTGCGCCCGGGGGATCACCGCCTCTGCCCTCATTCGCTTTCATTCGCGCTACAAGTATCTGGTGCTCTCCCACGCCACCAGCCACTACCGGGCGCTGGGCAAGCTGCTCGGCAACCTCGGCAAGGCCAACCTGCAGGAGGTGGCGGGCAGCTATATCCAGGGCTTGATGGCGGCGCTGACCCTTCGCGCCAACCGCCGCAGCCACACCAATGTGCTGATGCATCTCCAGGGCTATTTCAAGCGGGTGCTGACCCCGGCCCAGAAGCAGGAGCTTGCCGACACCATCGACAAGTACCGTACCGGCATCTTCCCGCTGCTGGTGCCGCTCACCCTGATCCGCCACTACCTGCGGGAATACCCCAATCCCTATCTCGCGGAGCAGGTCTATCTCAATCCTCATCCCGATACGCTCAAGCTGCGTTACGGGCTTTGAGAATGGCTAGATCAGGTCTACCCAGACCCCATCCCGATACGCTCAAGTTGCGTTACGGGCTTTGAATTCATGCTGTCGCCCCGGCTGATGGCCGGGGCCTCTTCCCAACGTCTGATGGACTCTCTCATGTCTGATGAACCACAAGCAGCCGCGCCTCTCCCCGACGAGGGCGTCTACCCCATCCGCGAGGTCTCCCGCCTCACCGGTGTCAACGCCGTCACCCTGCGCGCCTGGCAGCGCCGCTACGGCCTGGTGCAGCCCGCCCGCACCGACAAGGGGCACCGCCTCTACAGCGAGCAGGATATCCGCCAGATAGGCGAGATCCTGAGCTGGCTGGAGCGGGGGGTGAGCATAGGCCAGGTCAAGGGGCTATTGAGCGAGCCCCAGTCCCAGCCGGTGAGCGATCACTGGCAGCAGACCCTGGAGCAATTCAGTCAGGCGCTGCTCGCCTTCAACCAGCGCAAGGCGGAGGCTGAGCTCAACGATCTGCTGGCGAGCTATCCGTTCGAGCTGGTGCGCAGCCGGGTGCTGCAACCCCTGGTGGAGCAGCTGCTCGGCCTGTGGCGCGAGCGACCGGATGGCGAGCTGCTGCAACAGGTGTGGCTGGGCTGGCTTCACACCCGCTTCGCCCGCCACCTCATCGAACAGGAGAAGGGCGTCCCCGTCACCCTGGCAAGCTGGGGCCAGGTGGGGCCGCTCGATCTGGTCTGGGCCGCGTATGAGCTCATCGGTCAGGGCTATGAGGTGCAACTGCTGGGGGCGGTGGAGCCGCGCCACGTCGCCCTGCTGGAGGGGCGGGCCGCCACCCCCTGGCTGGTGCTGCTGGGGGCTGGACTCGGCAAGCAGGATCTGGCCACCGGCTGGCCCGCCGGTACCCGTCTGTTTGGCGAGCTGGGGCGTCTCTACGATGCCGACTGGCTGAGCCAGTACGGCTGGCGAGGAAGCCTGGCCGAGGCGATAGCAGACAAGCCTGCCGCGCGCAGCTTGAGCGGGCGCGGGAGGAAAACCTCATGAGACTGGTCTGGTTTCGCAACGATCTGCGTCTGGCGGACAACCCGGCCCTGCGCTCGTGCTGCGGGAACGCCGGGGCCGGTGACGAGCCGGTGGCGGCCCTCTTTGTCATCTCCCCGGCCCAGTGGCGGGCGCACAAGCTGGCCCCCATTCGCCAGCGTTTCATCCTGGCCCAGGTGGATGCGTTGGGGCGCGAGCTGGCGGCCCTCGGCATAGTGCTGCATCTGCTGCGGGTCGAGACCTTTGCCGAGACTCCGGCGGCATTGGCGAGCCTCTGTGACGAGTTGGGTGTCAGCCAGCTCTATGCCAATCAGGCCATCGAGATAGACGAGCTGCGCCGCGATGGCGCCGTCACCACCGCGCTGGCACGGCAGGGGGTGAGTTGTCACTGGTTCAACGGCTGCTGCGTGCTGCCGCCCGGGCGGGTGCTGACCGGATCGGGGGAGATGTTCAAGGTGTTCACCCCCTTCAGTCGCGCCTGGCTCAAGGCCCTCGACGAAGAGGGCTTCGTCATCCATCGCGCCCCGGCGCCGCGGGGCGACCCCCTGCCCTGGCAGCCGCTGGCCGAGCGGGACTTTGTCGATGAGGCGCTTGGGGAGACGATCCCGGATCCCCGCTGGCCCGTGGGGGAGGCGGAGGCCCTGCGGCGACTGCACGCCTTCCTGGATCAGGGGGTGCTGGACTACGGCGAGACCCGGGATTTTCCGGCGCAGGCAGGCACGTCCGTGCTCTCCCCCTATCTGGCGGCAGGGATCATAAGCCCCCGTCAGTGCGTGGCAGCCTTGCAGCAGCGGCTCGGCGGCCGGCCCCAGTCCAAGGCGCAGCCAGGTTTCGTCTGGCTCAATGAGCTCATCTGGCGCGAGTTCTATCGCCACCTGCTGGTACTGATCCCGACCCTCTCGATGAATCGCCCTTTCAAGCCAGAGACGGCGGCCCTGCCCTGGAGCTGGGACCCGGATGCCTTTGCCGCCTGGTGCGAGGGGCGCACCGGCTACCCCGTGGTAGACGCCGCCATGCGCTGCCTCAACGCCACCGGCTGGATGCACAACCGGCTGCGGATGATAGTGGCGAGCTTCCTCACCAAGGATCTGCACATCCACTGGCGGCTCGGGGAGGATTACTTCATGAGCCGGCTCATCGACGGCGATCTGGCGGCCAACAATGGCGGCTGGCAGTGGGCGGCGGGCACAGGGGCCGATGCGGCCCCTTACTTTCGGGTGTTCAATCCGACCACTCAGGGGCAACGATTTGATCCACAAGGGGACTTTATCCGTACCTGGGTATCTGAGCTTGCCGATCTGCCTGCCACCTATGTGCACCAGCCCCACGACTGGTTGCGGCTCAAGGGGCGGCAGGACTACCCGGCGCCCATGGTGGATCATGCCGTTGCACGGGTGAGGGCCATCGAGATGTTCCGTGACCTGGAGAAGAAATAACATGAACGACGCGCTGGCCCATTTCATCGTCCTCTATCTGCAACTGGACAAGCATCAGTTGCACCGCCTGCCGGAGATCTATGCCGATCAGGTGGTGTTTATCGATCCGGCCCACCGCATCGAGGGGCTGGCCGCGCTCACCCGCTATTTCTCCTCCCTCTACGGGCGGCTCAAGGAGTGCCGTTTCGAGATCACCAGCCGGCAGCAGCAGGGCAATGAGGCCTGGCTCGGCTGGGTCATGATCTTCGCCCATCCCAGGATTGCTGGCGGGCGACCCGTGCGGGTGGAGGGGGCTACCCGGCTGCAGTTCGATGCCTGGGGCAAGGTGTGCCTGCACCGGGACTACTTCGATCTGGGCGCCATGCTCTACGAGCAGTTGCCGCTGCTCGGCCCCCTGGTGCGCGCCATCAAGGGGAGGCTGGGATCATGAACGGACGGGTACTGATCACCGGGGCCAGCTCCGGTATCGGCCGCCAGCTGGCGCTGGACTACCGACGCGCCGGCTGGCAGGTGTGGGGTTGTGGCCGCGACGGCGAGCGGCTGCAGGCATTGGCCGATGAGGGGATAACCCCCCTGCAGTTCGATGCACGGGACAGCGCCGCCATGGCCGAGGTTGCCGCCGGCCTGCCCAGGCTGGATCTGCTGATCCTCAACGCCGGCAACTGCGAATACATGGATTTGGCAGAGGGGTTCGACGGCGCCCTCTTTGCCCGGGTGATCGAGACCAACCTCATTGCCACCGGCCACGCCCTGGCCGCCTTCTTGCCACGGCTGGCGGCAGGGTCTCGGCTCGCCATCGTCAGCTCGTCGGTGAGCTGGCTGCCGCTGCCAAGGGCCGAGGCCTATGGCGCCTCCAAGGCCGCCCTCGACTATCTGGCCGCCACCCTGCGTCTGGATCTCGCGGCCCTGGGCATAGGGGTGACCCTGATCCGCCCGGGCTTCGTGCAGACGCCACTCACCGCGAAGAATGATTTTCCCATGCCCTGTCTGGTGACGGTGGAGCAGGCTTCCTGCGCCATCATGGGCGGGCTGGCCGCCGGTCGCCACCAGATCCATTTTCCCCGTCGCTTCATCTGGCTGCTGCGCCTGCTAGGCGCCTTGCCGACCGGGCTCTGGTTGCGCCTCGGTCGTACCCTCACCTCGAAAGGATCCCCTTCATGAAGAAAAAGATTGCCATCATAGGTTCCGGGATCTCGGGGCTCAGCGCCGGTTTCCTGCTCCACAAGGGGCATGACATCACCCTGTTCGAGGCGGCTCCCATCCTGGGGGGCCACACCGCCACCGTCGATGTGACTCAGGCCGGTCGCAGCCATGCCATCGACACCGGCTTCATCGTCTTCAACGATCGCACCTACCCGAATTTCCTGGCATTGCTCGAGCGCATCGGGGTGGCGCGCCAGCCCACCGAGATGAGCTTCTCGGTCAAGAGCCCTTCGGGGCTGGAGTACAACGGCCACAATCTCGATACCCTGTTTGCCCAGCGCAGCAACCTGCTGAGCCCGCGCTTCTACCGCTTCGTCGCCGAGATACTGCGCTTCAACCGGGAGGCCTGCGCCTGGCTGGCGGACAAGACCCGTCCGGAGAACGGCAGCGAGCCGACCCTGGGGGATTTTCTGCAGCTGGGGGAGTTTAGCGACTACTTCGCCCGCCACTATATCCTGCCCATGGGGGCGGCCATCTGGTCCTCCACCCTGGCGGACATGCGCGCCTTTCCCCTGGGCTTCTTCCTGCGCTTCTTTGCCAACCACGGCCTGCTCGATGTGGCCAACCGCCCCCAGTGGTACGTCATTCCGGGCGGCTCGCGGGAATACATAGGCCCGCTCACCGCAGGCTGGCAGTCGCGGATCCGGCTGGCCTGCCCTGTGCTGGGGGTGAGGCGCACGGCCGAGGGGGTGCTGGTCCAGAGCCGCCATGGGGAGGAGCCCTTTGACGAGGTGATCTTCGCCTGTCACAGCGATCAGGCCCTGGCCCTGCTGGTGGATGCAAGCGAGCGGGAGCAGGCCATTCTCGGCGCCATGGCCTATCAGGCCAACGACGTCTGGCTCCATACCGACGTCAGCTGTTTGCCCACTCGCCGCAAGGCCTGGGCCAGCTGGAACTATCTGCTCGGGGAGGACGACGAGGCGCGCCCCCTGGTGAGCTACAACATGAACATCCTGCAGGGGATAAGCTCGCCCCAGCCCTTCTGCGTCAGCCTCAACCCCCAGGGCCGGGTGGACGAGAGCAAGGTGCTGCGCCGTTTCGTCTATCATCATCCGGTCTTCAATCAGGCCTCCATCGCCGCCCAGCAGCGCCGGGCCGAGATCTGCGGCCGCCAGCACACCCACTTCTGCGGCGCTTACTGGTACAACGGCTTTCACGAGGACGGGGTGCGCAGCGCCCTGGACGTGGCCGCGCGCTTCGGAGCCCGCCTATGACGGCCGCCGGCGGCGACACCATCAGCGCCATCTGGCGGGGCTCGGTGCGCCATCGCCGCTTCGCCCCCAGGCCCCATGCCTTCTCCTACAGCCTCTTCATGCTGGGGCTGGATCTGGACGAGCTGCCGGGGCTCAGCCAGGGGCGCTGGTTCGGCGTGGAGCAGGCCGGGCTGCTCTCCTTTCGCCGAAGCGACTATCTGGGGGGCGGCGAGGGCAGCCTCAAGCAGGCGGTGTGGCACAAGGTGACCGCCCTTGGTGGCAGTGCCGAGCCGGACGGTCGGGTGCTGCTGCTCGGCAACGTGCGCTGCCTGGGCTTCTACTTCAGCCCGGTCAACTTCTACTTCTGCGATCGGGCGGGGGAAACCCGTTACCTGCTGGCGGAGGTGTCGAACACCCCCTGGAACGAGCGCCATTACTACCTGCTGGATCTGGCGGCCCTGGCACCCCATGACAAGGACTTTCACGTCTCTCCCTTCATGGGGCTGGCCATGCGCTACCACTGGCGCATCAGGGCGCCGGCGCAGGAGACGCTGATCCATATCGAGAGCCACCCCGTATCCGGTGAGGCCAAGCTGTTCGACGCCACCCTGGCCCTGCGCCGGGCGCCTTTGTGCCGCAGCGGGCTCGCGGCCCTGCTGGTGCGCTGGCCCTGGATGACCCTCAAGGTGCTGCTCGGCATCTACTGGCAGGCCCTGCGACTCTTTGTCAAACGAACACCTATCTTCACCCACCCGGAGAGCCGCTGATGAAGCCGACCTTCTCGCGTATTACAGCTTTCAGTCGTTGTCCGCAGCCTAGGATGCGGGTTCGTATCAAACGAATCTCTTTTATCTTCAGCCACTCGGAGAGCCGCTAATGGAACTTGCTCAATCAACCCTCTCTGCCTCTTTCATCGACAAGGGGGCCAGGCAACTGCTGCTCAGTCTGCTGGGACGTCTCGAACACGGCCAGCTGCTGCTGCACGACGGCAGCGAGCGCCACGGCTTCGGGGTGGCGGGCACGGATCTCCATGCCGAGGTGATGGTGCAGGATCCCGCCTTCTATCGCCGCCTGTTGCTGGGGGGCAGCATAGCCGCCGGTGAGACCTGGGTGGAGGGGCTCTGGACCAGCCCGGATCCGGTGGCCCTGGTGCGGCTGCTGGCCCGCAACCTGCCGCTGCTCGACACCCTGGAGCGGCGTCTCGGCTGGCTCAGCTTCCCCTTCAACAAGGTGCGCCACTTGCTCAATCGAAACACCCTGACCGGATCGCGATCCAACATCGCCGCCCACTATGATCTCGGCAACAGCCTCTATCAGGGCTTCCTCGACAGCCACATGCAGTATTCGAGCGCCATCTACCCGAGCGCCGAGGCCAGCCTGGAGCAGGGGCAGCAGGCCAAGCTGCGCACCATCTGCGAGCGGCTTGCGCTGGGGCCGGAGGATCACCTGCTGGAGATAGGTACCGGCTGGGGCGGCCTCGCCGTCTATGCCGCTCGCCATTACGGCTGCCGGGTGACCACCACCACCATCTCCCAGGCCCAGCATGACTACGCAAAAGAGTGGATTGCCCGGGAGGGGCTGGGGGATCGCATCACTCTGCTGCTGGAGGATTACCGCAAGCTGGAGGGGAGCTTCGACAAGCTGGTCTCCATCGAGATGATAGAGGCGGTGGGGCACGCCTTCCTGCCGGACTATTTCCGCCAGCTGTCGCGCCTGCTCAAGCCCGGTGGCCGCCTGCTCATCCAGGCCATCACCATCGCCGATCAGCGCCACGCCCAGTATCTGCGCGGGGTGGACTTCATCCAGCGCTACATCTTCCCCGGCGGCTGCCTGCCCAGCGTCTCCCAGATGGCGGGGCTGCTGGCGCGCGAAACCGACATGCAGCTGGTGCGGCTGCACGATCACGGTCACCACTACGCCCGCACCCTGGCCCACTGGTGCGAGCGCTTCCTGGCGCTGGCCCCGGAGTTGCCAAGGCTCGGCTACAGCCAGGACTTCATCCGGCTGTGGCACTTCTATTTCGCCTACTGCGAGGGGGGATTCTGGGAGCGGGCCATCAGCCTGGTGCAGCTGGAGGCGGCCAAGCCGGGGCCGCTCGGCTGGTCCGGCGACCTGCCAGTGAGCGGTCACTGACCATGTGGCAGTGGGCCCATCTGCTGGGGTTCAACCTCTACTGGTTGCTGGCGGTGAAATGGCAGCAACCGGGCCCGCTGCTGGGCATGCTGTTGCTTCATTTCCTCTTCTCTCCTCGTCGCCGGCAAGACTGGCGGCTCATTCCCGTTGCCCTGGCAGGTTGTCTGCTGGATGTGATCCTCTGGCGGCTGGGCCTGTTCCAGTTTCCGGTCGGCTTCCCCCTCTGGCTGGGGCTGCTCTGGCTCGGCTTTGCCCTGACCCTCTCCCATGGCATGGGTTGGCTGCGGCGCCTGGCTCGCTGGCAGCAGGCCCTGTTTGGCATGGTGGGGGGCGCCAGCTCCTATGTGGCGGGGGCGGCGATGGGGGCCGTACACTTACCCTGGGGCATCTGGATCAGCACGGCGCTGCTGGCGGTGATCTGGATGGGGTGGTTGCCCGTACTGGTGTGGGCAACGGTGACGCTGGAGGGTGACGCGACATGAACACCTTTTCGACCGACGCCTTGTTGTTTTCCAAATGGACCAAGGAGAGCCAGTACGAGCTGGCCGACCGCTTCTACCTGGTGGTGGCCTGCCAGCGGGATGCGCGAGGTCAACTGGCGAGTGTGGTGATGCAGGATATCAATACCCTGCAAGAACAGGAGCTGGATTGGCATGAACTCGAAGATCCCACTCGTTGGCACATGGGTTGGCATTAGCCTGCTCTGCTGGAGCACCTTGAGCTGGGCTGCCCCTTGGCAGCAGCTGCGCCCCGTCGGACAGGGGGAGATGCACTGGCTCTGGTTCAAGCTCTATGATGCCACCCTCTACAGCCAGGATGGCCGCTATGGGCCGCGCCGTTATCCCCAGGCCCTCTCCCTCACCTATGCCAGGGACATAGACAGGCAGGATATCCTGGATGCCACCGCCCAGGAGTGGCAGCGGCTGGCGCCAGGGAACAGCCAGGCCCAGGCCCGTTGGCTGGCGGCGCTGTCCGGTGTGCTGCCCGACGTGAAGGCGGGGGACAGGCTCACTTTTTACGTC
Source organism: Aeromonas crassostreae (assembly GCF_054052445.1). Lineage (NCBI taxonomy): Bacteria > Pseudomonadati > Pseudomonadota > Gammaproteobacteria > Aeromonadales > Aeromonadaceae > Aeromonas > Aeromonas crassostreae. The sequence goes on along the minus strand of NZ_JBSTYM010000041.1, from coordinate 1,660 downwards.
GATGAGCAGGGGCAGGGAGAGCTCTGGCTGCGAGACAGGTCCCTTGGCCGCATCGCGGAGCCCGATTTTTCCGCCGCCTTTCTCGCCATCTGGCTGGCGGACAACAGCCGGGATCCCGCGCTGACCCGGCGTCTGCGTGGCCAGCCTTGAGCCCTCGGCGATCGCCGCGGCCATCCCGTCGTATTGACCGAGTGATGACGACCATGGACAGCCGCCTGCGCTGGCGTTCAGCCGAGGCGGCGCTTCCCCTTATTGCAATCCGGAGTCTGACATGACCTTATCTAGCGGCCGCTGGCGTGGCCTGATGCTCTCCCTGATGCTGCTTCTCGGCGGCTGTGGCACCAGCCTGGATGCCTATCGTGGCCAGGGGCCGAACTGGGATCTCGCCCGCTTCTTCGACGGCAAGCTGGTGGCCCATGGCCTGGTGACCGACCGCAGCGGCGAAGTGACCAGTCGCTTTCGGGTCGAGATGCAGGGGCGCTGGCGAGCGGGCAAGGGGGAGCTGTTCGAGCAGTTCTATTTCGATGACGGCCGCCAGCAGACCCGCACCTGGTTTTTGAGCAAGGGGGCGGACGGCCACTGGCGCGGCACCGCCTCGGACGTGGTGGGGGAGGCGGTGGGCAAGACGGCAGGTTTCGCCCTGAACTGGCGTTATCGGCTCGATCTGGCCCTGCCGGACGGGGAGGTGGTGCGGGTGAACTTCGATGACTGGATGTACCTGCTGGATCAAGATCGCCTCATCAACCGGGCGGAGATCAGCAAGTTCGACATCTACCTGGGTGAGGTGCTCCTCTATATCGAGCGCACCGGCCCCCTCGCCGCACCTTGAGGCCATCGGCCCCTGATTGATAGTCCATCGCTATCAATGACTCAGCTAGCAACTATTACCTTTTGAGTCTCGTGCGCGCTAAGCTGAGCCTGTTTTCCAATCTGGAGGTGCATGATGAAGAACCCGATAGGCCTAGACGCCGCCCAATCTCAAGCCCTGGCAACCGAGCTGAATCAACTGTTGGCCAGCTACCAGATCCTCTACATGAATGTCCGCGGTTTCCACTGGAACATTCGCGGCAGCCACTTCTTCGAGCTGCATCTGAAGTTCGAGGAGATCTACAACGACCTGCTGCTGAAGGTCGATGCCCTGGCCGAGCGTATCCTGACTCTGGATGGCGTGCCCCTGCACAGCTTCAGCGACTACCTGAAGGTCTCCGCCATCGCGGAGAGCAAGGGCCTGCACGACGGTCCCGGCTGCATCGGCTCCCTGCTGGAGGGATTCCGTGAGCTGCTCGGCGCCCAGCGCCGCATCCTGAAACTGGCCAGCGAGGCGGGGGACGAAGGCACGGCCTCCCAGCTCTCGGACTACATCCAGCAGCAGGAGAAACTGGTCTGGATGCTGCGGGCCTATCTGGATTGAGTGCTCAGTTGCCCATACCCTGAATGGCTTCCTTTTCCTGTCTGATTATCCACCCATTTGCCGCCCCTTCGGGCGTAATGCCGATCAGTTAAGGATCCATTGACCGATCCTCCTGATGTGTAAAAATCCGAAACCTATTGATTTGGTTTCGGATTTTCTATGCGTATCGAACAGGCTCTCGACTTCCTCCACGCCAGCAATATGGCCCAGTTTGAGTCACTCTCTGACCTCATTCCCCCCGCGCTCATC
>NZ_JBSTYM010000040.1:0-17544 GCF_054052445.1 Aeromonas crassostreae | reverse complement strand
TGTCACCGGGGAATATCCCGGGGCGGGTGGCGGAGCTGGAGAAGCAGGCGGGGCAGTTTGTGCTGCCGGCACGAAGAGAGCGAAGTTACCCCCGCTGCGTGAAGCCAAGGCCACAGAAGTACAGTGTGAAAAAAGCCAATAAAAACAATGCCAGTCAGCCTTAACTGACTGGCATTAGAGCAGTGTGCTCCCTTTTCTATTCCAGCCGGGCGAGGGCCCGGACGGTGCAAACGGGGGATCAACCCGCCATCTGTTTCTCTTTGATCTCGGCCAGCGTCTTGCAGTCCACGCACAGATCGGCGGTAGGACGTGCCTCGAGGCGGCGGATGCCGATCTCGATGCCGCAGTGTTCGCAATAACCGAAGTCGTCATCGTCCAGCAGCAGCAAGGTCTTCTCGATCTTCTTGATCAGCTTGCGCTCACGATCGCGGGTGCGCAGTTCGAGGGCAAATTCCTCTTCCTGTGCGGCGCGGTCCACGGGATCCGGGAAGTTGGCAGCCTCATCCTTCATGTGATCGACGGTGCGGTCTACTTCCTGCATCAATTGATTGCGCCAGGCCCCCAGGATCTTGCGGAAATGAGCCTTCTGTTGGTCATTCATGTACTCCTCACCCGGCTTCTCCTGGTAAGGCGCAACTCCCGCAATGGCCAGGGGGCCCAGAGATTTCCTGATTTCGCCTGTTGGCATGCCCTGTCTCCTAATTCAGCACGCAATCGTGCCATCCATAAATTGAGGGCGGTATCTATAGCAGAAGGGTAACGGCTAGGCAAACGAGCAGTGCCAAATATGTTATCCAATCCCACTTTTATCAGCCACACTCGGGTCGCACAAACCAGATTCAAACGGAATAAATCCATCAGGTTCCATGCGCTGCACCCCTAGATGGGGGCGGTAGCATAAAATTTCAACCCCTGCCAACCGAGCCTGCTCAACAAGCTGACTATAGTGCGGATCTATCCAGGCTGCCGGGCGAACCCGAATGATACCCGTGTGCAGCACCATGAACAGCAGCACGGCCCTGTGGCCCGCCGCCTTCATGGCCATCAGCTCGCGCAGGTGCTTGGCGCCCCGTGCCGTCACCGCATCGGGGAAGTAGCCAAGGCCGACCCCCTCCCGCTCGTCGAGCAGGGTCACCGACTTCACCTCTATATAGCAATCCGCCCGGCCCTGGCCCTGCAGCAGGAAGTCGATGCGGCTGTTCTCCTCGCCATACTTCACCTCGGCCTTGAGGGTGTCATAGCCGGAGAGGGGGGCGAGGGCGTCTCGCTCGAGCAGTTCCCGGGTCAGCATGTTGGCCCGGGCTGTGTTGACGCAGATGAGGTGACCGGCCGGGCTCTGGGCTATCTCCCAGCTGTGGGGCAGCTTGCGCTTGGGGTTGTTCGAGGTGGAGTACCAGACCCGGGTGCCCGGGTCGGCACAACCTGTCATGGCGCCGGTATTGGCGCAGTGAATGGTGATCTCCTGGCCATCATCGAGCTGTATGTCGGTGAGGAAGCGCTTGTAGCGGCGCAGCAGCAGGCCGGATTGCAGGGGGGGATCAAATTCCATCTGTGTTTTTTACTCGTGGTCGCAGGGGCCAGCAGGCCAGGGGCTCGTAGCGGACCCCATCCGGGGTCGAGGTGGATTGATAGAGGCAGAACCGGGTGGCCTGCAAGAGAAAGTCGGGAGCCGGGGTGGCGGGGGCCTCCCCTGCCTTGCGCGACAGGGTGACATGGGGGGTATAACCCTGCTCGCCATTGCCAAGGCCGATGCGCTCGCCGTGGCGGCGCAGCGCCCTCGCCAGCACGGTCAGCTCGTTGGGCCAGGCCTGTGGGCCGACCCAGGCCGCCTTGGCCCGGGGAAACCAGCCGGTGCGATCCAGGACGATGGTCAGGGGTGGGCAGTGCTGGCGCGCCCCCGCCGCGAGCAGCTGCTCGCGCTGCTGTTCGCTGGCCTCGCCGAGGAAGGCCAGGGTGAGGTGCAGGTTGGCCTGGGGCACCCCCTGGCCTGGCCAGGAGTGCCGGTCGCGCCAGGTGACGAGGGGCAAACTGATCTCGTCGAGGGGCAGGGCAAAAAAGAGTCGGGACATGCATTTGGGTTCACGCTGATGCCAGGGCCCCATTCTATGGCAGAATAGGCGGCGTTTTTAAGCCAGTTGCAGAAGGTTTTCGCCGCTTTGTCCCCATTACCCATAGTTGCCGTGTTGCCCGATCTGTTCGCCGCCCTGGAGGCGGGGAGCAGCGTGATCCTGCAGGCGCCCCCCGGCGCGGGCAAGTCGACCCTGCTGCCCCTGGAGCTGGTGCGCCAGCAGCGGCTGCCCGGGCGCATCATCATGCTCGAGCCCAGGCGCCTCGCGGCGCGCAATATCGCCAGCTTCCTGGCGCGCCAGCTCGGGGAGAAGGTGGGGGAGCGCATCGGGCTGCGGGTGCGGGGGGAGAGCCGCACCAGTGCGGCCACCCGGCTCGAAATCGTGACCGAGGGGGTGCTGACCCGGATGTTGCAGCAAGACCCCGAGCTGACCGGCGTGTCCCTCGTCATCTTCGACGAATTCCATGAGCGCAGCCTGCATGCCGACACCGCCCTGGCCTTCGCCATCGAGAGCCAGCAGGGGCTGAGGGAGGACCTCAGATTGCTGATCATGTCCGCCACCCTGGAGGGCATGGCCCTCGAGCAGCTGTTGCCGGATGCCCCCGTCATTCGCGCCGAGGGGCGCAGCTTCCCCATCGAGTACCACTACCGTCCCGCCAATCGCCAGCAATGGCTGGAGCCCCAGGTGGGCGCCGTGGTGCTGGAGGCGCTGGCGGCCCGGCCAGGCAGCGCCCTGGTGTTTCTGCCGGGTCAGGGGGAGATAGAGCGGCTCGCCCAGTGGCTGGAGGGGCGGCTGCCGGACGATGTGCGCCTCGCCCCCCTCTATGGCCGCCTCGACATGACGGCGCAGCAGGCCGCCATCGCCCCGGCGGCCGGGGGGCGGGGGCCGCGGGGGGGGGGCCCCCCAGGGGGGCGCCGCGCCCCCCTATTGGGCGGCCTCTACTTGAGGGCGCCGCTGGCCGCCAGCCCCCGGGGGCGGGCGGGCGGGCGCAAGCTGGTGCTCACCACCAATGTGGCGGAGACCTCCCTCACCATAGAGGGGATCGGCATGGTCATCGACAGCGGGCTGGAGCGGCGTGCCAGCTTCGACCTGAGAAGCGGGGTCACCCGGCTGGAGACCCGCCAGATCGCCAAGGCATCCGCCACCCAGCGGGCGGGCCGGGCCGGTCGCCTCGGCCCCGGGGTCTGCTACCGGCTCTGGAGCGCCGAGGTGCAGGAGCGTCTCCCCGAGCAGAGCCCCCCCGATATCCTGACCCAGGAGCTGACCGGTCTGCTGCTCGATGCCGCCCAGTGGGGCGCCAGGGTGGAGAGTCTGCCGTTGCTGGACCAGCCCCCGGCGGCGGCCCTGGCCAGCGCCCGGCTGCTGCTGGTGACCCTGGGGGCCATGACGCCGGGGAGCGAGCAACAGCTGACCCCTGGCGGCAGAGCCATGGCTGCCCTGGGAACCCATCCTCGTCTGGCTCGCCTGTTGCTGCGGGCCAAAGAGCTGGAGGCCGAGGGTCTGACAGGGATTGTCGCCGATGCCGCCTATCTGGTGGCGCTGCTGGAAGAAGATCTGCGAGGATCCGAGCGCCTCGGCGTGCTGTTTCATCGCCGTCAGGGCGCCCTGCGCCAGGGGGCGGCCCGCTGGTTCGAACGCCTCGGGCTCAGGGCTGGCGCCGCGCAGCCCGGTCCCCAGGGCCAGTGGCTCGGCCTGCTCTGCGCCCTCGCCTGGCCGGACCGAATAGGCAAGCTGCGCAGCGGCCATCGTTATCAACTCAGTGGTGGGGTGAGCTGCGATCTGGTAGAAGGTCATCCCTGTCAGGGCGCCCAGGGGTTGGTCGCCGTCGAGATGGGGCAAAATGATCGCGGCAGCCGCATCTTCATCGCCGAGCCGGTCGAACTGGACGAGCTGGTGCGTCAGCTGCCCGAGCTGGTGAGCGAGCGCCAGTGGTTCGACTGGGACGAGCGGGAGGAGCGGGTGCGGGCCGAGCGCCAGCAGGTGATAGGCGAACTGGTGCTCGGCCAGCGGCCCCTGGAGGATCTGTCGGACGAGCAGAAGGGGCGCTGCCTGTTGCAGGGCATTCGCCGCAAGGGGCTGCACGTGCTGCCCTGGGACGAGGGCAGCGAGGGGCTGCTGGCCCGATTGCGCTGCGCGGCCGACTGGCTGGCGGACGAAGGCTGGCCCGCCATGGACGACGAGAGTCTGCTGGCGCGCCTCGAGGAGTGGCTGCTGCCGGCCCTGAGCGGCATGACCCGGCTGGAGCAGCTCAAGAGGCTCAACCTCTCCGAGCTGCTGCGCCAGTCCCTGCCCTGGCCCTTGCCCAGGCGGCTGGACGAGGCGCTGCCGAGTCACTTCTCCGCCCCTACCGGCAGCCGGGTGCGGATCCGTTATCAGCCGGGCCAGGCCCCGGTGATCCCGGTGCGCATCCAGGAGATGTTCGGTCAGGCCAGCACGCCCTGCGTGGCCGATGGCCGGGTGGCCCTGGTGGTGGAGCTGCTCTCCCCGGCCCAGCGACCGTTGCAGATCACCGCCGATCTCGGCGCCTTCTGGGCGGGCTCCTACGAGCAGGTGAAGAAAGAGATGAAGGGGCGCTATCCCCGCCACTACTGGCCTGACAACCCGCTTGAGGCCATGCCGACCCGGGTGACCAAGAAGAAGATGGGGCTCTAGCCGGAAAAGACTCAAGAGAGGTCATGCCGAGCCCATGTCGTGACCAAGAAGAAGATGGGGCTCTAGCCGGAAAAGACGCAGGGGAGGCCATGCCGAGCCCATGTCGTGACCAAGAAGAAGATGGGGCTCTAGCTGGAAAAGATTCAAGAGAGGTCATGCCGAGCCCCATGTCGTGACCAAGAAGAAGATGGGACTCTAGTCAGAATACTCAGAGCACCAAGACGCAGGGGAGGCCATGCCGAACCCCATGCCGTCACCAAGAAGAGGGGGCTCTCGCCAGCACAGCCAGAGCACCAGAAAGGCCCGGCGGGGCCGTGAGCCGCAGGAGGGTGGGCCGCCGCAGTGCGGGCACCCATCCCAGCGCCGGGACAAACCCCCGGCGAGCGACAACAGAACAAGAGGTGAGCCCGGCATCCAGGCCGGCTCAGGCACGGTCGGCGGCATGGCCGACCGTTTACTCCGTCGGCAACGGCGACATAACGACATAGAGAAGAGGAACCATGGCAACCCAACGACGCAAGCGCACCCCGAAGAAGGCGGCGCCCAAACGCACCCTCTGGCGCACGCTGTTCTGGCTTGGCTTCAAGCTCTCCCTGGTGGTTGCCGCCTTCCTGGTGGTCTTTGGCATCTATCTGGATACCAAGGTGCGCGAGCGCTTCGATGGCGAGAAGTGGCAACTGCCGGTCATGGTCTACAGCCGCCCGCTGGAGCTCTACCCGGGGCAGCGACTGTCGCGGGATCAGATGCTGCGCGAGCTCAAGATGCTGAGCTACAAGCCGGTGCGCCAGCCCCATACCCCGGGTGAATACAGGGTGGAGGGCAATACCATAGAGCTGGTGCGCCGGCCGTTCGACTTCTATGACGGCGCCGACAAGGCGCGTGCCATGCGCCTCTCCTTCAACGGACCCCGGCTGGACAAGATCCAGTCCATGGAGAACCAGCGTCAGCTGGGGTATGCCCAGATGGACCCCGTGCTGCTGGACAGGCTCAATCCCGAAGGGCGGGAGGATCGCCTGCTGGTGCGCCTGGCGGAGGTGCCCGACAGCCTGCTCATCACCCTGCTCACCACGGAAGACAGAGACTTCTATCAGCACGGGGGCGTCAGCCCGGTGGCCATCATGCGCGCCATGGCGGCCAACCTGCTGGCGGGCCGCACGGTGCAGGGGGGCAGTACCCTCACCCAGCAGCTGGCCAAGAACTTCTTCCTGACCCGGGAGCGCAGCCTGTGGCGCAAGCTGCAGGAGGCCTACATGGCGGTGCTGATTGACTACCGCTACAGCAAGGACGAGATCCTGGAGGCCTACCTCAACGAGGTCTATCTGGGGCAGAACTTCTCGCAAGGGGTCTACGGCTTCGGGCTGGCCTCCTACTTCTATTTCGGGGTGCCGGTCAACGAGTTGGACATCGATCAGGTCGCCCTGCTGGTGGGGCTGGTGAAGGGGCCCTCCTATTACGATCCCTGGCGCTATCCGGAGCGGGCCAAGGCGCGCCGGGATCTGGTGCTCAAACTGCTGGCGGATCACGGCAGCCTGACCCAGCCCGAGTACCAGCTTGCCAGCAAGCAGCCGCTCGGCATCATCACCCGGGGCAAGATGAGCTATGGCCGCACCCCGGCCTTCATGAACCTGCTCAAGCGCGAGGTGCAGAGTCGCTTCGGCGGGGATCTGCTCAGCCAGTCCGGCCTCAAGATCTTCACCAGCCTGGATCCCATCGCCCAGCACGCCGCCGAGCAGGCGGTGGAGTCGGGTCTGGCCACCATAGAGAAGCAGCGGGGCAAGAAGAAGCTGGAGGCGGCCATGGTGGTCTCCGACTGGCGCAAGGGGGAGGTGGTCGCCCTGGTGGGGGGACGGGATCCCCGCTACGCCGGCTTCAACCGTGCCCTGGATGCCCGTCGTCAGATAGGCTCCCTGGTCAAGCCGGCCGTCTATCTCACCGGTCTCTCCAGCGGCCTGACCCTGGGCACGCCGCTCAAGGATCAGCCCATCCGCATTCGCGGCAAGGATGGCCAGCTGTGGACGCCCCAGAACTATGACCGCAAGTTCCGCCAGAGCGTGCCCCTGATGGAGGCGCTGGCCCACTCCCTCAACGTGCCCACGGTCAACCTGGGCTTGCAGGTGGGACTGGACAAGGTGGTCGATACCCTGCACAAGCTGGGGGTCGAGCAGGAGATCCAGCCCTATCCCTCCCTGGTGCTGGGGGCGGTGGCGCTCTCGCCCATGGAGGTGAACCAGATGTATCTGCCCATCGCCAACCAGGGCCTGACCCAGCCGCTGTCGGCCATTCGCGCCGTGGTGGGAGGGGATGGCAAGCTGGTGTATCAGCATGATCAGAGCGCCAAGCGGGTCGCGGATCAGGATGCCAGCTGGCTCACCCTGTTCGCCATGACCAAGACGGTGAGCGAGGGCACGGCGCGCTCCCTCACCGCCCGCTTCCCGGGCATCACCATGGCGGGTAAGACGGGCACCACCAACGAGCTGAGGGACTCCTGGTTCGCCGGCATGGACAACAGCGAGCTGGTCAGCGTCTGGGTCGGTCGGGATGACAACACCCCGGCGGGTCTGACCGGTTCCAGCGGTGCGCTCCAGCTGTTCAGCGGCTACCTGGGTCAGCGGGGCGTCAACAGCCTGACCCTCAACATGCCCAAGGGGGTGAGTTGGGCCAGCTTCGCCCGCGCCAGCGGCACCCGGGTCTCGGCCAACTGCCCTGGCAGCCTGCAGGTACCGGCCAAGCTGGCCAGCCTGCCGGCCCCCGCCAGTTGTGGTGGCAGCCCGGACAGCGCCCTGGATCAGTGGTTCAGCGGTTTCTTCAACTAACCTGTGATGGGCTGCGGCGGCAGCCCATTTTTGTAGGAGTCTTCATGGGTTCATCCTTGCTTGGCGGTATCCACCATCTGGCCATCATCGCCAGCGACTATCAAATCTCCCGGCGCTTCTATCACGAGGTGCTGGGACTGCCCATCATCAACGAGACCCTGCGCGAGGCACGGCAATCCTGGAAGCTGGATCTGGCTCTGCCAGATGGCAGCCAGATAGAGCTGTTCAGCTTCCCGTCCCCCCCGGCGCGGCCGAACCGGCCAGAGGCATGCGGTCTGCGCCATCTGGCGTTCCGGGTGCCGGCCCTGGCGCCCGTGCTGGCCCACCTCGAGGCCCACGGCATCGCGGTGGAGCCGGTCCGGGTCGATGAGCTGACCGGCTGCCGCTTCACCTTCTTCGCCGATCCCGATGGCCTGCCCCTTGAACTGGTGGAGCAGCCCTGAGCGGCATATAAAGCGCATTGAACGATCCACAGCGCCCTGGTGACAGGCGCTCCAGCCAGGGGGAGACGGCGCCAGCGCGGCGCACTCCATCCCCATTCGAAACAAGGGATAGCGCCGGCCGGCGAGGGCTGGCAGAGCCGGGCGATGAACCCGCCCCAGGGGCGATACCGGATCAGGAGAAGCGGATGACAAGAGGGAGCTTGAGGCGCGGAGCCGTCCTGCTGGGGTGGCTGCTGCTGAGCCTGCTGCCAGGCCCCGGGGCCTGGGCCGCCTCCGACTGGGCGCTGGTGCGGGAGCAGGGCCCCGTCCGGCTCTGGGCCAGAGCCCATCCCCCCGGCCCCTTCCAGGCCCTCAGGCTGGAGATGCGGGTAGCGGCAAGGCCTGCCGCCCTGCTGGCGGTGCTGCGGGACACGGCCAATCACAGCCAGTGGTTGCCGGGCAGCCGGGAGGTGCGACTGCTCGCCAGGCCGACGCCCCTGGAGGATCTGGTCTACATCCGGTTGGCGGCGCCCTGGCCTGCAAGAGACAGGGAGCTCATCACCCGCTCCCGCCTCGAGTGGCTGCCCGGTTGCGGCTTGCGCCTGCGGGTCTGGGCCGACGCCGATGCGCTGCCTCCGACCCCGGGACTGATGCGGATCCGCGCGAGCCAGGGGCTGTGGCAGGCGACGCCGCTCGGGGCGGGGGAGAGCCTCATTCGCCTCGAAACCTACACCCATCCCGGGGGCCAGCTGCCGGGTTGGCTGGTCAATCGGGTCGCCGCCAGCTCCGCCTTCGAGAGTTTCCTGGCGATTCATTCCCTGATGCCACGGGTGAATGCCCAGGCGGTTGCAGTGGCTGAGGCTAATTGTGCTAAAAATCAATAGAGGATTGAGATAAGCGGCTGATATTTTTGATTATATTGGTTGTAAAGTTAATGAATAAATATTGTAACCAGTTTAATTCTCCTCTTATCAGTGCATTAGATGCAGTGGGGACTCAGGCGGTCTCAGTGTTGACGGGTGGCCTCTCCATCCTGACCTAGAGTCCTAAAGACGTCGAGTTCAGGCTCGGCAGTTGAGTCTGGCATCGGCACTGTCGCAAAGGTGGTTACCCCGACTCCAGGTTCTGCATCGGCAGGGCCTCAAGGTGGTCAATGAAGATCGCCTGTCATAACGCTGCTCTCCCGGTCAAGGTCGGGGAGCCCATTGTCTATGTACCCTCATGCGCTTGGTGCAGACAGTTGTCCAAGGATCGAGTTATGAAGGGTCTAACCCAATCGTTCACCCCATTGCGGACCGCCTGTGCCGCAGCCCTGCTCATGTGTCATCCCGCCACTGCCAATATCTGGGTCAACAGTGATGCCGATGTCATGGCGGCAGGGGTCAATCTCAATCAACAGGTGTGTATGGCCGATGCCTATATCAAGGCAGGAGGGAAGGGAATGTCCAATGTCATTGGCGAATCCCTGAACTGTACGGCAAACGATGTGGCTATCACCCAGGTGGTCCCGACCAACCCGACCCAGGAGTGTACCCTGGGCGAGGTATTCACCTTCAACGCGAATGTGACCGTCAGTGCCAATGCTTCCGAGCGTTGGGATACCACCTTCTATCTGCCCCTCAATGGCATGAGCCCACAGCTGATACAGGGAGCCAATGCCCAAAATTGCAGCCTGGTCATCCCCAAACCGGGTGAGGAGGGGGCTTCCCAACTCGATGGTGACCAGTGTGGGGATATCAAGAAGGCGGAGCTGACCAATGGCCTCTATGTCCTGCAAAACGAGCCCATCACCATGCAGTGCGTGGATGCGGACGGGGACAACAGGGCCGATTTCAGCTATTGCGCGGCCTGGGACAACATCTCCCGCAACAACTGTACGCTGGCGGCGGATCCCGTGGTGGGCCAGGTGCCCAACAACAAGTCGAAATGCAACTGTGACACCTTCAACATCGCCGTCTTCATCAAGCCCAAGCCCCCCACCATCAGCAAGGTCTTGATAGGATCAGATCAAGCGAGTGAGCCCGAGGGTAGCTTCAAGTACCAGCTGACCATGACCAAGGACGCTGGGCCTGCGGATCTGGTGGTGACCGGCCTGCGTGACATAGTGCGCTCCAGCACGGATGCAGGGGTCTTCGCGGACTTCGATCTGAGTAGCGCCAGTGATGTGACCGCGGGCAACCTGACACTGCTTGGCACCCATCCTGACAACAGCTGTGATGATCTGAGTCTGCCTCAGACGCTCACTACCGCATCCCCCAGCCTGTCGTGCGTGCTGGTGATGCAGGTGAAAGATGAGGACTTGCCCGATGATGGCTCGCCCGAACTCTATCAGGACTTTGTCCGGGCCATGACCGAGGACGTCAAGGGAAACCCCATCGGCAACAGTCAGTGCGACCCGACCGATGGAGACTCGACCAACGACAGCGGCAATTGCTCCAATGTGGTCACCGTCAAGATGCTCAATGTGGATCCTGTCCTGGCCATCACCAAGCAGCCCATGACGGGCCCGGGCCTGCGCCAGGTTGGCGGCGCCTGGTTTATCGATGAGCCGGGAAATGTGACCTATGAGGTAGTCATCAGCAATAACAGCCCGGTCGATGCCGTCCTGCTGAGCTCTCTGGTGGACACGGCGATTGCGGATCTGCTGGCCGATAGTTCGGGCACCCCTGCCTGTAGCGATGGCAATGGCATGACCCTCGCCAAGGGGGGCAGCTTCGTCTGCCGGTACGTGACCAATGTCTCGATGGGACAGGGGGATACCTATGCCAACACTGTGACGGTGGCAGGCAAGGATAACGAGGAGCGGCCGGCTGGAGACAGCGCCATGGCGGCGATCACCCTGGCGACCCCCTCCATCGTCCTGGTCAAGGAGGTCGCAGCCTTCACGGGCGGGGATCTCGATGCCGTGGCCGGGTTCGCCGAAGAGGCCAATGTCAGCGAGCCGGGTGGTCAGGTGGTCTATCGCTTCACCATCACCAATAGCAACGACCTGACCCAGGAGGATTTGACCCTCAGTGAGTTCAGCGATGATGTGCTGTTTGCCAGCGCGCGTGCCAGCCCGTCGGCGACCCAGCGCAGTGATGAGTGTGACTTCACCGTTATGGTCGCCTTTGGGACGCCTTATCAGTGCACACTGGTGGCCGATGTCACCGGCAATGCCACCGGTGAGGCGACCCTGGTCAATACGGCCCAGGTCAAGGCAATGGCCCCCAATGGTACGGAGGTGACCTCCAACCAGGACATGGCCACGGTCAACTTCCAGAATGTGCTCCCCACCATGGCGACCGATTTCGCCCTGACGGCCACTGTCTTCATCAAGGTGAAAAATACCACCTTCGAAGACATTCACCTGACCTCCCTCAAACTGCTGGGCGTGACGGTGGACGATGGTACCTTCATCGGGGCGACCGGCTTCCTCATCAGAAATGCTGGTGGAGAGTTTGGAGTCTTCACTCCGGGGGCTTGCCCGGAACCTGCCTATAGCCTGACTCTGGCGCCGGATGCTGAGTTCAGCTGTGCCTTCAGCGTCGAGTTTGCCCAGGTCTATACCCCGGAGCAGTTCAATACCTTCATCGCCAATATCGTCAGTGGCGATGCGGTGATCATTGAATTTGCCGACGAGGAGGGCAGTACCGTCAGTGCGGATGCGGCAGTCGAGATCACCACGCCATAAGTGAACAGGATGCCTCCTTAGCCCCGGCCTTGTGCCGGGGTTTTTTCTGCCCACGGCAGGCTTTTGGCGGAATGCGGGTCGTCTGGCGCAATGAAAAAGCGAGCCGGCATACACCGGCTCGCTTTGGGCTTGGGCTCATCGGCAACAGTGGTCGTCGCGAAATGACCAGGGGTGAGTCGATGAGGCGAGGGACGGGCCCCCGATCACAAGTAATAGCAGAGTCGTTCGGCTTCTTCCCCTCTTGCTGCAGGCATTGAGTGAGCCGCAGAACGGGCTCCTCTCCGGGCCCATCTTCACGTGGTGTCATGGCGTTACTTGTCTGGCTGGGTCGGGCGCAGGCTCGCCTGCACCAGGGCCGCCTCCGCCCGGGCGCCGAGGAAGACATAGAGGCCCAGCCCCACCAGCAGGCCCACGGCGCAGGCCATCACCCCCACCGCGGGCCAGAGCAGCTCGGTCTGGCCGAGGGAGCCCTTGAACAGCAGCAACAGCCCCTCGATGGAGACGGCGATCAGGATGGCGGCGATGAAGCGGGTGATGGTGCGGCGGATGGCGCTGTGGCGAAAGATGTCCTTATGAAGCAACACCTCCTCTTCCAGTATGGTCTTGCCCAGATCGAACACTGCCAGCGCCAGGGTCAGGAAGATGATGGCGCTGAAGGCGCCGAGCCGGTTGCGGCTCTCGCCACAGGCGAGCAGGTAGAGCTCGTGCAGGCCATGCCAGATCAGGCTGGCGACGATGAGAAACAGCGCCACGCTGAGCAGCACATAGACCAGCTTGAACCAGGGGGTGAGCTTGCGGCGCTGTTTGTCCCCCATCAGCCAGGCGATCAGCTCCTGCAGGTCGAGGGTGATGAGGCGCCCTTCCCCCTGCACCTGAAGGTGCAGCGCTCCCTGGGCGGTGGGGTAGGGGGGCAGTATGGTGACGGGCCCCGCCTGGCGGGCCGTGGCCAGCACGAAGGGATAACGTGCCAGCGTCTTGTCCGGATGCTGGAGCAGACCGAGCATCAGCAGGTGCAGCTCGGGTTCGTACTCCTGATAGCGGCGAATGAGGTCGATGGGGCTCATATTGGCCATGGGAACCTCCTGAGGGTTGCCGAGAGACTGGGTCTTGCACTGAGGTAGCAAGTTACGGGCCCATATTGATGGTCCGACATGACGCCCGTGTGGCAGCTGGGTGAGGCGTCCCTGTAGCAATTTGGGGCAAGGCGCCGCGTTGGCACCAGTTTGGTGCAAGGAGGGGCAGGGAATGGGGTGGCCCGGGCGTTCGCCCGGTTCAGATTAAAAAGGGGCCGAGTGGCCCCATTTTTATGCGGCTATCCGCGCGGATCAGGCCTGAGCCAGCTTGGCGAAGCAGCGATCCGCCGCCGCCAGGGTGTGGGCTATCTCCTGCTCGCCGTGGGCCAGGGAGAGGAAGCCGGCCTCGTAGGCGCTCGGCGCCAGGTAGATCCCCTCTTCCAGCATGAGGTGATAGAAGCGTTTGAAGCGCGCCATGTCGCAGCGCTTGACCTGATCAAAGCGGCTGATCTCGGCCTCGTCGGTGAAGAAGAAGCCGAACATGCCCCCTACATAAGTGATGGCGAGGGGGATGCCGTGTTTGGTCGCTGCGGCCTTGAGCCCTTCGGCGACGGCGGCGGTCTTCTCGGCCAGCTGCTGGTGCAGGCCGGGGGCTTGCAGCAGATCCAGCATGGCGAGCCCGGCGGCCATGGCGACCGGGTTGCCGGAGAGGGTGCCGGCCTGATAGACGGGGCCGGTCGGCGCTATGTGCTGCATCACCTTCTTCTTGCCACCGAAGGCACCTACCGGCATGCCGGCACCGATGATCTTGCCGAGGGTGGTCAGGTCGGGATCCACCCCGTAGTGGGCCTGGGCGCCGCCGAGGGCGACACGAAATCCAGTCATCACCTCATCGAGGATCAGCAGGGCGCCAAACTCGTCGCAGATGGCGCGCAGCCCTTGCAGGAAGCCGGGCAGGGGCGGAATGCAGTTCATGTTGCCCGCCACCGGCTCGACGATGATGCAGGCGATCTCGTCGCCATACTGGGCGAAGGCACCCCGTACCGAGTCCAGATCGTTGTAGACGCAGGTGAGAGTGTGCTTGGCGAAATCGGCGGGGACGCCCGGGCTGTTGGGCTGGCCCAGGGTGAGGGCGCCGGAGCCGGCCTTGACCAGCAGGGAGTCGGCATGACCGTGGTAGCAGCCTTCGAACTTCACTATCTTGTCGCGACCGGTGTAGCCACGGGCCAGACGGATGGCGCTCATGGTCGCCTCCGTGCCCGAGTTGACCATGCGTACCTGCTCCATGGAAGGCACCAGCTCGCGCACCTTCTGGGCCATCCGCACTTCGATCTCGGTGGGGGCGCCGTAGCTGAGCCCCTTCTCGACCGCGGCAATGACGGCGGCCTTGATGGTCGGATGATTGTGACCCAGCAGCATGGGGCCCCAGGAGCCTATGTAATCGACATAGGATTTGCCATCCACATCATAGAGATAGGCGCCGTCTGCGCGCTCGATGAAGAGGGGGGTGCCGCCCACGCCGTTGAAGGCGCGTACCGGTGAGTTGACGCCGCCGGGAATGGTCTGGCAGGCCTGTTCAAACAGCTGATCTGATTTTGACATGGATCATCCTTAATGGGATTTTGACCGTCACTGCAAGGGGACGAGGCGGATCCAGGCTCGGCAGTCGCGCCTCGACAGGGTATGCTCATGCTTCTCGCAACCCGGCGCACTCAGGTGCCCAGTGACATTTAAACGGGCCGACTATAGCAGAAAGCCCTCTGGTGGGCAGCAAGCCGGGTCTTATCCAACCGTAGGCAACGGGTTTTCTCATGGCGCAAGACAGCCTCTTTTCATCTGATCCGGTACCGGCCGGCTCCCACAATCGACTGGTGCGACGGCTCATTCAACAGGACAAGATGCCGCTCTGGGTGCTGCTGCTCGCCGCCATCGTCGGCATCCTGGCAGGCCTGGTATGCGGGCTGTTTGAATCCGGCGTCAGCTGGGTGATAGCGCAGCGTGGTCTGCTGCTGGCGGATCGTCCCTGGTGGCAGCTGCTGCTGATGGGGTTCGCCATCAGCGCCCTGCTCGGCATGGTGGGCTATTTTCTGACCCACGCCTTCGCTCCCGAGGCTGGAGGATCCGGCATTCCCGAGATTGAGGGCGCCATGGAGGATCTGCGGCCGGTGCGATGGTGGCGGGTGCTGCCGGTCAAGTTCTTCGGGGGCATCTGCACCCTGAGCTCCGGCATGGTGCTCGGCCGTGAGGGACCATCGGTCCAGATCGGTGGCAATGTCGGCAAGATGGTGGCCGATCTCTTCCGGCTGCCCAAGGAGCATGGTCATGCCCTGCTGGCCGCCGGGGCCGCCGGGGGGCTGGCGGCGGCCTTCAATGCGCCGCTGGCTGGCATACTGTTCGTGATGGAGGAGATGCGTCCCCAGTTTCGCTACTCCTTTCTCGCCATCAAGGCGGTCGCCATCTCGGCCGTGATGGCGACCCTGACCCTGCAGAACATGAAGGGACAGCACCCCGTCATCGCCCTGCCTCACTATGATGCCCCGGCCCTCAAGGCACTCTGGCTCTTCCTCTTCATGGGGGCGGCGTTCGGGGTGCTGGGTTTCGTCTTCAACAAGCTGGTGCTGGCCTGTCAGGATGGCTATCTGGCCCTGCATCAGAACAAGCGCCACCGTTTCGTGGCCATCGGCATGCTGGTGGCGGGCACCTTCGGCGTGCTGTCGCTCTTCGTCCCTTCGGTGACGGGCGGAGGCATCGAGCTGATCCCTCGCTTGATGGATGGCGAGTATGCGATGGCCACCCTGTTTCTCATCTTTTCGGTGCGGCTGGTGGCGACCCTGGTCTGCTTCTGCTCGGGGGCGCCGGGAGGGGTGTTCGCCCCGACCCTGGCGCTGGGTACCCTGTTCGGACTGGTCTTTGGCTACCTCTTTCATGCCGCCTTTCCCGAGCTTGGCATAGAGCCGGGGGCCTTCGCCGTCGCTGGCATGGGGGCCCTGTTCGCGGCGACCGTGCGCGCCCCCGTGACCGGGATAGTGCTGGTCACCGAGATGACCGACAACTATCAGCTCATCTTGCCCATGATGATCACCACCATAGGGGCCACCATAGTGGCGCAATGGCTGGGGGGACGCCCTCTCTATTCCCAGATCCTGGAGCGCACCCTGCGCATGGCAGAGCGGCTGCGTCTCGCCGACAACAGCAAGACGGCCTGACTGTTGCGATCGATGCTCATATATAGTCAGAACAGAGGAGTGCCAGACGAGGTGATATGCCCATGAGACAGAAGTGGCTACTGCTTGGGACGCTTGTCCTCGGATTGTTGGGCGGATATCTTCTCGGCAATCGCCAGGAGCTGGCCCAGAGCAGCCTGCTCGAGGTACAACAGCAGACCCTGGCGCGCCAGACCGAGGCCATCGCCAGGCTCGAATCCGAACTCGGGATCAAGGAGACCCGGCTCGCCACCCAGCAGGCGGCCTTCGAGCAACTGCAGCAACTGCTCAAATCCCAGGAGACACAAACCCAGGAGCTGAAACGTCAGCTGGCCTTCTTCGAACGGATCATGCGCCCGCAAGGGGAGCAGAACGGCGTGGTCATCGACAATCTGACGGTGCAAGAGAGCAACGTGGCCAACCGTTACCACTACCGCCTGGCACTGACCCAGCCCGCCAAGCAGCGGGAGCTGTTTCGCGGCCAGGTCCAGATACGGATAGAAGGCAGCCAGGATGGTCAGCCCAGGAGTCTGGCGGAGCGGGATCTGCAGATGAAGGCGGGGGCGGGACGCTACTCCCTGCGCTACTTTCAGCTGCTGGAAGGGGATTGGCAGCTGCCGGAAGGATTCGTCCCGGATCGGGTGCGGATCACCATAGGAAAAAACGGCCGTCAGCCCGAGCAGGAGCTGCTGGTAGAATGGAGCCAGGTGCTCAAACCCCTATTGGGTACCCCGAGCGAGCAGACCCCGGCAGGGGCGACCACCATCCAGCCCGGTGAGGTTGGCTTGGTGAATACTTGAACTAAATGGTCGGGTATTGGATAATTTCGCGGTTTCCATGTTTGTGGATGTCATGGTTGTGAGGTCAGTAATGAGTGCAGTAGCAGAAGCCCCGTTGCCAATCCAGATGACGGATGCGGCGGCAAAGAAGGTGAAGACCCTGATCACCGAAGAGGAAAACCCCGAGCTCAAGTTGCGGGTATATATCACGGGCGGTGGCTGCTCTGGCTTCCAATATGGTTTTACCTTCGATGAGAAGATCAATGAAGGTGACACCGTGGTGGAGAAGAACGGTGTCACCATGGTGATCGATCCCATGAGCCTGCAGTATCTGGTCGGCGGCAGCGTCGACTACAGCGAGGGCCTGGAGGGATCGCGTTTCCTGGTGACGAACCCGAATGCCACCACCACCTGTGGTTGTGGCTCCAGTTTCTCCATCTAACGCACGCTGTCATGCAAAGAAGGGCCTCCAGGGGCCCTTCTTTGCATCTGCCAGGAACGTGAACAGGATGCCGCTCTGATCTCGACAGCCACCATTTCGGCGAGGGGTCAGACCAGGAAGCGTTGGTTAAAGGCTCCAATGGATCTTGTTGCGGCAGATTTCATCAAAATCTGTTCAATATTCAAACGGTGTTGTGATTTATCAAATAAACATGCAATTTATGCTTGCCATCACACTCCGGCTCCCTATAATGCGACCCCATCAGCACGGCGCAGTGCGCGGCTGGTCTGGCTTGCAAAGCAACCCAGTGAGGGTTATAGTTTCAGACCCTGCTCTTTAACAATTTGAATCAAGCAATCTGTGTGGGCACTCACAGCATCGAACATTAAACAATTTTGTTGATTTTCAATGTCTGGTGAAGTGACCAAGACGATTTCTTAGCAATAAGAAGTCGAACAGTTTATTTCAGCAATTCATT
>NZ_JBSTYM010000039.1:0-17581 GCF_054052445.1 Aeromonas crassostreae | reverse complement strand
CCCCCGGCCCCCCGGGGGCCCCCCGGCCCGCCCCTGCCCCCCAACCCCCCCCCCCCCCCCCCGGGGGCCCCCTCTTCGTGTTACCTGGCACAGACTCGGCTATTTCTGCCGCTTCTTGGCGTACTTGCGACGGGCCCGCGCCTGGCGCTCCTCTTCCCGCTCGGCCTTCTCCCTGGCCTTCTGCTCCGCCTCCTCTGCCGCCAGTATGATCTCCTCGCTCACCATCTCCGGGGTCTCCAGGGTGATGCGGCCAAGCAGGCCTGAGCGGAACTCGTTCACCAGGATCTCGGAGGCCTTGTGCAGATCCGCGAGGCCCCCCTTGCGCACGAAGGCGCGCTGGCGGGCGATGAGTTCCAGCAGCTCGATCTCGGTCTCGGGCAGATCGCTGATCTGGTAGCGGGCCTTGATGCGCTCCGGGTAGGCCTTGATGAAGTAATCGGCGGCGAACATGGCGATGTCGGCGTAGTCGAAGACGGTGTCCTTGATAGCCGCGGTGATGGCCAGCCGATAGCCGCAGGAAGGGGGGTTGAGCTTGGGCCAGAGGAAGCCCGGGGTATCGGTCAGGATGACGTTGTTGTCGAGCTTGATCCGCTGCTGGGACTTGGTCACCCCTGCCTCGTTGCCGGTCCGGGCTATGGTGCGTCCCGCCAGGGTGTTGATCAGGGTCGACTTGCCCACGTTGGGGATGCCCATGATCATGGCGCGCACCCCGCGCAGCTCGAAGTTGCGCTCCGGCAGCATCTGGTGGCACAGGGTCAGCAGGCTCTTGATCTCATCGGGCTGCTGCTGGGTCAGAGGTAGGGCCTTGATCCCCTTCTCCTGCTCCATGTGGGCCACCCAACGCGCCGTGATCTCGGGATCGGCGAGATCCGCCTTGTTGAGCACCTTGATGACGGGGGTGTCACCCCGCAATTCCGGCACCAGAGGGTTCTCGCTGGAGAAGGGGATCCGGGCATCGAGCATCTCTATGATGACATCGACCTGGGGCATGACCTCGGCGATCTCTTTGCGGGCCTTGTGCATGTGACCGGGAAACCAGTTAATCGACATTCTCTCTCACCTTCTCTGCTCGGAACGGGGCGCATTTTACCTGCTTTTCCCCACATTGACAGACTCTTGTCTCCCCGGGAGTCACTCTCCCTCCCGCCTGGGCCCCCTGGCACGGCACCACAATATTAACCACATGATTGATAACCGGATTTACCACCGGTTTAACACTAGTGTCATCTGAGTTCATTCAAACCGTCATCTGGACTCCTTAGCCTTCACCACGGTTTTACAAGGAGCGAACCCATGAAAAAAATGACGGGAATGGCACTCATGATCAGTGCCGCCCTGGCCGCCGGCTGCCATTCCAGCAACGACGACAACAGCAGCAGTGACAAGGGCGAGGCCAACACCCGCGCCAGGAACGTGATCTTCTTCCTCGGCGATGGCATGGGGATCAACACCCTGACCGCCGCCCGCATCTACGGGGTGGGCGAGGAGGGGGATCTCGCCATGGATACCCTGCCGGAGACGGCGTTTATCAAGACCTTCTCCCACGATGCCCAGGTCACGGATTCGGCCCCCTCCATGGCGGCCTACATGACGGGGGTCAAGAGCAACAACGGCGTCATCAGCATGGATGGCGAGGCGACCCAGCAGGATGACTGCAGCAAGAGCGCCGGCAAGCCGGTCACCACCCTGCTCGAGCTGGCCAAGGCCGATGGTCGCGGCACCGGCGTGGTCACCAGTACCCGCATCACCCATGCCACCCCGGCCGCCACCTATGCCCATCTCTGCAACCGGGATCTGGAAGCGGACATCGCGGTGCAACTGGTGCCGGGCGGCGCCGGCTACAACCCGGCCCTCAAGGATGGCATCGACGTGGTACTCGGCGGCGGCAGCAGCTTCTTCCAACCCACCGCCGACCAGGGCAAGCGGGAGGACGGCCGCAACCTCATCGAGGAGATGAAGGCTCAGGGCTACCAGTTCGCCGGCACTCTGGCCGAGTTGCAGGGAGCCGAGGCCGGCAAGCCGCTGCTGGGACTGTTTGGCGCCAGCCACATGAAATACGAGCTCGACAGACCCGCCAGCGAGCCCTCCCTCACCGATATGACCCTGGCCGCCATCAAGCAGCTCAAGGACAAGGAGAAGGGGTACTTCCTGATGGTGGAAGGGGGCCGCATCGACCACGCCCTGCACGACACCAACGCCAAGCGCGCCCTGCAAGACACCCTGGCGTTCGACGACGCCATCAAGGCGGCCATCCTTGAGGTGAAAAAGAGCGACCCCGAGCTGAAAAACACCCTGATAGTGGTCACCGCCGACCATGACCATACGCTGGTGCTCAACGGCTACGCCAAGCGTACCGGCAAGACCACGGACGGCAACCCCGGGGTGCTGGGGCTGGCGAAGAACTATGTCAGCGGCGACAACCTGCTCGACAGCGACGGCATGCCCTACACCATCATCGGCTTTGGCAACGGCTACAACCGGGTCGACGGTTCCCGGGCCAGCGTGGCACCGCTGGACGATGCCACCGTCGCCGCCGACGACTATCACCAGGAGGTGGTGGTCAAGGTGGGCGAACTCGGCAGCGAGACCCACGGCGGCACCGATGTGTTCCTCGGCGCCATCGGTCAGGGGGCGGATGGTTTCCATGGCTCCCTCGATAACACGGCCGTGTTTGGCAAGATCAAGGCTGCGGCCCAGCTCTAAGGAATGGCACCCATGAAGACTCTATTCAAGACCTCACAGATCTGCTCCGCCCTGACCCTGGCCACCCTGAGCCTGGCCTCCCAGGCCCAGGCCAGCGACGCCAAGAACGTCATCCTCTTCATCGGTGACGGCATGGGCCCCAGCGTGCTCACCGCCACCCGCCTCTACAAGGTGGGAGAAGAGGGCAACCTGGCGATGATGTCCCTGCCCCGCACGGCCCGCATCAAGACCTTCTCGAACGATGCCCAGACCACGGACTCGGCCCCCTCCATGGCGGCCTACACCACGGGCGTCAAGATGAACAACGAGGTGATCGCCATGAGCAGCGACACCCAGGCGGTGGCGCCGGCTAAGGACGCCAACGGCAACAAGGGCATCAACAACTGCAGCGCCGACAACGGCACCCCGGTGCCCACCCTGCTCGAGCTGGCCAAGGGGGCGGGCAAGTCAGTCGGCGCCGTCACCACCACGGAGCTGACCCACGCCACCCCGGCGGCGACCTATGCCCATATCTGCCACCGGGATGCCGCCTACGCCATCGCGGCCCAGGCGGTGCCGGGCGGCGCCGGCTTCAACAGCGCGCTCGGGGACGGGGTGGACGTGTTGCTGGGTGGGGGGGCCAACCACTGGACCCCTTACCACAGCACCAGCAACAAGGGGGGCCGGGCCGATGGCCGGGATCTCACCGCCGAGCTCGGCGCCCAGGGCTATCAGTACGTCACCACCCAGAGCGATCTCGCCAAGATAGAGAGCGGCAAGGTGCTGGGTCTGTTCAGCGCCAAGTCCCACCTCGATTACGAGCTGGACCGGGTCGCCAAGGGGGCGGCCAATACCCAGCCGTCCCTGTCCGAGATGACCGCCAAGGCCATCGACCTGCTCAGCCAGAACGGCCAGGGTTATTTCCTCATGGTGGAAGGGGGGCGCATCGACCACGCCCTGCACGGCACCAACGCCAAGCGGGCCCTCACCGATGCGGTGGCCCTCGACGAGGCGGTCAAGACGGCCCTGGGCAAGGTCGATTTGAACGAGACCCTGATCGTGGTCACCGCCGACCATGACCACACCATGACCATCAACGGTTATGCCGCCAAGGGCAATCCGGTGCTGGATCTGGTGAAAAATGGCGACGGCTCGACCCAGACCGACGTGGATGGCAAGCCCTTCACTACCCTGGTGTTCGGCAATGGTCCGAACCGGGCCGATGTGCGCCCCACCCTCACCAGCGGGGAGGTGATGGCCGATGACTACCTGCAGGAGACCGGCATCAAGCTCGGCTCCGAGACCCATGGCGGCGGCGATGTGATGCTGTTTGCCGATGGCGCCGGCAGCAGCCGCTTCAAGGGGACTCTGGATAACACCCGGGTATTTGGCAAGATAAGAGAGGCCCTGGGCCTCTGATAGCGTCCCCAGGGAGAGGGGCCCGAGCCGGGGCCCTCTCCTTTCTTTACATTCTTGCCGGGCGAGCCCGGCAGACCAGCCCAGACAGAGACCCCATGAGAGAGACTCCCCTGCCCACCCGGATAAGCGGACCCCATACCCGGGCCCCCGCCGGCCTCCTGTTCACCCTGCTGGGCCTTGCCCTGCTCTGCTCCCCCCGGGCCCTTGCGGCCGAGGTACCGGATCTCGCCGCCCGCATCCAGTACGAGGATCGCAGCACGGGCGCCGATGGCGTGGTGCGCGAGAGCCGCTGGCAGGAGCGCTGGCAGCGCCGTGGCGATCACATCTGGAGCGAGCGGCTCATCCCGCTGCCCATTGCCCGCGCCTATCACCTGCGCCACGACAATCAGCCCGGCCACAAGCACTTCACCCACCAGATGGCGGCCCGCTGGATCAGCCTGGCCCCCGGGGATCTGCAACTGCGCTACGCCGACCGCTACCACAACCAGCTGGTGAGCGTGCCCCCCGAGGAGTATGGTCAGGTCGCCTTCACCCCCAACCCGGTCAAGGTGCGCTTCCTCATCGATCCCGCGCTGCTGGCCGCCATGGACCCCCTCGATGACGAGGCGCCAGCGGGGGCGCGTTGGTATGCACACCAGAGCCCCCATGAACGCACCCGCATCCTCTGGTCCGAGCGTCTGCAGGTGCCCCTGAGCGTGGAGTCCGGCTCCCTGGACGGCTATCGCAGCTATCGCATGACCCTCACCCCCACCCGGCTCGCGGCCAGGGCCCCCTGGCTCGATCTTGCCAGCTATCAGCAGCGGGACATTCGCGACTTCTTTGACTGAGCAGGCCCGGCGGCGGCGAAGATGATACACTTGATGCCTTCGCCACCCAGATGAAGCGCCATGCCCCTGATCCTGTGCCTGCTGCTCGCCCTGCCCAGCCCCTTCGCCCTGGCCGTCACCCTGCTGGCGGCCGAGGTGCCCCCCTATGTGATCCGCGCCCAGCAGGGGGCGCCGACCGGCATGGCGGTGGAGGTGGTCGAAGAGGCGGCCCGTCGGCTGCACGAACCCCTCACCATAGAGCTCATGCCCTTCGCCCGCGCCCTCATGGAGGCCCAGCACAGACCCGGGGTCTTGTTGCTGCCCCCGGTGCGCAGCCCGGATCGCGAGGCACGCTTGCAATGGATAGCCCCCCTGCTCGAGGAGTCCTTCGTGCTCGCCGGCGATCGGCGTCATCGCGGCGAGCCGCTCACCCTGGCCGAGGCGCAGCGGCTCAAGATAGGCGTACTGCGCCACTCCCTGAGCCACAGCCTGCTGCAGGCCCGGGGCATGCCTGAGCTGGAGACCGTCGGCACCGAGCGCGGCAACGCCGACAAGCTGGCGCGGGGGCGGATCCAGGCCTGGGCCGCCGCCTGGAATACCATGCGCTACGCCCAGCAGGAGGCCGGCCTCCCCCTCGCCCGCCTGGTCAAGGGGGAGACCCTGGCCAGGGTGCCACTCTATCTGGCCGCCAACCTGGATTTTCCCGCCGGGGAAGCGGCGCGCTGGCGCCAGACCCTGGCCGAGATGGCGGCGGACGGCAGCCTGGATCGCATCCTGCTGCAATACGACTACCAGGCCCCCTGAGTCCGGGCCGGTGATTGCCAAGCCATGGCAGAATGGTTATGGTATCCCCATGAAAACCAATCTGATTTTCCCCATTCTGCTCACACCCAACTGAGCCCCCGCCCGCGTCTCGTCCCGAGCCGCCCGGGGGCCGCACGCAGCTGTATACTTTTTACTCGCCATTCAACCCGGCCCCCTGTGGCCCCGTTCATCCCATTGCATGAGGATCTATGCCATGACAGCACCCCATCTCATCATCTCCAGCCTGGATCTGGACCGTATTGAACCCCTGTTGGGCCACTCACCCCAGCACAAGGCCCTGCAGGAGGAGCTGGATCGCGCCGAGATCCGCGAGCCCGCCGACATGCCACCGGACGTGGTCACCATGAACAGCACGGTGCGCTTCAAGATGCAAAGCAGCGGCAATGACTTCTGCCTCACCCTGGTCTATCCCAAGGATGTGCAGGGGGATGAGTCCAGGATCTCGGTGCTGGCCCCCGTGGGCAGCGCCCTGCTGGGGCTCAAGGTGGGCGACAGCATCAACTGGCCGGGCCCGGCAGGTCGCAATATCGCCGTCGAAATTCTGGAGGTGGTCTATCAGCCCGAGCGCGCGGGCGAGCTGCACCGCTGACGCGGCCACGACCCGGATCGCCCGGGCCGCATCAAGCGGCGCTCACCGGCGGGGGCGACGCCCGGGTCTCTTGCCAGACACAGACCCGGTTCTTTCCCTCCCGCTTGGCCCGATAGAGGGCCCCGTCGGCCCGGTGCAGTGCCTGCTCCAATCCCTCTCCGGGCCAGAGCCAGTCCAGCCCCATGCTGATGGTGATGCGGATCCCCTCCACCTCCAGGGCCGCTATCTCCCGGCGCAGCTGCTCGCACCGCTCATGGGCCTGCCCCTGCTGCCAGTTGGCCAGCAACACGAACTCCTCGCCACCAACGCGCCCCACCAGCAGATCCGGCTGGTCCTTCAGGTGACGCCCCACCTCCCTGAGCACCCTGTCCCCCATCTCATGGCCGAAGCTGTCATTGACCTGCTTGAAGTCGTCGAGATCGACCATGGCCAGCAAGACGGGCCCCTTGCCGAGCAAGGGGGCCAGGTGGTGATGCAGCCCGCGCCGATTGTAGACCCCGGTCAGGGGATCCTGGGTGGCCAGCTGGCGCAGGGCCAGGGCCCGGTACTGGGTACAGAGCAGCAGCACCCCGAAGGTGGAGAGGTAGTTGCCCATCAGCATGGAGAGAAAGGGCAGCACATTGACCAGGTGCTGATCCATCAGCACCCGCACCTCGCCGCCCAGCAGGGCCGCCATCCGCACCAGGTTGAAGCCGTAGAGCAGTATGTTGACCACGGTAAACACCAGCACGGCGGGCAGGTAGGCCGGATAGCCGTGCCGCCAGACGAGAAAGACGATCACCGCCCCCAGCACCATGTAGCTCAGACAGGCCAGCAGCACCCGGGGCGCCATCTCGTCGTTAAACAGCACGCTCCAGCAGAGCAGCAGGTAGATCAGCATGAAGAGGGCGAAGGCGCGCCAGTTCGGGGAGACCCCGAAGAAACGCTGCAAGGCCAGCGGCATCAGCGCGATGCAGAGGGTGATGAGCAGGTTGGCCAGCCAGATCCCCGCGATATGGGGGGTGAACGCCTGCAGGAAGAACAGCGACTGCGCCGCCAGGGCGCACAGACTGGACCACCACCAGAACCCGAGACCGGGGATCTCCCTGTGGGTGGTCCAGATGATGGAGAGGGTGATGAAGCCCAGGCTGTAGCCCCCGAGGGCCATCAGCATCAGGGTGAATACATCCAGATTGAGCAGTATTGAGGTGTCCATACCCGAGCCTTGCAATGGGGATGGCTGAGTATATGGGAAGGCCATGACAAGACACAGAGGGAGCCTTGTGGCGTGCTGAAATAGTTCCCCGGCCCGGCCACCACCTGCCTCCCTTCACCAGTACCACCGCCAATAAGTTTCGATTGAAGCCAGATTATCGTCGCCGGGGACAGCAAAATGCCCGCCAAATATTTTTGCACTTGAACCCCAGCCATTAGATAGATATGTTGTTTTCTTGTGGTTTTATGAGCCAGGCTGCGAGGGAAAAGTCCCACTAACTTATTGAGTCTTCTGGCACAATCAACTTTTGGTACATTTTTCACTCAGGCTGCCATTCATAGAATCTCATATGGGGCTTTCGCCCCGACCAAGACAATAATCCTGTCTTGCCTGCTGCCGGATGCAGCAGTCTCTTGTGCCATGGAGTCGCACGGGAGCAGGTTCAAGGCCGAACACACTTACGACAGAGACGTCACCCATGATAAAAAAATTGATCCTTTCCACCCTGCTGGCCTGCGGGCTGGCCAACGCGGCCCCCACTGCCGCCCCCTCCACCCTGGATGCCATCCTGGATCGCGGCGTGCTGCGGGTCGGCTTCGATGCCGGCTATCAACCCTTCGAGATGACCAACAAGCAGGGCAAATACATCGGCTTCGATGTGGATCTCGCCAAGATGGTCGCCAAGGAGATGGGGGTGAAGGTGGAGTTCGTCAACACCGCCTGGGATGGCATCATCCCCGCCCTGCTCACCGACAAGTTCGACGTCATCATGGGCGGCATGACGGTCACCCCCCAGCGCAACCTGCGGGTCAACTTTGCCGATCCCTATATCGTGGTCGGCCAGACCATAGTGCTGCGCAAGGAGCTGGCGGGTGCCATCAAGTCCTATCAAGACTTGAACGATCCCAAGTTCAAGATCGCGGTCAAGCTCGGCACCACGGGCGAGCAGGCCGTCAAGCGCATGATCCCCAAGGCCACCCTGCTGCAGTATGAGACCCAGGACGACGCCAAGCTGGAAGTGGTCAACGGCAAGGTAGATGCCTTCATCTATGACCTGCCCTACAACGCCATCTTCGCCTCCGAGAACAAGGCAGCCGTGGTGCACCTGGCCAGCCCCTTCACCTTCGAACCCCTGGCCTGGGCCATCCGCAAGGGGGATCAGGACACCCTCAACTGGATGAACAACTACCTGCGCCAGATCAAGGGCGACGGCAGCTACGATCGCCTCTATCAGAAGTGGTTCGAGTCCAACGACTGGTTGAAACAGCTCAAGTAAACCTCCCGAGGGCGCGGCCAGACCGCGCCCCTCACGCAGACCCCACACAATAATGAAAGAGGTTGTCGACTGTGCTCAATCCGAGACCCATCAAGCAGATGGAAAAACAGCCCAGCTCACTACTCTGGCACGGCGTTTTCGTGCTGATGCTGCTGCTCGCCGTATTCGGCATCTACAAGGCCGTGCAATCGGTCGATTACACCTGGCGCTGGGAGCGCATCCCCCAGTACATCGTCTATCAGGCCCAGCAACACCACTACGCCGAGTTTGACGGCACCGTCGTGGCCGAAAATGGCGCCCTGGTGCTGCAAGACGATCTGGACGCCACCCACCGCCAAGCCATCGCCGCCAGCGATACCAACCTGAGCGAAGGGGACACCGTCTTTCGCGGCGACGTGCTCGACACCCAGCTGAAGTGGACCCCGGGCCCCATCGCCTTCGGCATCTGGGTCACCATCAAGCTCTCCCTGGTGGCCGGGGTGTTCGCCATCCTGCTCGGCACCCTGGCGGGCCTGGCCCGCCTCTCCCCCAACCCGGCCCTGCGCAATCTGGCCGGCTGCTATGTGGAACTGATCCGCGGCACCCCGCTGCTGGTGCAGATCTTCATCGTCTACTTCTTCATCGGCACAGTGCTGAATCTGGACAGGTTCACCGCCGGGGTGGCGGCGCTGGCCGTCTTCACCGGTGCCTACGTGGCCGAAATCGTGCGCGCCGGCATCGACTCCATCCACAAGGGGCAGATGGAGGCAGGCCGCAGCCTGGGCCTCACCTCGGCCCAGACCATGCGCTACATCATACTGCCCCAGGCCTTCAAGCGGGTCTTGCCCCCCCTGGCCGGCCAGTTCATCAACCTCATCAAGGACTCCTCCCTGGTCTCGGTCATCTCCATCACCGACCTTACCAAGGCGGGACGGGAGGTGGTCAGCTCCACCTTCAGCCCGTTCGAGGTCTGGTTCACCGTGGCTCTGCTCTATCTGGTGCTGACCGGTACCCTCTCCTTCCTGGTGCGTCGTCTGGAGGTGAAATATGCGCGCAGCAACTAAGCAGCCCCTGGCCATCACGGCCAGTCACATGACTTGTCACATGAAACGCACCGACACGGGGAGCACCACGACATGACGATGCGCAACAAGGCCGATCCCATCATCAAGGCGACCGGGGTCGAGAAGTTCTACGGCACCCAGGTGCACGCCCTCAAGCACGTCAGCACCCAGGTGGCCGAAGGGGAAGTGGTGGTGATAGTGGGGCCGAGCGGCTCGGGCAAATCCACCTTCCTGCGCACCCTCAACCAGCTCGAGACCATCAACGACGGCCATATCGAGGTCGATGGCATCAGCCTCACCGAACCAGGCGACGTCAACAAGCTGCGGGAAGAGGTGGGCATGGTGTTCCAGTCCTTCAACCTCTTCCCCCACCTCAGCGTGCTGGACAACATCTCCCTCGCCCCCCAGAAGGTGCGCGGCCTGCCCCGCCAGGAGGCCGAGGAGCGGGCCAAGGCCCTGCTGCTGAAAGTGGGTCTTTCGGACAAGGCGCACAGCTACCCCTCCCAGCTCTCCGGCGGCCAGCAGCAACGGGTGGCCATCGCCCGGGCGCTCGCCATGCAGCCGCGCATCATGCTGTTTGACGAGCCCACCAGTGCCCTGGATCCCGAGATGGTGGGGGAGGTGCTGGACGTCATGAAGGGGCTGGCCAAAGAGGGCATGACCATGGTGGTGGTGACCCACGAGATGGGCTTTGCCCGGGAAGTGGCGGACAGGGTGCTGTTCATGGAGCGCGGCGAGCTGCTGGTGGATGACAGGCCCGCCGACTTCTTCGACAACCCCGCCTCCCCCCGTCTGCGTCAGTTCCTGAGCCAGGTGCTCTAGCGCGAGGAGGCCCATCGGATAGCGACAAAGGGGAGCCATAACGGCTCCCCTTTCTATTATCCGATGACGTGGGCTGTTATCGCTTGGCGTGGGCCACCCGTCAAATCTGGTGGGTGAAGGACCAGAGCGCCGGCACCAGGGCCAGCAGGGTGACCCCGGCCAGCAGCCGCTCCCGCCCGCTGAGCCGCTGCTCGGCGCCGAGCTGGCGACGGCTGTAGAGAAACAGCAGCAGGCCCGGCCCGTAGAGCAGCAAGGAGAGCAGCAGGTACTCCACCCCGGCGGCATAGAGCAGCCAGAGACCGTAACCGCTCGACACCAGGGCCACCGCCCGCATCAAGGTGTTGCCCTGCCCGCCCTTGTGCTGCCCGCCGAAGGCAAGCTTGAGCAGGAAGAGGCCGATCAGCAGGTAGGGCACCAGGATCATGGAGGTGGAGATGAGCAGCAGGTTGGTGTAGCCCTTGCCGAGCAGCCACACCAGCAGCAGGCAGCCCTGCACCGTCAGGCTGGTGAGCCAGAGCGATGCGATGGGGGTACCGTTGCGGTTCTGGCGCCGGAAGATGGCCGGGAAAGCGCCGTGACGGGCCGCGCTGAACGGCACCTCGGCCGAGAACAGGGTCCAGCTCACGTAGGAGGCGAGCACGGAGACGATGAGGCCGGCGCTGATGAGCAGCTTGCCCCAGGAGCCCGTCATCTGGGCCATCAGCCCCGCCATGGAGGGGTTGGGCAGGGCCGCGAGCTCGGGGCGGCTCAGGATCCCGAGCGCCAGCACCGAAATGAGCACATAGAGCAGCAGCGCCAGCACCACGCCGAGCACGGTGGCGGTACCCACGTCCCGCTTGTTTCTCGCCCGGGCCGAGAGCACCGCCGCCCCTTCGATACCGGTGAAGACCCAGAGGGTGATGAGCATGGTGTTGCGCACCTGATCTGACACCGGTACCGCCAGGGTGCTGCCCTGCTGATCCGCCGCGAAGGTGACCGGATCGAACCAGTAGCAGGCGAACAGGATGAACAGCAGCAGCGGCAGGCTCTTGGCCAGGGTCGCCACCAGGTTGAACAGGGCCGCCTGCTGCACGCCGCGGGCCACCAGCAGGTGCACCGCCCAGAGGATGCAGGACTCGCCGATGAAGGCCGCCAGGGTGTTGCCCTCGCCAAACCAGACCCGCTCCGGCGTATCGACGAAGCTGCCCAGGGCCGCGAAGGCGATCACCAGATAACCCACCACGCCTATGGTGGCGCAGAGCCAGTATCCCCAGGCGGAGAAGAAGCCCACCAGCTCGCCAAAGCCTGCGCGGGCATAGCTGTAGATGCCGCCGTCGAGCTCGGGTTTGAGTCGCGACAGGTAGAGGAAGCTCATGGCCAGCGCCAGTATGCCGACCCCGGTCACGCCCCAGCCGATCAGCACGGCGCGAGCGCCCGCCACCTCGGCCATGTTCTGGGGCAGGCTGAAGATCCCCGCCCCCACCATGGAGCTGAACACCAGGGCGGTGAGGGACCAGAGCCCTATCTTGCTCTCTTTCATGGGATCTCCTTAACGCAGCCGACTGGCCAGCGCCTCTATGTGTTCCGGGCCTATGCCACAGCAACCGCCGATGAGGTTGGCCCCGGCCAAGCGCCAGCGTTCGGCCCAGCCCAGGTAATCCAGCGGCCCCAGATCGCCGCGGATCTCGTCCAGGCCGTCGTTGGCGGTGGCCTCTTTTGGCTGGGGCGGGAAGGCGTTGGCATAGGCGCCGAGGCGAACGTCGCTGCGCCCCAGGGCCTGCAACGCGGCGCTGGCCACCTTGAGCGCCCCTTCGATCACCTCGGGCTGGCAACAGTTGAACAGGATGGCGTCCACCCCGGCCGAGGCCAGGGCGGTCACGGCATCGGCTACCCGCTCGCCGGAGCGCAGGGTGGGCTCGCTGCCCGGCGCCTCGTCTTCCAGGGTGAAGGAGACCCAGAACGGCTTGCCGTCCTGTGGCAGCAGGGCCTTGAGGGCCAGCGGCTCGGCGATGAGGCTCATGGTTTCCGCCAGCCAGAGATCCACATGGGGGGAGAGGGCACGAACAAGCGGTGTGGCCAGCTCGCTAACCCGCTCGGCTTGATAGAGATCGGCGCGATAGGAGCCAAAGAGCGGCGGCAATGAGCCGGCCACCTTGACTGCCCCACCCTGCTCGTCGGCCACCTCCCGGGCCAGTTGCCCGGCCAGGGCGGCAAGCGCCTCGCCCTCTGCGGCAAAGCGCGCCTCGCCGATATGAAACGGCACCAGGGCATAGCTGTTGGTGGTGATCACCCGGGCACCGCTCGCCGCATAGGCCCTATGCACCTCACGCACCGTCTCTGGCGCCTCCATCAGGGCCAGTGCCGACCACTCTGGCTGACGAAACGGTGCACCACGGCGCGCCAGTTCACGACCCATACCGCCATCGAGTACCCACAAATCCTGTTTTTCCATCTCTGTCTCTCTGCGTGTCCCCGTCATGGCGGGTGTTTATTGTGTGGATTGACATTAAGCCATCAAAACATCTAGACGGCTAGAAAGCCAAGATATCATGCCCCAAAGCGCAGAGGGACGCAATCGGGAGCTGCGCACAAGACAGAGGATGAGCGGGCCGAGGGCGGCAAGGGGCGGCTCGCGATGGGGGCGCCTGCGCCATGGTGAAGGCGGGTCATTGACCACAATGACAAGAGGCCACCCCGGGGGGTGACCTCTTGCCTTGCATGATGGCTTGGTGAATGGCCCTGGGCTCAGCGCCCTGCCAGCACCCGCTTGAGCTGCTTGCTCCAATCGGATACTAGGCCCTGGCGCGGCAGCCCCTGCCAGATCCCCTGCCACTGGGCCTGACTCAAGGCGCGGCCGAGACGGCGCTCGACCCCGGCCCTCAGGTAGTCATGGGCCAGCTTGCTGGCTTGGGGGGAGCCGAGGAACTTGGTCACGGGATCGCTCATGCGCACGTCGCGCATGCCGAGCAGGGGGTAATCGGTCTGCACCGCCGCCAGCATGGTCTCACGCATGGCCGACTCTATGTAGCCACGGGCAAACAGGGCGGTCACCGACTCGAGGGACCCTTGATCCGGGCCATGATACTCCTCATCGAAGGTGGGGGTGGGCTGCGCGGCATCGCTCTGCACCACGGCGTCGGGATCCGGTTGCGGCGCCACCACCACGGCAGGTTGGGGCGCGGCCGGCTTGGGCGTCGCCACAGGCTTGCGCGGCGCACTCTGGCTGCAGGCGCCGAGTACCAGGGCGAGCGCCACACAGGCGAGCCCACGGGAATAAGACGGCATCTTCATGACTCCTTGATAACTCCTTTCATGATTCCAGGGCGGGCTTGTCAGCCACTATGAGTTCCACCCAGGTGACCAGCAGCTGATCGATCTTGTCGCTGTCGATGTCCACCACCTCGAACTGGTAACCGGCGTATTTCACCGACATCTGGCTCGCTTGGGGGACTGCTTTTCGATTACAGGGCGGCGTCAGCGGGCTTCTCGGCCGGTGCGGCCTCTACCCGGGTGACCAGCAGTTGATCAATCTTGTAGCTGTCGATGTCGACGACTTCGAACTTGTAGCCAGCGTATTTCACCGAGTCGGTTCGCTTGGGGATCTTGCGCAGCATGAACATGATGAAGCCGGCGATGGTCTCGTAGTGCTGGCTCTCCGGGAACTCCTCGATGTCGAAGGCCCGCATCACGTCCGAGATGGGGGTGACCCCGTCCACCAGCCAGGAGCTCTCGTCCCGCTGGACTATCTGCTCTTCCACCACGTGGGTGGCCCACTCCCCCATGACGGTACTCATCAGATCGTTCATGGTGACGATGCCCACCACCAGGGCGTACTCGTTCATCACCACGGCGAAATCGCCCCTGTGGTTCTTGAAGTACTCCATCGCCTCGTAGAGGTTCAAGGTGTCGGGGATGATGATGACGTTCTGCACCAGGTTGCCGCCGATGAGGTCTATGCTCTGACCGCCGATGACGCGGATCAGCAGCTCTTTGGCATCGACGAAGCCCTTGATGCTGTCGAGGTTGTGGTCGCACACCAGGAACTTGTTGTGGGGATGTTCGGCAATCTTGGCCTTGATGCTCTCTTCGCTCTCTTGCAGGGTGAAGTAGATGAGGCTCTCTCGCGCCGTCATGGCGGAGGTGACGCCGAGGGATTGCAGCTCGAACACGTTCTCGATGAGCTGATGCTCCTCACGCTGCAACACGCCGGCGGCCGCCCCCGCATCCATCACCGCATAGATGTCATCCGAGGTGATCTCGTCGTTGCGCACCATGGAGACCCGCAACAGGCGAAACAGGGCGTTGGCCATGCCGTTGAAGAACCACACCAATGGCATCCACAGCACCACGAACAGCATCATGGGGCGCACCACCACCACGGCGATCCGCTCTGGCATGGTCATGGCCAGCCGCTTGGGCATCAGATCCGCCAGCAGGATGAACATGCCGGTGACGAAGACGAAGGAGGCGATGGAGCTTATCTCACCGAGCCAGGGCCCCTGGTAGATGGCGGCGATCAGCCCCTTGATGGCGGGATTGAGGGCGGATTCGCCCAGGATGCCGCCCAGGATGGCGACCGTATTGAGGCCTATCTGCACCACGGTGAAGAAGTTGCCCGGCTGGGCCTGCAAGGCCAGCACCTTGGCGGCCTGGCGGTTGCCCTCGTCGGCCATCACCTGCAACTTGATCTTGCGGGAGGCGGCGAGGGAGATCTCGGAGAGGGAAAAGAACACGCTGCCGGCAACCAGCAGCAGCAGTAAAAACAGACTATCGGCAAAACTCATGATTGACCTATTGCTACAGCCGCCTTGACACAAGACGGCAAACTGGGCCCGGGAAACCGGACCGTGAGTCCATCCGAGACTCACACAGGGGGCGTATTCTAGCAGAAAAGCGTCCCTTTGGGCGCGCTATCTCAACTTGTCGCGCAATGCAATAAAAAAGGCGCTCAGCGCGCCTTTTTATTCATTTCATCAGGGTTTGCCCAGCAGATCGTTTATTTCGTCCACCTTGGTGTGGCGCACGTCCTTGCCCTTGACGAAGTAGATGATGTACTCGCAGATGTGCTGGCAGCGGTCCCCTACCCGCTCGATGGCCCGCGCCGCCCACAGCACGTTGAGTACCTGAGGTATGGTGCGGGGATCTTCCATCATGTAGGTCATCAGCTCGCGGATGATGGACTCGTACTCCCGGTCGACCTTGTCATCTTCCTTGTAGACGGTGATGGCCGCCTCCAGATCCATGCGGGCGAAGGCGTCGAGCACGTCGTGCAGCATCTTGATGGTGCGACGGCCCATGTTTTCAAGCGACACCAGGGGCGGCTGGGGCTTGTTGGCGTTGTCGGTGAGCATGCGGGCTATCTTGTCCGCCACATCGCCGATGCGCTCCAGATCGGTGATGGTCTTGATGATGGCCATCACCAGGCGCAGGTCGGAGGCCGCCGGCTGACGCTTGGCGATGATGCGGGTGCACTCCTCGTCGATGGCCACTTCCATGGCGTTGACCTTGTGGTCGTTGGCCACGATTTTGCGCGCCGCATCCAGATCCTGGCCATGGATGGCGGCGATGGCGTCGGTCAGCTGCTGCTCCACCAGGCCGCCCATCACCAGCACCTGGTTGCGCACGCTCTCGAGCTCGGCATTGAACTGGCCGGAAATGTGTTTGTTGAGGTTCATATTGTCCATACAAAAATCCTTGTCGGTCCGATTATATCCAGGGAAGGCCGTTGGCCCTCATCCTTGTCGCTGCCAGCGCCTTAGCCGTAGCGGCCCGTGATGTAATCTTCGGTCTTTTTCTTGGCCGGGGTGGTGAAGATGGTGTTGGTATCGGCGTATTCGATGAGCTCGCCCATGTACATGAAGGCAGTCTGATCCGAGACCCGCGCCGCCTGCTGCATGTTGTGGGTGACGATCACCACGGTGAACTGGCTCTTGAGCTCGTTGATCAGCTCCTCGATGGTGAGGGTGGAGATGGGATCCAGCGCCGAGGTAGGCTCATCGAGCAACAGCACTTCCGGCTCGATGGCGATGGCCCGGGCGATCACCAGCCGCTGCTGCTGACCGCCGGAGAGGCCGAACGCATTGTCGTGCAGCCGATCCTTTACCTCGTCCCACAGGGCCGCGCCGCGCAAGGAGCGCTCCGCCGCCTCGTCGAGCTGGCGCCTGTCGTTGATCCCCTGCAGGCGCAGGCCGTAGACCACGTTCTCGTAGATGGACTTGGGGAAGGGATTCGGGCGCTGGAACACCATGCCGACCCGGCGACGCAGGGCGGAGACATCCACGCTCTTGTCATAGATGTTGTGGCCATGCAGCTGGATCTCCCCCTCGATACGGCAGATCTCCACCAGATCGTTCATCCGGTTGATGCAGCGCAGCAGGGTGGATTTGCCGCAGCCGGACGGGCCGATGAAGGCGGTCACCTGGCCCTTGGGGATCTTCATGTTGACGTTGAACAGCGCCTGTTTGCTGCCGTAGTACAGGTTGAGATCCTTGACCTCGAGCGCGGTCTGCTCCGGAGTCAGCTTGGTGAGATCCAGGGCCTTGTGCAGGGTCGGAGTCGGCGTCACGTTGATCATCTGTTACCTCTAAATCTTGTCTGGGGTGGCCGGGCGCTTGCCAGCGACCCTCATTCGTTGGTGCAGACAGATGGCGGCACCCTCTCGGGCCGCCATCTGTCACCTCACTCTTGTCTCTCTGGATAACCGTATCAATGCTCCAGAGAGCGGAACTTCTCGCGCAAGTGGCTGCGAATGCCAGTGATGTCGGTCAGCGTGATGCTGTGCATCTGTTTGCTGTCTCGACATCACGCCAGGGCGCCGCATCAATGCTCCAAGGAGCGGAACTTCTCGCGCACAAATGGCTGCGAATGCCAGTGATGTCGGTCGGCGTGATGCTGTGCATCTGTTTGCTGTCTCGACATCACGCCAGGGCGCCGCATCAATGCTCC
>NZ_JBSTYM010000038.1:0-18375 GCF_054052445.1 Aeromonas crassostreae | reverse complement strand
GTCGTCACACCCCGTTCTTCAAAGGCTACCGTCCGCAGTTCTACTTCCGTACCACCGACGTGACTGGCACCATCGAACTGCCGGAAGGCGTAGAAATGGTCATGCCGGGCGACAACATCAAGATGGTTGTTACCCTGATCGCACCGATCGCGATGGACGACGGCCTGCGTTTCGCCATCCGTGAAGGTGGCCGTACCGTAGGTGCTGGTGTTGTAGCCAAAGTTATCGCTTAATCTTGGCTTACATAAATAAAGCAAAGCCCCTATAATAGGGGCTTTCTTATGCAGGGGCGTAGTTCGAATTGGTAGAACAGCGGTCTCCAAAACCGATGGTTGGGGGTTCGAATCCCTCCGCCCCTGCCATGCACCTCGTCTCGTACGGGGCTTTTGTGTCTTTGGTAACGTCAGATACAGGTAGGTTGTATGAGTGTGAGTTCTGAGAATCAGGGCGGAAGCAAGGATACCCTGCTTTGGGGCCTGGTTTTCATTATCCTGGCGGCCGCTGTAGTGGGTAACTATCTGCTGCACGACGTAGCCGCTGCCGTCCGCGCCTTGGGTGTGGTCGTTGTCATTGCTGTCGCTGGTGCGGTAGCCCTGCAAACCACCAAGGGTAAGGCAACACTGGCTTTCGCCCGTGAGTCTCGCCTGGAAGTCCGCAAGGTCGTATGGCCAACCCGCCAGGAAGCCATTCAGACAACCCTGATTGTGCTGGCGGTGACCGCCATCATGGGCTTGCTGCTGTTCGTTCTGGACGGCGCCTTGGTCTGGTTGGTCAACTTGATTACCGGCGTGTAAGGATTAGCCATGACTGAACAACGTGAACAACGTATGAGATGGTATGTCGTACAGGCATTCTCCGGCTATGAAGGCCGGGTTGCAAAGTCTCTGCGCGAACATATCAAGATGCATGGCATGGAAGACATGTTTGGCGAAGTGCTGGTGCCGACCGAAGAAGTGGTCGAGATGCGTGCCGGCCAGAAGCGCAAGAGCGAGCGCAAGTTCTTCCCGGGCTATGTGCTGGTTCAGATGCTGATGGATGAAACCACCTGGCACCTAGTGCGTAACGTACCGCGTGTAATGGGCTTCATCGGTGGCACTTCCGACCGCCCGGCGCCGATTTCCGACAAGGAAGCCGATGCCATCCTCAATCGTCTGCAAGACTCCCACGACAAGCCGCGTCCGAAGACCCTGTTTGAACCGGGTGAGATGGTGCGTGTTGCCGATGGTCCGTTCGCGGATTTCAACGGTACCGTCGAGGAAGTGGATTACGAAAAGAGCCGCGTAAAGGTCTCCGTCCTGATCTTTGGCCGCTCGACACCGGTCGAGCTGGATTTTGGTCAGGTCGAAAAGGGCTGATTGAATTCTGTACGTTTAACGGTTGTCAGGGGCAGCGATTATCTCTATAATTCGCTGCCCCTTTATTAGCTGGGGAGCCGTTTGCAGGAGCAAGTCTCCGAGGCGTTTGAACCCATTTTTGAGGTATTTTTGTAATGGCTAAGAAAGTCACAGCTTATATCAAGCTGCAAGTTAAAGCTGGCAGTGCCAACCCAAGCCCCCCCGTCGGTCCGGCCCTGGGTCAGCACGGTGTCAACATCATGGAATTCTGTAAGGCATTCAACGCCCGTACAGAGAAGCTGGAAAAAGGCTCACCGACTCCGGTCGTGATCACCGTTTACAGCGACCGTTCCTTCACCTTCGAAACCAAGACCCCGCCCGCTTCCTTCCTGCTGAAGAAAGCCGCTGGTATCCAGTCTGGTTCCGCCAAGCCGAACAAAGACAAGGTTGGTAAGGTGACTGTTGCTCAGCTGCAAGAAATCGCCAAGACCAAAGAGCCGGACATGACCGGTGCCGATCTGGATGCAAAAGTACGTTGCATCGCAGGCTCCGCTCGTTCCATGGGTCTGGTAGTGGAGGATTAAGACAATGGCTAAAATTTCCAAGCGTATGCGCGTTATTCGCGAAAAAGTTGACGGTACCAAAGAGTACGGCATCAACGAAGCCATTGCCCTGCTGAAAGAACTGGCCACTGCCAAGTTCGTTGAAAGCGTTGACGTCGCTGTCAACCTGGGTATCGACGCTCGTAAATCCGACCAGAACGTTCGTGGCGCCACTGTGCTGCCGCACGGTACCGGTCGTGACGTTCGCGTTGCCGTATTCACCCAGGGTGCCAACGCCGAAGCCGCCAAGGCTGCCGGTGCTGACCTGGTTGGTATGGACGACCTGGCCGAGCTGGTCAAGAAAGGTGAGATGAACTTCGACGTCGTGATCGCATCCCCGGATGCCATGCGCGTTGTTGGTCAACTGGGCCAGATCCTGGGCCCGCGTGGCCTGATGCCTAACCCGAAAGTGGGTACCGTGACCCCGAACGTTGCCGAGGCCGTGAAGAACGCCAAAGCCGGTCAGGTCCGTTACCGCAATGATAAGAATGGTATCATCCATACCACTCTGGGTAAGGTTTCTTTCAACGAAGTTCAGCTGAAAGAAAACTTGGAAGCGCTGCTGGTTGCCCTGAAAAAAGGCAAGCCCTCTTCCGCCAAAGGTATCTTCATCAAGAAAGTCAGCATCTCCACCACCATGGGTGCCGGTGTTGCTGTAGACCAAGCTTCCCTGGAAGCTCAGGCCTAATTGATGGGTTTTACAAGGCGCAAAATTTAATCTATAATTTTGCGCCTTGATTGGTTGGGGGTTTCGACCTCCGTCCAAGACCGCAGGAGGCGGCAACGCCTTAATATTTCCTGCGTAGACGGTGCCGGAAACCCAGCGAGAAAGACTTTTCTCTTCTGGAATCCTGCCACCGCATCGTTCCCTCTGGCAACAGGGGGATGTATCAGTACTGGGTCTCGGTGGCCCAGATTCAATCCAGGAGCTAAGCCAATGGCATTAGGACTCGAAGACAAAAAGGCAATTGTTGCTGAAGTCAACGAAGCTGCCAAAGGCGCACTGTCCGCAGTTGTTGCCGATTCCCGTGGCGTGACTGTCGACAAGATGACCGTCCTGCGTAAAACCGCTCGTGAAGCCGGTGTGTACATGCGCGTTGTGCGTAACACCCTGCTGCGTCGCGCGGTAGAAGGTACCGAATACGAGTGCCTGAACGACGTATTGACCGGTCCGACCTTGATTGCTTTCTCTAACGAACACCCGGGCGCTGCCGCTCGTCTGTTCAAAGAGTTTGCCAAAGCGAACCAAAAGTTCGAAATCAAGGCTGGCGCTTTTAACGGTGAGTTTATCGCCGCAGCACAAATTGATCGTCTGGCTACCCTGCCGACTTACGATGAAGCAATTGCGAAGTTGATGGCTACCATGAAGGAAGCCTCTGCTGGCAAGCTGGTTCGTACTATCGCTGCTGTCCGCGATCAGAAGCAAGCTGCTGCTTGATTCTTACCTATTTAGGCTGTTTGAGTTTATTCAACATCAGGAATTTTTGTCATGTCTATCACTAAAGACCAAATCATCGAAGCCGTTGCTTCCATGTCCGTAATGGAAGTTGTTGAGCTGATCGAAGCTATGGAAGAGAAGTTCGGTGTTTCTGCCGCTGTTGCTGTTGCTGCCGGTCCGGCTGCTGAAGCAGTAGAAGAGAAGACCGAGTTCGACGTAGTTCTGACTGCTGCCGGTGCCAACAAAGTTGCCGTCATCAAGGCCGTTCGTGCCGCTACCGGTCTGGGCCTGAAAGAAGCCAAAGATCTGGTTGAAGCTGCCCCGGCTAACCTGAAAGAAGGCATCTCCAAAGACGAAGCCGAAGCTCTGAAGAAAGAGCTGGAAGCTGCCGGTGCTTCTGTTGAGATCAAATAATCTGCATTCATGTAGATTAGCCTGATAAAACAGGCTAGGGCTGGTGAATTTTTGTTCACCAGCCTTTTTGCGCTGTAGACTGAGAGCATTTTCACACCGTTTGCGACTCTCGGTGCACCAGCAAACCGGGCCGCATTATCGCCCGGTCAACACAAAACGGTGTTGAGACAGAGCTGTCCTGCGGGACAGAGTGGGTCACTTATCAGCGAGCTGAGGAACCCTATGGTTTACTCTTATACCGAAAAAAAACGCATTCGTAAGGACTTCGGTAAGCGAGACCAGGTACTGGACACGCCTTATCTGTTGTCCATTCAGCTGGACTCCTTCAAGCAGTTCATCGAGGCTGACCCGGAAGGTGAATATGGCCTAGAGGCCGCTTTCCGTAGCGTTTTCCCGATCACCAGTTACTCCGGTAGTGCTGAGCTTCAGTATGTCAGCTATCGCCTGGGTGAGCCGGTATTTGACGTAAAAGAATGCCAGATCCGTGGAGTGACCTACTCCGCGCCGCTGCGTGTCAAGCTTCGTATGGTTCTGTACGACCGTGAAGCAGCTGCCGGCACCGTCAAAGACATCAAGGAACAAGAAGTTTACATGGGCGAAATTCCGCTCATGACCGAAAACGGCACCTTTGTCATCAATGGTACCGAGCGGGTCATCGTCTCCCAGCTGCATCGCAGCCCGGGCGTCTTCTTCGACCACGATAAAGGCAAAACACATTCATCCGGTAAGGTACTGTATAACGCCCGCGTTATCCCCTACCGTGGCTCCTGGCTGGACTTCGAGTTCGATGCGAAAGACAACCTGTTTGTCCGTATCGACCGTCGTCGTAAATTGCCGGCGTCCATCATTCTGCGCGCCCTGGACTTCAGCTCCGAAGAAATCCTGGCCACCTTCTTCGAGACCATAGGTTTCGAAGTCAAGGATGGCAAGTTGATGATGGATCTGGTGCCCGAGCGCCTGCGTGGCGAAACCGCGACCTTCGACATCGTTGCCAATGGCACCGTAGTGGTCGAAACCGGTCGTCGTGTCACCGCCCGCCACATCCGTCAGCTGGAAAAAGACGCCATCACCCAGATCGAGGTGCCGGTGGAGTATGTTGTTGGCAAAGTTGCAGCCAAGGACTACGCACATCCCCAGACTGGCGAAATGGTCGTGACCGCCAACCAGGCCCTGAGCCTGGAAGCGATCGCCAACCTGTCCCAAGCCGGCTTCAAGCACTTCGAGGTTCTGTTCACCAACGAACTGGACCACGGTGCCTACATGTCCGAGACCCTGCGTATCGACAACAGCTCCAACCGTTTGGAAGCGCTGGTCGAGATCTATCGCATGATGCGTCCGGGCGAGCCGCCCACCCGTGAAGCGGCAGAGCAGCTGTTCGAAAACCTGTTCTTCTCTTCCGAGCGTTACGACCTGTCTACCGTGGGTCGGATGAAGTTCAACCGCCGTCTGTCCCGTGAAGACGAGACCGGCGTGGGCACCCTGACCAAAGACGACATCGTCGAAGTCATGAAGCGCCTGATCGACATCCGTAACGGCAATGACGAGGTGGACGATATCGACCACCTGGGTAACCGTCGTATCCGTTCCGTCGGTGAAATGGCCGAGAACCAGTTCCGTGTCGGTCTGGTCCGTGTCGAGCGTGCGGTGAAAGAGCGTCTCTCTCTGGGCGATCTGGACACCCTGATGCCGCAGGATCTGATCAACGCCAAGCCGATCTCCGCCGCGGTCAAGGAGTTCTTCGGTTCCAGCCAGCTGTCCCAGTTTATGGACCAGAACAACCCGCTGTCCGAAGTGACCCACAAGCGCCGTATCTCCGCGCTGGGCCCGGGCGGTCTGACCCGTGAGCGTGCCGGCTTCGAAGTGCGAGACGTACACCCGACCCACTACGGTCGTCTGTGCCCCATCGAGACCCCTGAAGGTCCGAACATCGGTCTGATCAACTCGCTGTCCGTGTATTCCCGCACCAACGAGTACGGTTTCCTCGAGACCCCGTACCGCAAGGTCATCGACGGTCTGATCACCGACGAAGTGGATTACCTGTCCGCCATCGAAGAAGGCAAGTACGTCATCGCTCAGGCCAATGCGGCAGTCAGCGAAGATGGTCGCCTGAAAGATGAACTGATCCCGTGCCGCCACAAGGGTGAATCCACCTTTATGAACGCCGATCAGATCCAGTACATGGACGTGAGCCCGCAACAGATCGTCTCTGTGGCAGCGGCCCTGATCCCCTTCCTGGAGCACGATGATGCGAACCGAGCCCTGATGGGTTCGAACATGCAACGTCAAGCCGTACCGACCCTGCGTGCCGACAAGCCGCTGGTAGGTACCGGTATGGAACGCGCCGTGGCCGTTGACTCCGGTGTAACCGTGGTGGCCAAGCGTGGCGGCGTGATCGACTATGTCGATGCTTCCCGTATCGTTATCAAGGTCAACGAAGATGAGCTGCTGCCTGGCGAAGCCGGCATCGACATCTACAACCTGACCAAGTACACCCGTTC
The DNA here is from genome assembly GCF_054052445.1 of Aeromonas crassostreae. Classification (NCBI taxonomy): domain Bacteria; kingdom Pseudomonadati; phylum Pseudomonadota; class Gammaproteobacteria; order Aeromonadales; family Aeromonadaceae; genus Aeromonas; species Aeromonas crassostreae. The sequence goes on along the minus strand of NZ_JBSTYM010000038.1, from coordinate 12,089 downwards.
CAACCAGAACACCTGTATCAACCAGCGTCCGTGCGTGATGTTGGGTGAGCCGGTGATGGCCGGTGACGTGCTGGCTGATGGTCCGTCCACCGATCTCGGTGAACTGGCACTGGGCCAGAACATGCGCGTCGCCTTCATGCCGTGGAACGGTTACAACTTCGAAGACTCGATCCTGGTGAACGAGCGTGTGGTTCAGGAAGATCGCCTGACCACCATCCACATCCAGGAACTGGCCTGTATCTCCCGTGACACCAAGCTGGGTCCGGAAGAGATCACTGCCGACATCCCGAACGTGGGTGAAGCCGCGCTGTCCAAACTGGACGAGTCCGGCATCGTCTACGTGGGTGCCGAAGTGAAGGGCGGCGACATCCTGGTCGGCAAGGTCACCCCGAAAGGTGAAACCCAGTTGACCCCGGAAGAGAAGCTGCTGCGCGCCATCTTCGGCGAGAAGGCGTCCGACGTGAAGGACTCTTCCCTGCGTGTGCCGAACGGTGTGTACGGTACCGTGGTCGACGTGCAGGTCTTTACCCGCGATGGCGTGGAAAAAGACAAGCGCGCCAAAGAAATCGAAGAGATGCAGCTGAAGGAAGCGAAGAAGGACTTGACCGAAGAGTTCAAGATCCTGGAAGACGGCGTATTTGGCCGTACTCGCAACCTGCTGCTGGCCGCCGGTTACAGCGAAGATCGTCTGAACAAGCTCGATCGTTCCAAGTGGTTTGAACTGGCCATCGACGATGAAGCCAAGCAAATCGAACTGGAGCAGATCGCCGAACAGCACATCGAGCTGCGCGCCGACTTCGACAAGAAGTTCGAGAACAAGCGTCGCAAGATCATCCAGGGTGATGATCTGGCGCCGGGCGTACTGAAAATCGTCAAGGTTTACCTGGCCGTCAAGCGTCGCATCCAACCGGGTGACAAGATGGCGGGTCGTCACGGTAACAAGGGTGTTATCTCCAAGATCTGCCCGGTCGAGGACATGCCCCATGACGAGTTTGGCCGTCCGGTCGACATCGTACTGAACCCGCTGGGCGTACCGTCCCGGATGAACATCGGTCAGATCCTCGAAGTGCACCTGGGTCTCGCGGCCAAGGGCATCGGCGAGAAGATCGATCGCATGATCAAGGAACAGCGCGAGCTGCACGAGATGCGTGAATTCTTGCAGAAGGTCTATGACCTGGGCGAGAAGGACACTCAGCAAGTGAACATCGCCGAGCTGTCTGACGATGACGTGCGTACCCTGGTCGGTAACCTGCGCAAGGGCCTGCCGGTGGCAACACCTGTCTTCGACGGCGCCAAAGAGCGTGAGATCAAGGCGCTGCTGAAGCTGGCGGACCTGCCGGAATCCGGTCAGATCTCCCTGTTCGACGGTCGTACCGGCAACGCTTTCGAGCGCAAGGTCACCGTGGGTTACATGTACATGCTGAAGCTGAACCACCTGGTAGACGACAAGATGCACGCGCGTTCTACCGGTTCCTACAGCCTGGTTACCCAGCAGCCGCTGGGTGGTAAGGCGCAGTTCGGTGGTCAGCGGTTCGGTGAGATGGAAGTGTGGGCCCTGGAGGCTTACGGTGCGGCATACACTCTGCAAGAGATGCTGACCGTCAAGTCTGACGATGTGAACGGCCGTACCAAGATGTACAAGAACATCGTGGATGGCGACCACCGTATGGAGCCGGGCATGCCCGAATCCTTCAACGTATTGCTGAAGGAAATTCGCTCTCTGGGTATCAACATCGAGCTGGACGAAGAGTAAGAGTCCGCTCTTATTGTTCGAGAATTGACGTGGGCGCCCCGCTGTTTTGGCAGCAGGGGCGCCGAGGTTAGACTCCTGACAGGGGAAACACGTGAAAGACTTACTCAAGTTTTTGAAGGCTCAGACCAAGACCGAAGAGTTTGACAGTATCAAGATCGGTCTGGCCTCTCCTGACATGATCCGCTCCTGGTCATTCGGTGAGGTCAAAAAGCCTGAGACCATCAACTACCGGACTTTCAAGCCGGAACGTGATGGTCTGTTCTGCGCCCGTATCTTCGGACCGGTGAAGGACTACGAGTGTCTGTGCGGCAAGTACAAGCGCCTGAAACACCGTGGTGTGATCTGCGAGAAGTGCGGCGTGGAAGTGACCCAGACCAAGGTCCGTCGCGAGCGCATGGGCCACATCGAGCTGGCCAGCCCGACTGCCCACATCTGGTTCCTGAAGTCCCTGCCGTCCCGTATCGGTCTGCTGCTGGACATGACCCTGCGTGACATCGAGCGCGTGCTGTATTTCGAATCCTATGTGGTTATCGAACCCGGCATGACCAACCTCGAGCGCAGCCAGATGCTGTCCGAAGAGAACTATCTGGACGCACTGGAAGAGTGGGGCGACGAATTCGACGCCAAGATGGGTGCCGAGGCAATCCTGGCATTGCTGCGCGCCATCGATCTGGAAGGTGAAGTCAAGACCATGCGTGAGGAGCTGGATCAGACCAACTCCGAGACCAAGCGCAAGAAGACCACCAAGCGTCTGAAGCTGATGGAAGCCTTCCTGCAGTCCGGCAACAAGCCGGAGTGGATGATCATGACAGTGCTGCCCGTGCTGCCGCCGGACCTGCGTCCGCTGGTACCGCTGGACGGCGGCCGTTTTGCGACTTCCGATCTGAACGATCTGTACCGTCGCGTGATCAACCGTAACAACCGCTTGAAGCGTCTGCTGGACCTGGCTGCGCCGGACATCATAGTGCGCAACGAAAAGCGCATGCTGCAAGAGTCCGTCGATGCCCTGCTGGACAACGGCCGTCGCGGCCGTGCCATCACAGGTTCCAACAAGCGCCCGCTGAAATCCCTGGCCGACATGATCAAGGGTAAGCAAGGTCGTTTCCGTCAGAACCTGCTGGGTAAGCGTGTCGACTACTCCGGTCGTTCCGTTATCACAGTTGGTCCGACCCTGCGCCTGCATCAGTGCGGTCTGCCGAAGAAGATGGCGCTCGAGCTGTTCAAGCCCTTCATCTATGGCAAGCTGGAAACCCGCGGTCTGGCGACCACCATCAAGGCCGCCAAGAAGATGGTGGAGCGCGAGGAAGCTGTCGTTTGGGATATCCTGGACGAAGTGATCCGCGAACACCCGGTGCTGCTGAACCGTGCACCGACCCTGCACCGTCTGGGTATCCAGGCATTCGAACCGACCCTGGTCGAAGGCAAGGCCATCCAGCTGCACCCGCTGGTCTGTGCTGCGTATAACGCGGACTTCGATGGTGACCAGATGGCGGTCCACGTACCGCTGACCCTGGAAGCCCAGCTGGAAGCGCGTGCGCTGATGATGTCTACCAACAACATCCTGTCGCCTGCCTCCGGTGAGCCGATCATCGTTCCTTCCCAGGACGTGGTCTTGGGTCTGTACTACATGACCCGTGCCCGTATCAACGCCAAGGGCGAAGGTATGGTGCTGGCCGGCCCGAAAGAAGCCGAGAAAGTGTATCGCGCCGGTCTGGCCGATCTCCATGCTCGTGTGAAAGTACGCATCACCGAATACCTGCGTCAGGAAGACGGTTCTCTGCGTGAACACACCGAGATGAAGAACACCACAGTCGGTCGTGCGATCCTGAGCCTGATCCTGCCCAAAGGCATGGAATACGCCCTGATCGACGAGCCCAAGGTGCTGACTGCTGCCGAGCAGGCCGATCTCGATGCCAATCCGCAGAACTGGATCAAGTGTGTATCCAACAAGGCGCTGGGCAAGAAGCTCATCTCCCGTCTGCTGAACACCTGCTATCGCAAGCAGGGCCTGAAGGACACCGTTATCTTCGCCGACCAGCTGATGTATACCGGTTTCCACTACGCGGCCCTGTCCGGTGCGTCCGTTGGTATCGATGACATGGTCATCCCGGATGCCAAGAAAGACATCATCGCGGCAGCCGAAGCCGAAGTCGCCGAGATCCAGGACCAGTTCCTGTCCGGTCTGGTGACCGCGGGCGAGCGTTACAACAAGGTTATCGATATCTGGGCCAGCGCCAACGAGCGCGTCTCCAAGGCCATGATGGAGAACTTGTCCAAAGAGCGTAACGTCAACTCCCTGGGTGAAGAAGAAGAGCAGGCATCGTTCAACAGCATCTTCATGATGGCCGACTCCGGGGCGCGGGGTTCCGCCGCCCAGATCCGTCAGCTGGCCGGTATGCGTGGCCTGATGGCGAAGCCGGATGGCTCCATCATCGAGACCCCGATCGTCGCGAACTTCCGCGAAGGTCTGAACGTACTGCAGTACTTCATCTCCACTCACGGTGCTCGTAAGGGTCTGGCGGATACCGCACTGAAGACGGCGAACTCCGGTTACCTGACTCGTCGTCTGGTCGACGTGGCACAGGACATGGTGATCACCGAGGACGATTGCGGCACGACCGAAGGTCTGTGGATGACTCCGCTGATCGAAGGTGGCGACGTGGTCGAGCCGCTGCGTGAGCGCGTGCTGGGCCGTGTGGTGGCCGATGACGTGATCAAGCCGGGCACCGAAGACGAAGTGCTGGTAGCACGCAACACCCTGCTCGACGAGCAGCTGTGTGACCTGCTGGAGCGCAACTCCGTCGACCGCGTGAAGGTACGTTCTGCCATCACCTGTGAGACTGACTTCGGCAACTGTGCTCACTGCTACGGCCGTGATCTGGCCCGTGGTCACCTGGTTAACAAGGGTGAGGCTGTCGGTGTTATCGCCGCCCAGTCCATCGGTGAACCGGGTACCCAGCTGACGATGCGTACCTTCCACATCGGTGGTGCCGCATCCCGTGCCGCTGCCGAGAGCAGCATCCAGGTCAAGAACACAGGTAGCATCAAGCTGCAGAACGCCAAGTTCGTTCACAACAGCGAAGACAAGCTGGTTATCACCTCCCGTTCTACCGAACTGACCATCATGGACGAGATGGGCCGTACCAAGGAAAGCCACAAGCTGCCTTACGGTTCCGTGTTGGAAGTGAAAGACGGTCAGGCCGTGACGGCCGGTGAGACCGTGGCGAACTGGGATCCGCACACCCACCCGATCATCACCGAAGTGGCGGGTCGCCTCCAGTTCGAACACATGATCGATGGCGTGACCATCACCCGTCAGACCGACGAGCTGACCGGTCTCTCCTCCATCGTCGTGCTGGATGTCAACGAGCGTCCGAGCGCCGGTAAAGAGATGCGTCCGACCGTGAAACTGGTCGACCTGAACGGCAAGGATGTGATGATCCCGGGTACCGACGTCGCCGCCCAGTACTTCCTGCCGGGCAAGGCGATCGTCAACCTGGAAGATGGTGCCAACGTGGGTGTGGGTGACGCGGTTGCACGTATCCCGCAGGAATCCGGCGGTACCAAGGACATCACCGGTGGTCTGCCGCGCGTTGCGGATCTGTTCGAAGCACGTATTCCGAAGGAACCGGCCATCCTGGCCGAGATCTCCGGTACCATCTCCTTCGGGAAAGAGACCAAGGGCAAACGCCGTCTGGTCATCACTCCGACCGATGGTGGCGACGTCTACGAGGAGATGATTCCGAAGTGGCGTAACCTGAACGTGTTCGAAGGTGAAAAAGTTGAGAAGGGTGAAGTGCTGGCGGACGGTCCTGAGTCTGCTCACGACATCCTGCGTCTGCGCGGTATCAGCCCGGTCGCCAACTACATCGCCAACGAAGTGCAGGACGTTTACCGTCTGCAAGGCGTTAAGATCAACGACAAGCACATCGAAGTCATCGTGCGTCAGATGCTGCGCAAGTGCGAGATCCTGAGCGCCGGCGATACCGATCTGATCGAAGGCGAACAGGTTGAAGTGGCTCGCGTCAAGATTGCCAACCGTAAGCTGGTTGCCGAGGGCAAGATCCCGGCCACCTACCGTCATATCCTGATGGGTATTACCAAGGCGTCTCTGAGCACCGAGTCCTTCATCTCCGCGGCCTCCTTCCAGGAGACCACCCGGGTTCTGACCGAAGCGGCCGTTGGCGGCAAGCGTGATGAACTGCGTGGCCTGAAAGAGAACGTGATCGTGGGTCGTCTGATCCCGGCGGGTACCGGCTTTGCCTACCACCACAGCCGGATCAACCAGCGTGCCGCCGCAGCCCGTGCTGTCGGTGTGCCGCAGGTGACTGCCGATGAAGCCCAGCAAAATCTGGCGGATCTGCTCAACGCATCCGGTAGCTTCGACGAAGAGTAATCTTCCGTTGTCGTGATTGAAAAAGGGCTCCTGCAAGGGGCCCTTTTTGTTGTCTGTGCACCGGTCCGGGCCTGCACCGTCGCGGGGCAGCAGATGATCCAGTGCAAGGTTATAGAGCAAAAAATCAAAAAAAGTTGACATTGCCAGTGCGCAATTGAAAACTCGGGTCAGGTAACCGTGATTACAGGGGTAAAAGATGACTGTTGGTATCGAGGATGTAATGCTTCCCGAGGAACAGCTGGTCAGTCGCACTTTTACAGACGAAGACAGGGAATTGTTGCGCTCCTATGAGGGGCTGATCGAGGGCTTGGCCGAACTGTTCGGCAAGCACTGTGAGGTGGTACTTCACTCCCTGGAGAATCTGCACGAGTCGGTGATCAAGATAGCGAACGGTTTCAACACCGGGCGCAACGAGGGGGCGCCGATAACGGATCTGGCACTGCGTATGCTCAAGGACATCGAGAATACCGGCCAGGACTATACGCAAAGCTACTTCGCCCGCAGCCGGACCGGCGCGCTGATGAAGTCGATCACCATCGCCATTCGCAACGGCGACAAGCAGGTGATCGGCCTTATCTGCATCAACCTGCATATCAATGCGCCGTTCCACGAGTTTGTGGCCGAGTTCTTCCCGACCCCGCAGCAGGTCGAGCGTCAGTCTCCCGAGACCTTCGCCAACAGCGTGGAGGAGCTGGTCGCCCAGACGGTGGACAACACCATCGACGAGATCAACCGGGATCCCACGGTGGCGAACAACGCCAAGAATCGTTTTATCGTGACCCAGCTGTTCGAGAAGGGCATATTCGATATCAAGGATTCGATCAATCTGGTCGCCGACAAACTCAATATTTCCAAACACACCGTCTATCTTTACATCCGCCAGCGCAAGCAGGGTGAAGATGAGAGCGAGTGAGCGCCATAGAAGAGGACAGATGAATGGCTAAAGAAGTAATCGCAACCGAGCAGGCTCCTGCCGCGATCGGTCCGTACGTGCAGGGCACCAAGCTGGGAGAGCTGGTGTTCACCTCGGGTCAGATCCCGCTCGATCCCACCACCATGGAGATCGTCAGCGGTGGCGTCGAGGCCCAGGCCGAACAGGTGATGAAGAACCTGGTCGCCGTGCTGCAAGCCGCCGGCTCCGACCCCAGCAAGGTGCTGAAGACCACCTGCTTCCTGAGCGACATGAACAACTTTGTGGCCTTCAATCAGGTCTACGCCCGTTACTTCGGCGAGTCCGCCCCGGCACGTTCCTGTGTCGAAGTCGCGCGCCTGCCCAAGGATGTGCTGGTCGAAGTGGAAGCGATTGCCCATCTCTGATCCGGCAGCGCTGTGATGAGCCCCTCCCGGAGGGGCTTTTTTGTCTCCGGTCCCCCGGGACCCTCTTGGGAATACGGATATGAGTCTGAGTTTCGCGCTGCTGGTGACGGGGCCCGCCTACGGCAGCCAGGCGGCCAGCACGGCCTACCGCTTCGCCAGGGCCCTGCTGGCCGAGGGGCATACCCTGTCTCACCTCTTCTTCTACCAGGATGGGGTGAGCAATGGCAATCAGCTTCATGCCCCGGCCTCCGATGAGGTCGATCTGGTGCGGCTGTGGGCCGAGCTCGCCATCGAGCAGGGGATCCGCATCGATGTCTGCGTGGCGGCGGCCATGCGTCGCGGTGTACTGGATCAGACCCAGGCCAGCGAGGTGGGCAAGGCCCAGTTCAACCTGGCGGAGCCCTTCTGCCTCAGTGGCCTGGGCCAGCTGGCGGAAGCGGCCCTGACCGCCGATCGCGTCGTGCAATTCTAGGAGCTGCCATGAACAAGATTGCCTTTATCGGTCGTCATGCCCCCCATGGCTCGGCCGCGGGTCGGGAGGGGCTGGATGCTCTGCTGGCCAGCTCGGCCCTGACCGATGCGGTCGCGCTGTTTCTGATCGAAGACGGGGTGCTGCAGCTGCTGGCCGATCAGCGGCCCCAGTCCATCTTGCAGCGCCACTATGCGCCCACCTTCAAGCTGCTCGAGCTGTACGACGTGGAAGAGGTCTATGTCTGTGCCGACTCCCTGCGGGAGCGGGGCGTGCAGCCGGAGGCGCTCGCCATCGAGGTGCGCTGCCTGCCCCGGGCCGAGCTGACGCGTCTTTGGGCCGATTATCCCGTGCATTTGAGTTTCTGAGAGGGAGCATGATCCATCTGATATTGAGTTCTCCCTTCCTGACCCAGGATCTGGAGCAGGCGCTACGCTATCGCAGCCAGGGGGACGCACTGGTGCTGATGCAGGATGCGGTGCTGGCGGCGGTGAGTCCGCACTGGCAAGCCAGACTGGCTTCGGAGCGGCTCTATGTGATGAGCGAGGATCTCGCCGCCCGCGGTTTGGGGCAGGGATCCGGTCTACCCCTGACGATGGGGGAGTTGGTGGCGCTGATTGAGGCTGAAGACTCGCCCCATACCTGGTCATGCTAGCGTCATGATTTCTTTTTATAACTCAGTGGCTTGACCCTGTGTCAGCGCCAGAGTCTGTGTCCTTTTGCGGCACGGATTGTATAAATCTTGACTCCCTAGGCGACAGGGCATAAAATTTCGCGTCCCCGTATCTGCGGGGAGGATTTTTCACATGTTTATGAAGTCATTATCAGGAGCCTTTTGATGGCAACTATTAACCAGTTGGTTCGCAAGCCACGCACTAAGCTCGTTGAAAAAAGCAACGTGCCTGCGCTGGAAGCGTGCCCTCAGAAGCGTGGCGTGTGCACCCGTGTATACACCACCACCCCGAAGAAGCCTAACTCTGCACTGCGTAAAGTGTGCCGTGTTCGTCTGACCAACGGCTTCGAAGTCACCTCCTATATCGGCGGTGAAGGTCACAACCTGCAAGAGCACTCCGTTGTGCTGATCCGTGGCGGTCGTGTCAAGGATTTGCCGGGTGTTCGTTACCACACCGTTCGTGGTGCGTTGGACTGTGCCGGTGTTAAAGACCGTAAGCAGGCTCGCTCCAAGTACGGCGTGAAGCGTCCGAAAGCTTAATGGTTCTCCGTTAAGTAAGGCCAAACGTTAATTCGTTTCTAGTTAGATAACTTTCTAGTTTTGGGTAACCCCTGAAGTTACGGAGAATTTGAAATGCCAAGACGTCGTGTTGTTGGTCAGCGTAAAATCCTGCCGGATCCCAAGTTCGGATCAGAGCTGCTGGCTAAATTCGTCAACGTAGTAATGGTTGACGGTAAGAAATCTGTTTCCGAAGCCATCGTGTATGGCGCCCTGGACATCATTGCCACCAAATCTGGCAAAGAGCACCTGGCCGTATTCGAAGAAGCCCTGGACAACATTCGTCCGGCCGTCGAGGTTAAATCTCGTCGTGTCGGTGGTGCAACCTATCAGGTGCCGGTAGAAGTTCGCCCGGTACGTCGCAATGCCCTGGCAATGCGTTGGTTGGTTGATGCCGCTCGTAAACGTGGTGAAAAATCAATGGCTCAGCGCCTGGCTGGCGAGCTGCTGGATGCCGCTGACAATAAGGGTTCGTCTGTCAAGAAACGTGAAGACGTTCACCGTATGGCTGAAGCGAACAAAGCCTTCGCTCACTTCCGCTGGTAATCCGCTTGCGCAGGGTCTGCTGAAGATCCTGCGCACCTTCAATTATCTAGGGACAGGTTCCTTAGTAAGAGGATGACAATGGCTCGTACAACCCCCATTGAGCGCTACCGTAATATCGGTATCTCCGCTCACATCGACGCCGGTAAGACGACTACTACCGAACGCGTTCTGTTCTATACCGGTGTAAGCCACAAGATTGGTGAAGTGCATGATGGCGCCGCCACCATGGACTGGATGGAACAGGAGCAGGAGCGTGGTATCACCATCACCTCCGCTGCGACCACCGCATTCTGGTCCGGCATGGGCAAACAGTTCCAGCCGCACCGCATCAACATCATCGACACCCCGGGTCACGTGGACTTTACCATCGAGGTAGAGCGTTCCATGCGTGTCCTGGATGGCGCCGTGATGGTGTACTGTGCCGTAGGTGGCGTACAGCCGCAGTCTGAGACCGTATGGCGTCAGGCTAACAAGTACAAGGTTCCCCGCATCGCGTTCGTCAACAAGATGGACCGTACCGGCGCCAACTTCCTGCGCTGCGTTGAACACATCAAGACCCGTCTGAAAGGCGTTCCGGTTCCCCTGCAACTGAACATCGGTGCAGAAGAGAACTTCAAGGGCGTTGTTGACCTGGTCAAGATGAAAGCCATCAACTGGAACGAAGCTGACCAAGGCGTCACCTTCGACTACGAAGATGTGCCGGCCGAGCTGCTGGAACAGGCGCAAGAGATGCGCATGAATCTGGTTGAAGCCGCTGCCGAAGCGTCCGAAGAGCTGATGGAAAAATACCTGGGCGGCGAAGAGCTGACCGAGGAAGAGATCAAGAAAGCTCTGCGTCAGCGCGTGCTGAACAACGAAATCATCCTGGTAACCTGTGGCTCCGCGTTCAAGAACAAGGGCGTACAGGCCATGCTGGATGCCGTGGTTGACTACCTGCCGGCTCCGACCGACGTAGCTGCCATCGACGGCCTGAAGCTGGACGGCGAGACCAAAGACGAGCGTCACGCTTCTGACGACGAGCCGTTTGCTGCTCTGGCGTTCAAGATCGCTACCGACCCGTTCGTAGGCAACCTGACCTTCTTCCGCGTCTACTCCGGTATCGTCAACTCCGGTGACTCCGTGCTGAACTCTGTCAAAGAGAAGCGCGAGCGTTTCGGCCGTATCGTTCAGATGCATGCCAACAAGCGTGAAGAGATCAAAGAAGTTCGCGCAGGCGACATCGCTGCTGCCATCGGTCTGAAAGACGTGACCACTGGTGACACCCTGTGTGACGAGAAAGCGCCGATCATCCTCGAGCGTATGGAATTCCCGGAGCCGGTAATCTCCATCGCGGTTGAGCCGAAAACCAAGGCTGACCAAGAGAAGATGGGTCTGGCCCTCGGCCGTCTGGCGCAGGAAGATCCCTCTTTCCGCGTATGGACTGACGAAGAATCCGGTCAAACCATCATTGCCGGTATGGGTGAGCTGCACCTGGACATCATCGTTGACCGTATGCGTCGCGAGTTCAAGGTAGAAGCGAACGTAGGTAAGCCGCAGGTTGCCTACCGTGAAACCATCCGCGATACCGTCAAGGATATCGAAGGCAAGCACGCCAAGCAGTCCGGTGGTCGTGGTCAGTACGGTCACGTTGTGATCGACATGTACCCGCTGGAAGAAGGCAAAGCCTACGAGTTCGTGAACGACATCAAAGGCGGCGTGATTCCTGGTGAATTCATCCCGGGTGTTGACAAGGGTATCCGCGAGCAGCTGAAGTCCGGCCCGCTGGCAGGCTATCCGGTAATGGATCTGGGCGTGCGTCTGCACTTCGGTTCTTACCACGATGTCGACTCTTCCGAACTGGCGTTCAAGATCGCTGCTTCCATGGCCTTCAAGGCTGGCTTCATGAAGGCCAAGCCGGTTCTGCTCGAACCGATCATGAAAGTGGAAGTCGAGACTCCGGAAGACTACATGGGCGACGTGATCGGTGACCTGAACCGTCGTCGTGGCCTGATCGAAGGTATGGAAGATGGCCCGTCCGGCAAGATCGTACGTGCTCTGGTGCCGCTGGCCGAGATGTTCGGTTATGCAACTGCCCTGCGTTCCGCTACCCAGGGTCGTGCTTCCTACGCCATGGAATTCGCCAAGTATCACGATGCCCCGACCAACGTCGCACAGGCCGTGATCGAAGAGCGTAAATCCAAGTAATTTAAGATTCCCCGCCTACGACGGTAGGCGGGTTTAACCTAGAAGGACTACGTCGTGTCTAAAGAAAAATTTGAGCGTTCCAAACCTCACGTAAACGTGGGCACCATCGGCCACGTTGACCACGGTAAAACCACCCTGACTGCTGCCATCACCAACGTGCTGGCCAAGCACTACGGCGGTAAAGCCTTCGCCT
>NZ_JBSTYM010000037.1:0-19547 GCF_054052445.1 Aeromonas crassostreae | reverse complement strand
ACCCCCCACTGCCGCCGCCGCCCCCCCCCCCCGGGCCCCGCCCCCCCCCCCCCCCCCACGCCTGTCATCAAGAGGAAACAACAATGCAATACACATTTCCCGAAGGCTTCTGGTGGGGCAGCGCCTCGTCGGCCGCACAATCGGAAGGGGCTGCCAACGTGGGCGGCAAGGCACCGACTATCTGGGATCACTGGTTCGAGACCGAGCCGCACCGTTTTCACGGTCAGGTAGGTCCAGCCAATACCTCCACTTTCTACGAGCGCTATCGCGAAGATATCGCACTGATGGAACAGATTGGCCACAACAGCTTTCGCACCTCCATCTCCTGGGCCCGGCTGCTGCCGGATGGCCACACCGTCAACCAGGAAGCCGTCGACTTCTATAACAAGGTGATCGACGAACTGCTGGCCAAGGGGATCAAACCCTTCATCGGCCTGTTCCACTTCGACATGCCGATGTACTGGCAAGAGCAAGGGGGCTGGGAGAGCCGCGAAACCGTGGCGGCTTTTGCCGAGTACTCAGAGCTCTGCTTCAAGCTGTTTGGTGATCGCGTCGCCTGCTGGATGACCTTCAACGAACCCGTGGTGGTGGTGGAAGGGGGCTATCTGTATGACTTCCACTACCCGAACCAGATGGACTTCAAGCGGGCAGCCCAGGTGGCCTATCACATGATGCTGGCCCACAGCCTGGCGGTGAAGCGCTATCGCGCACTCTCCCTGCCGGGCCAAATCGGCATCGTCCTGAACCTGACCCCCTCCTATCCGCGCTCTTCCAACCCGGCGGACTTGAAGGCCTCGTTCATTGCCGACCTGTTCTTCAACCGCGCCTTCCTCGATCCTGCGGTGAAGGGGGTCTATCCCCAGGAGCTGATCGACATCCTGCGCGAACACGATCAGATGCCCGTGGTGCAAAGCGGCGACTGCGAGCTGCTGGCCGCCGGCAAGATCGATCTGCTCGGCATCAACTACTACCAGCCGCGGCGAGTGAAGGCACGCATGACGGCCATCAACCCGGGCGCCCCTTTCCTGCCGGACTGGTTCTTCGAGAATTACGAAATGCCGGGCCGCAAAATGAACCCCTATCGCGGCTGGGAAATATATGAGCGCGGTATCTATGACATATTGATCAACCTGCGCGACAACTATGGAAATATCCCCAGCTATATTTCCGAGAATGGCATGGGCGTCGAGGGGGAACACAGATTCATTGGTGAAGATGGCCAGGTAAAAGACGATTATCGAATCGACTTCATTCGTGGTCACCTCCAGTGGATTCATACCGCCATTGACGAAGGAAGTAATTGCCGCGGCTATCACCTGTGGACCTTTATTGACAACTGGTCCTGGATGAATGCCTACAAGAACCGTTATGGATTCATCAGCCTTGATTTGGAAAGCCAGCAGCGCACCGTCAAGAAGAGTGGTGAATGGTTCGCCGACGTTTCTCGTAATAATGGATTTTAAGGAGTCATAAATAATGGATCTTGAAGAAGCAGTCATGGGCATCATCGTCAACGCTGGCCAATCTCGCAGTCTCTGTTTCGAAGCCCTGCGTCAGGCCCGCGCCGGCCAGTTCAGCGAGGCGGATGCCTTGCTGCTCCAGGCCACCGAAGCAGGCAAGGCCGCCCATGCCGTACAAACCAAACTGATTGAAGCCGATGAGGGCGAAGGCAAGACCAAGATGACGCTGGTCATGGTGCATGCCCAGGATCATTTGATGACCTCCATTCTGTGCCGTGAGCTGGCCACCGAACTGGTCGAGATCTATCGCCGCCAAGCCAGCTGATATGTAACTCATCGGATCGGGAGTCCGTGCTTTTGCCACCGTAATATTACGGTGGCTTTTTTATTCTGGTTATACCAGCCAGTCGTCATGTATTTCATATCCTTTGCAGGCAATTTCAAAAGCATGAAATTGTCATGACGCGATATCAGCATAAGTTTCCAGATTTGTTTATGGCTATTCTGATGCTGCTTGTAGCCATCAATAAAAACACTCACCAATAAACACATAGGAATGTGGAAAATATGCAAAAACTTGGACTGATGTCAGCATTGCTGCTGGCGGGGGGATTATATTCCACTCAGGCATCGGCATGGTGGTGGAGCAATCAGGATTGGCAGGTCTCCGACGGCTGGCGTAACGGCGGATCGGAATTTGACTGCACCTGGCGCGCCGCCAACGTCTGGATGGAGTCCGGCATGGCGATCCTCCATGCGAAATCCGACCGGGGCAACAAGAGCTGCGCTGAGCTGCGAACCTACAACTACACCCGCAAGGGCCGTTATGAGGTGCAGATGCAGGCAGGATCGGTGCCCGGCACCATCAGCTCCTTCTTTACCTACACCGGGGATGCGGGCACCAGCTCTCACTATGAAGTCGATATCGAGCTGATGGGGGGCACCAACCTGCTCCATACCAACGTCTGGATCCAGGGGCGTCAGTATCCTCAAGACATCGATCTGGGCCAGTACGGCATGTCCATCTGGAACATGGAGCGTTACGCCTTCAACATCGACGAGGCGGGTGTCACCTGGCAGGTCTTCAGCCGCACCCAGAACAAATGGGTGAGCGTGCGCCGCGAGAGCCGTCCCGTCACCAGTTGGATGCAGCTCTTTGTGAACAACTGGATCAGCGCCAATCCGAGCTTCCCGCCCAGCTCCTACAATGGCCAGCCCGTCTACGCCAAATACAAGTACGCCAATGTGACGCCCTGGGAGTGAGAGACAGAGTGGCTGCCTGCTGGGTCAGGCGGCCACCCTTGTCACCTCTTGTGAGGTGGATGGGAAGGCGCCACCCGAGCCGAATACCAAGGATGCCGAGCACAATCAGTGTCATGTCGCTCGCCTGCGCGACCCCGAGCAGGCGACAATAGGCCGCCCAGTCGGTGACGATCGCAACCAGTGGATAGATGAACGTCAGCCCCCCCAATGACCGGTGTTGTCAGCTTCGGATAGGCCATGAGCACATAGGCAATGCCGATGTGCAGGACACAGATGCCAAGCAGCCATCCCCATGACGCCGAGGGAACAGAGCGGCAAAGGGTTGGCGCCAGGACGAAGCCAACCCTTTGTGCCTTTCTGGTTTGATGCCCCTCCCCGTCCCCACCTTGGCGATGGCGCCCCTTCCCATAAGAGATAGCGCGAGACCGCCCCCGCGTTTCCAGACTCTCAGCGGTCTGTTCGATAGCTGCCGAGCATGAGAAAGACCAGCACGGCAAGTAGGCCAATCAGCCCGGCAGAGGTCACCAGCAGGGTCGAATGGGCCTCCAGAAGGCCACTTTCACCGCCTCGATGAACGCGCTTGCCCGAGGTTCTGCCAGCGTCTGGGCGACGACTGTCGCCTATTGAACGCACGGCTTGCACCTTGAGTGGCTCGACGAGCGTGGAGGCCCCCCCCGCAGTACCGACCATTCACCACAGGCCCAGCACCAGGGCACGATCACCCCCTTCGAAGGTGCGCCGAATGGTGCCAGGCACGCAGGGCATGATCATCGCCCCCCCAGGGCCAGCCACCTCGCGCATCGGTCAGCACGATCGGCGCTGTGCTCGGCGCGCCCGCCAGGCCTGAATGCGCGCCTGGGTGCCGATGGCGAAGACAAAGAAGACCGGCACGAAGAAGATGGCCAGCAGGGTGGCGCTGATCATGCCGCCGAACACGCCGGTGCCGATGGCATGCTGGGTCTCCGCGCTGGGCTTGGCCGTCGTCGCGGCCATCGCGCAGGCCCATGGGGGCAGTGCTGCCTGCCATGCCCGGGCAGCAAGGGGAAGCCTGTTCGAGCTGAGCTGGCCCTGCACGCCGCCATGACGGTTCCATGGCCCCTCCCCCTGCCCCATGACCCCGCCCCTGGGGAGTCCGGCTGAGCCGGGAGCGGGGTGATCGCCCCCCCATTGAAGGGTCAAGGCCGAGTCTCCATGGGCCTTCTTCTGGCCGCGAAAATGCCTTTTGTCCCCTCTCTCTTGCCAGCCATGATGACGGCACATGAGGTCAGGATTGCGCAGGCCCAAGGGGAGGCGCCCGGGGCGATTTGCCCTTTCATGGCACGCCAACAGCTGTTAACATGCCGCCCCTATGCCTATTTTTCGCTCTGGCGTGACCGTCACGCCGCCCTAACCCCCCTTCGCGGCGCCTGCCGCCTGACTCTGGTTGTCACAACCGGAGCGTGTTTGTTCATCCGTCATATACCAATACAACAATCTGATCCTGCCCGAACACCACCTGACCCCGAGTCTGTGGTGGCTGGCGGCCATGGATCCTCAACAAGCGAGAAAATCCCCCCATGCTGGAACGTGCAAGACAAGAGTGGTTCTCCAACATACGTGGCGACCTGCTGGCCGGTATCGTGGTCGCCCTGGCACTGATCCCGGAAGCCATCGCCTTCTCCATCATCGCCGGCGTCGACCCCAAGGTCGGCCTCTATGCCTCCTTCTGTATCGCCGTGGTCATCGCCTTCGTCGGTGGCCGTCCCGGCATGATCTCCGCCGCCACCGGCGCCATGGCGCTACTGATGGTGACCCTGGTCAAGGAACACGGCCTGCAATATCTGCTGGCGGCCACCCTGCTCACCGGGGTGTTGCAAATCGTGGCGGGCTATTTGAAGCTCGGCAGCCTGATGCGGTTTGTCTCCCGCTCCGTGGTCACCGGCTTCGTCAACGCCCTGGCCATCCTCATCTTTATGGCCCAGCTGCCGGAGCTCACCAACGTCACCTGGCAGGTTTACGCCATGACGGCGGCCGGCCTTGCCATCATCTATCTGTTCCCGCTCATCCCCGTGGTGGGCAAGCTGGTGCCCTCTCCGCTGCTGTGCATCGTCATACTGACGGCGGTGGCCATCACCATGGGCATCGATATTCGCACCGTGGGTGACATGGGCGAACTGCCCGATACCCTGCCCATCTTCCTCTGGCCCGAGGTGCCGCTCAATCTCGAGACCCTGGCGATCATCTTCCCCTACTCTGCGGGTCTGGCCGTGGTGGGTCTGCTCGAATCCATGATGACGGCGGCCATCGTCGACGACCTGACCGATACCCCAAGCGATCGCAATCGCGAGTGCAAGGGCCAGGGGATCGCCAATATCGGCGCCGGCCTGATGGGGGGCATGGCGGGGTGCGCCATGATTGGCCAGTCCATCATCAACATCAAATCCGGTGGCCGCGGTCGCCTCTCCACCTTTGTGGCGGGCACCCTGCTCATCCTGATGGTGGTGTTCATGGATGAGTGGATCCGCCAGATCCCCATGGCAGCCCTGGTGGCCGTGATGATCATGGTCTCTATCGGAACATTTTCCTGGGAGTCGGTGCGCAACCTGAAAACCCACCCCCTCTCCACCAGTATCGTGATGCTGGCCACAGTCGCCGTGGTGGTGGCTACCCATAACCTGGCACTCGGGGTATTTGTCGGGGTGCTGCTCGCCTCCCTGTTCTTCGCCAACAAGGTCGCCCGCTTCATGCTGGTCAAGAGCGACAGCGAGCGCAGCGGCGTGGTGCGCACCTATCGGGTAAGGGGCCAGGTGTTCTTCGCCAGCGCCGAGCAGTTCTTCGCCGGCTTCGATTTCAAGGAGGTGGTGGAGAAGGTAGTGATCGACCTCACCCATGCCCACTTCTGGGACATCACCGCCGTCACGGCGCTGGACAAGGTGGTCATCAAGTTCCGCCGCGAGGGCACCGAGGTGGAGATCATCGGTCTGAACGAGGCCAGTGCCACCATAGTCGATCGCTTCGGGGTACACGACAAACCGGAAGAAGTGGAAAAGCTGCTGGCTGGCCACTGATCACAACAAGGAGTCCATCATGACCCATATTTTTGCCTGTATCGACGGCTCCCCTGCCCTGGCGGCGGTGTGCGACGCCGCCGCCTGGGCCTCGACCGGCACAGGGCTGCCGGTCACCCTGCTGCACGTACTGGAAAAAAACGCGTTTGAGGGGGAGAGCGATCTCTCCGGCGCCATCGGTCTGGGCAGCCGTGAGCTGCTGCTCGAGGAGCTGGCCGAGCTGGATCATCGGCGCAGCCGCCTGGCCCAGGAGCAGGGTCGCCTGCTGCTCGAGAGCGCCCAAGGCTACTTGACTGGTTTGGGGGTGACCCAGGTCGAAAGCTTGCAACGCCACGGCCAGCTGGTGGAGACGACCCAGGAACTCTCATCCAACATGCGGATGATGATCATGGGCAAGCGGGGCACAGCCCACGCCGGGGATCATGCGCTCATCGGCAGCCATCTCGAGAACGTCATCCGCACCCTGGCCAACCCCATCATGGTGGTGCAGCCGGGCTTCGAGGCGCCGCGCCGCTTCCTGCTGGCCTATGACGCCAGCCCGACCGCCAAGAAGGTGCTGGCGCTGGTCGCCGGCAGCCCGCTGCTCAAGGGGCTGGCGTGCGAGCTGGTGATGGTCGGTGAGCCGAGTGACGAGCACGAGCGCCAGCTGGCGCAGGCCAGGCAGGTGTTGAAGAGTGCGGGGGTCGAGGTCGATGCCCGTCTGCTTCAGGGGGAGGTTGCCCCGAGCATTTGCCAGCATGCCACCGAGGCGGGGATCAACCTCATCGTGATGGGGGCTTACGGCCACTCACGGATCAGGCAATTTATCGTGGGCAGCACCACCACGGGGATACTGAAAATGACCAACGCCTCTCTGTTGTTGCTGAGATAATCAATCATCAGGGGCGGGATAGCCCGCCCCTGCGTGTGTCAGAACCAGCTTTGTACCGCCTCTCTGGCCGGGATCCCGCCTGCATGGACTACCTTGTCATCGATGACGACGGCCGGCGTCGACATCACCTTGTACTTCATGATGTCAGGCAAGGACTCCACCTTCTCAAGCTCAATTGAGACACCCAGTTCATCCACCACCTGCTGGATAAGCTGGACGGTGTGCTTGCAATTGGCGCAGCCCATGCCCAGCACTTTTACATGTTTCATCTCACACTCCTCATCAAGAAATCAACGGCGATACGACGTTGAACACCCACCCAACCAGGGTGAAGGAGACCAGCAGCACCAGCAGCAAGGTGCCCAGCAGCGGCCACTTCATCACTTGCTTGAGCAGAATGAATTCAGGAAAACTGGCCGCCACCGTGCTCATGCAAAACGCCAGTGTGGTACCGATGGGCAAGCCATTGACGATCAGGCTCTCCATGACCGGGATCACACCGGTCGCATTCGAATAGAGGGGAATGCCGATCAGCACGGCAGCCGGAACTGACCACCATTGACCGGCACCAAGGTGTGAGGCAATCCAGCCATCAGGCACAAAGCCATGAAGCGCAGCGCCAAGCCCCACACCGACAATGACCCAGATCCATACCCGTTTGAAGATGGTGAGGGTTTCATCTTTGGCAAAGCCATGGCGCTTGGCCAGTGAGAGGCTAGGAGTATCTACGTGCTGTTGGGCAATATTGCCTTGCTGATGCTGCCCCTGCCTGAGGGCCTCAGCGGCAAAATCTGCCAGCCAGCGTTCGGCCTTGATCTTGTCCAGAAATACCCCACCCAGGATGCCAACCGCCATGCCGACCACCACGTAAATCAGGGTGAACTTCCAGCCCAGCAGACTGACCAGCAACAGGACGGCCACTTCGTTGATAAGGGGTGAGGTGATGAGGAAGGCCATGGTGATCCCGAGGGGGATACCGGCTGAGGTGAAGCCCAGGAACACAGGAATACTCGAGCAAGAACAAAAAGGGGTGATAGCACCAAAGCCGGATCCCAGGAGATAGCCCAACCCTCTGTGCCTGCCCGCCAGATAGTCCCTCACCCGTTCGACGTTCAGGGAGGCCCGCAGCATGGCCACTATGTAGATCATGACCAGCAGCAGCGCAAAGATCTTGCTCACATCCTCCACGAAGAAATGCAGCGCGTCCCCCAGCCTGGTTTGCGGGCTCAGGCCCCATTGCTGGTAGACCAGCCAGCTGGCAAAGTCGGTGAAAATCTGAAACATAATGGCTCCATCAACATCGCGGTTATCCAGAAGACGTTGCATGTCAGCAAAGGATGCTCATAGTTTTCGTTTTTTTGCTTGCGCCGCGATCTCATGATCTGCACCCAGCCCCTTCCATCAATCGCTGAATACCAGCGAGTCAAGGACACCTTGCCCGCTATGAACGCCTCCTTCTGTCGCTTCGGCCGATTTGCTACGGAGCAGATATCCAGCGAAGCTCTGCTCGGCAGAGCCAGGATTGCCATCTATCTGAACGGTGAACATGCCTAGTTCACCGATCAAATCCGTCACCCGATGCAGCTCTCCTCTGCGCACTATCCAGGCAGGCATGGCTCTGGGAACGGGATGTAAGCGGCCCATCAGCGACCAGGCCTGATATTGGAGTGGGTCAAGCGTTGCCAATTTTGCCAGGATGTCAGCCCCAAACAGACAATGCCCACCCCCTTCACCCTGATTTTTAAGCACCCAACTATCGGCGGGCGCAGCTTCTACAAAGTGGGCGCTATCTGGGGTAACAGGGTGCATCTCCCCCAGAACATCTCTCACTGTATCAGCCTCTTGCGGGGTCAAGCCAAATGAAGCGAATCCCTCTTCGCCCAAACGCGACAGCAGCATCTGTACTCGTTTGCTGGTCGCCAATTGCTGGGCGACCGTGGCATTGACGGCGACTCTGTGTCGCTCAATCAACACACGGGTCGCCATCAGCGCCTGGCAACATCGCTGCTCTTTGAGATCAGTCGCCTCATAATCCGAATATTGGTATCCGGCCCGCAGATAAACGGTATCGAGGGAGCCGACCCCATCGAGGAGCAACCTGTCGTTGGCGCCCGTACTCAGTCGATGATGCAGTTCACGAAAGGTTCTGCGCTGGGTCTCAATCCCTTTGCGCTGGAGTGCCCGCTCAAGCAGGTGTTGATCAAACACATTGTTCTCATGCTCCTGCACTATCATCAGAAACCTTGCCGGGCCGGGGTCGCCAAACTCACGCTTGATCTTGAAGGTGGCCTCGGCAATGCCTGCCGACAATCCTTCAATGGCATGATTGCCGACAGGCTCCCCCATCGCCTCGGGTGACAACTGCGCATATTCAGCAGGTCATTGCCGTTGCAGATAGTGGTGCAGTTCATGTATTCGCTGACCAAATGGCCCCATACCAGCGGCGATGCCATTGAACTCTACCAGCTTGTGGCCATCTCGCTGGTCGTCCATAAAGTCGCTGCGCATGATGAGCAATGGCAGCCGGGGGGCCTTGGTGGCTGATGCGTGTATCTGTTGATGCATGCTGAGCAGGGCTGAAAAGAAGGGATCGCCCGCCGTGATGGGATGAATGGCATCGTATAAAAAACCATGATCCTCAGAGACGGCATAGATCAGCTTGCTCAACGTCTGCGCCGCACCTTTCAAATGCTGGTAGCTCGCTCTGCTGATCGGGGTCGGTGTCAGGGTAAATGGGGTATGCACGGCAGAATGCGGCGACGCTTTAAAGGCGACACCCTGGGTTAATGCCCACTCGACAGCATCATCTTTGATTTTATGGATGCCAAGAGAACTCATCATAAGCTCCTGATTGTTGGCTCACTGACCTGAAAGAACCGTCTATCCAGCGCTGGCATGGCTGTAGCCCCGCTTCTTTGGCCGAAGCCAAGAAAAAATAAAGAAAAGGCCGAGGAGAACACCTTGGCCTTTTGCTGAACATGGGTCATGGCTTACTTCACCGCTGGGGTGAAGCAACAGACCCGGCCCGTGTCATCCAACCTGACCTGACAGTCCAGAGAGAGCCGCTGACGCAGACGCTCCCTGGCCCGTAACAATCGGGACTTGGTGGCGGCAAGGGTCAGGCCGTATTGGGCGGCAAAATCTGCCTGCTTCATCCCCTCCAAATCGCAGCACCTCAGAATATCCCGGTCAGCCTGGGCCAGCTTCTCCAGCACTCTGGGCAAGCAGCCAGCCAACGAATCCACCGCATCAGGCTCACTCTGCTGCATGACCAACCCGTCAGGAAGTTGCAGCAGAGGGCGTTGCCTGCGGCTTCTATCAATCACCAGATGTCTGGCGACGTCAAACAGCCAAGCCCTGGCATTCTCGATGGCGCAGAATTTCCCCTGCTGGCGGATCGCCCGCAAGAAGGTCTCTTGCAGCAGATCATCGGCATCCATCGGGCTGCCAGATTGCTTGAGCAGCCACCCATAGATCTCATGTTCGTGCTGCTGCCACGCCGTCATCAGGCAAGGTGGCGCACCCATTGGCCCGGTCACTTGATACGTTTTCCCTGTGCATCCACCACCCGCTCCCCGTCTTCCTTGCTGAAGGCCCCCCGTTGGGGGCTCGGCAAAATATCCAGCACCACCTCTGACGGACGGCACAGCCGGGTGCCAAGCGGGCTCACCACTATGGGACGGTTGATCAGGATGGGATGAGCCAGCATGGCGTCGATCAACTCATCATCGCTGAACTTCTCCTCCGCCAGCCCCAGCGCCTCAAAAGGCGGCACATTCGTGCGCAGCAACCCGCGCGCCGGCATGCCCATGGCGGCAATCAGGGCGACCAGGGTCTCGCGGCTCGGCGGTGTCTCCAGATAGTGGATGACGGTCGGTTCAACCCCTGAGTTGCGGACAAGCGCCAGCGTGTTGCGGGAGGTGCCGCACGCCGGGTTGTGGTAGATGGTGATAGGGGTGTCGCTCATCCTTGCACCTTCGCTTTGCCATAGTTGCCCTTCATGCGCAGGGCCACGTTGACCAGGGCAATCAGCACAGGCACCTCCACCAGCGGACCTATGACGCCGGCGAAGGCCTGATCCGAGCTCAAGCCAAACACGGCGATGGAGACCGCGATGGCCAGCTCGAAGTTGTTGCCGGTGGCGGTAAAGGCGATGGAGGCGTTCTTGTCATAGGGGATGCCCAGCTTCTTGCCCACCAGGAAGCTGGTGAAGAACATCAGCACGAAGTAGACCACCAGGGGCAACGCCACCCGCAGCACATCCATGGGCAGCTCGACGATCATCTCCCCCTTGAGGCTGAACATCAGCACTATGGTGGCCAGCAGGGCGATCAGAGTGATGGGTGAAATAGCCGGGATGAAGCGCTCGCTGTACCACTTCTCCCCCTTGGCCTTGATCAGGTAATGGCGGCTCAGGAAACCTGCCAGGAAGGGAATGCCGAGATAGATGAGCACGCTCTCGGCAATATCCAGCATGGTGATGTCCACCGCGAAGCCCTGCAGGCCAAACAGCGGCGGCAGTACGGTAATGAACAGCCAGGCCATGAAGCTGTAGGTGAGGATCTGGAAACCGCTGTTGAGGGCCACCAGGCCCGCACCGTACTCCTTGCTGCCGCCACCAAGATCGTTCCACACCAGCACCATGGCGATGCAGCGCGCCAGGCCGATCAGGATGAGGCCCACCATGTAGCCAGGCTCGTCATGCAAGAACACCAGGGCGATGACGAACATCAGAATGGGGCCCACCAGCCAGTTCATCACCAAGGAGAGGGTAATTGCCTTACGGTCGCGGGTCATGGTGCCCATGGTGGCGTAGTTCACCTTGGCGAGCGGCGGGTACATCATCAGGATGAGGCCGATGGCAAGCGGCACATTGGTGGTGCCCACCGACATCGCCTCATTCCATTGCGCCACCTGGGGGAAGAGATAACCAATGCCCACCCCAATCGCCATGGCGACGAAGATCCAGAGGGTGAGATTGCGGTCGAGAAAGCTCATTTTTTTGCTGACGGGCAGATCGCAGCAGGCTGTAGTACTCATCACGAGACTCCATGAGGATTGGATGAAACGGGCGGCTGATGGCGGGGCAAACCGATTGAAATGAGCGCCGCCAACAGGATAAAGAGGGTGGAGATCCAGAGGCAGGCCTCGAGACCATAGAGCTGGAACACCAGCCCAGAGAGCAGGGTGCCGAGCAGGCGCCCCAGGGCATTGGCCATGTAGTAGAAGCCCACATCCAGCGATACCCCGTCAGAGCCGGCATAACTGACAATCAGGTAGCTGTGCAGGGAGGAGTTGATGGCAAACAGGGCGCCGAACACCATCAGACCGCCCACCAGGCTGATGGCCGGATGCAGATCGAAATGCAGCGCCAGGGCGATCAGGGCCGGGATCAGGGCCAGCACCAGGGCCCAGCCCATGGCCGCCTTGCCATCGGGTACCCGCCCCTCCCGCTTGCTGGTAAAGCGGGGGGCCTGGGTCTGAACCACCCCGTAGGCAATGATCCAGAGCGCCAGGAATCCCCCCACATACCAGTGATCCCAGCCAAAGCTGGAGGCGAGATACACAGGCAGCGCCACCACGAACCAGACATCCCGGGCACCAAACAGGAAGAGGCGGGCCGCCGACAGGGTGTTGATGGCCCGGCTCTTGGAGAAGATCTCCCTGAACTTGGGCTTGTTCTTGGCTTTGCCGAGATCCCGTTTCAGGGTCAGCACGCTGACGCACCACACCAGCGCCAACGCCAGCGCCATGACCAGCACGGCCCCCTGAAACCCGAGCAGGGTCAACAGGGCGCCGCCGAGGAAAAAGCCCATCCCTTTCAAGGCATTCTTCGAACCCGTCAGGAGGGCCACCCACTGGTAGAGCTGACCCTGGGCCTCTCCCGGCACCAGCGACTTGATGGCGCTCTTGGCGCTCATCTTGTTGAGGTCTTTGGCTACTCCCGAGAGCGCCTGGGCCGCCATCACCCAGGGCACCGTCAGCCAGAGGGTTGGCACCAGCAGCATGCCAAGCGCCAGCACCTGGAGGGCGAGGCCAATGTTCATGGTGCGGTTGAGCCCGAGGCGAGCCCCGAGCCAGCCCCCCACCAGATTGGTCACCACCCCGAAGATCTCGTAAAAGAGAAACAAGGAGGCGATGGCCAAGGGGCTGTAACCCAGCCCGTGGAAGTAGAGCACCACCAGCATGCGCAGGGCGCCGTCGGTCAGGGTAAAGGCCCAGTAGTTGCCGGTCACCAGCAGATACTGGCGAGCCTCGGGGGAGAGTCGGGTCAGTGCCATGGCGGGTTATCCTTGCGCCTTGTCCATCTGACCGACCATACGCATCAGCTCGGCGGTGCGGTTGGCATAGCCCCACTCGTTGTCATACCAGGCGTAGATCTTCACCTGGGTGTCGTTGACAACCATGGTGGAGAGCGCATCTATGGTGCAGGAGCGCGGATCCGTCTTGTAATCCACCGACACCAGGGGGCGCTCCTCATAGCCCATGATCCCCTTGAGCTCACTCATGGCGGCGGCCTTGAGCAGGCCATTGACCTCGGCTTCGGTAGTGGGACGGCTCACCTCGAACACGCAGTCGGTGAGGGAGGCGTTGGCGAGCGGCACCCGCACCGCATGACCATTCAGCTTGCCCTTGAGCTCGGGGAAGATGTGGGTGATGGCGGTGGCAGACCCCGTGGTGGTGGGGATGAGGCTCAGGCCGCAGGCGCGGGCACGGCGCAGATCGCTATGGGGTGCATCCAGGATGGTCTGGGTGTTGGTGATGTCATGAATGGTGGTCATGGAGCCGTGCCTGATACCGAGCTGCTCGTGGATCACCTTCACCACTGGCGCCAGGCAGTTGGTGGTACAGGAAGCAGCCGTCACGATAGGATGCTGCGCCTTGTCATAAAGATGGTGGTTGACCCCCATCACGACGTTGAGCACCCCCTCTTCCTTGACCGGCGCTGTCACCACGACACGCTTCACCCCTTGCGCCAGATAAGCACCCAGCAGGGCCTTGGTTTTCATCTTGCCGGAAGCCTCGATCACCACATCACAACCGGACCAGTCAGTCTGACCGATCTCTTTGTTGCGGGTGCAGAGGATGCGATGGTTGCCGATCACCATCTCGTCCCCCTCGCTGCTGGCTTCATGATGCCAGCGGCCATGGACGGAATCGAAGGTGATGAGGTGTGCCAGGGAGGCGGCATCGCCAGCCGGGTCATTGATGCGGACAAACTCCACATCCGCCCAGTCGAAGGCGGCACGAAACGAGAGACGGCCCATGCGGCCAAAGCCGTTGATACCCACTTTGATGGTCATGCTGTGTTCCTTAATCGGCAAATGAATAGTGGCTGTTGAGGTAGTCAACGTGGGGCGCCAGGGTCAGCGCCTTGGGGCGCAGCCCTTGCACCAGCGCCTTGACCTGGCTGGGGGCGTAGCCCGATTCCAGCAACAAGATGGCCGCCATCAGTCCGGTACGACCCGAACCGCCACGGCAATGAATGGCCAGGGTCTGACCCGCCGCCAGGCGAGCCAGCAGCGCCGTCTTATGGTTGGCAAAGGCGGCGGCAAAGGGCGCCTCGGGAGCACAATCGTCCTCCACCGGCAGCTGGCACCAGGCCAGCCCCAAGGCGGCGCACTCGGCGGGCAAGGCATCGGCCTTGAACTGCGTCAGCTCGGCATTCGGCATCAGGGTGATCACGGCCTCTGCCCCTGCGGCTTGCAATGTCTTGAGGGAGGCTTGCAAGGAAGCCTCCCTGGTGCCAGGGCAGGGAGTGAAGACAAGGCGGGCGCCATTGTCCAGGTTCAGGATGTCAAAGGGGTGCATGTTAAAACGACTCCATGTCTCGTCAGGATGGGGTAAAAATGGGACTCAGCACGCGGTGATACCGGGCAGGTGTCAGCGCGGCTCGTCGCAACAGGAGGCGTGCGACTGGCTGCTGGCTGCCTGGGGGCGGCTCTCAGCCAGACCGCAGGCCTCCGGATGACCGGCGCAGCACTCCTCGGTGAGGTAGCCGATAAGGTCCAGCATCAGGGGGATGTTGGCGCGATAGCGCAAGAAGCGTCCCTCCTGCTCCACCGAGAGCAGTCCCGCGTGCAGCATGGCTTTCAGATGAAACGAGAGGGTATTCGGGGCTAGGTCCAACTCGCTGGCCAGCTGGCCGGCGACCTGGCCTTCCAGTCCGGCCTTGACCAACAGGCGCCACACATCGAGGCGAATGCCGGATGCGAGGGACTCGAATACCTTGGTGGCGATCTCTTTGTTCATTTGGAACCTCTTCAATCACTTCATGATTTCAACTATACAAGAATAATTGAAATGATCAAGCCATCCTCTCCAGGTTCCAATTTACAAGGGGAGGCATGATTGCCATCATGCCCCCTTCCGACACCCCAGCGAGCGGCATCCATCATGTTCAATCACCTCTCCCTCTCCACCTTCAACGAGCTGGAGCTGATGGTCTACCACTATGTCATCAAGCACAGGGAGCAGGTCCCCTTCATGCGGATCCGCGAGCTGGCAGAGGCGGCCGGGGTCTCGACTACCACGGTGCTGCGCTTTTGCAAGAAGCTGGGCTGCGAGGGTTTCTCCGAGTTTCGGATCCGCTTCAAGCTCTCCCAGGAGCAGGAGGCCCAATCGGTCGCCCGCTTCGGGGTCAACGAACTGATGAGCTTCTTCAAGAGCATCAACAACCCCGAATTCGAGACCCTGGTCGACCAGGCCGCCGCCCTGGTCGCACAGGCCGATCGGGTCTTGTTCGTCGGGGCGGGCACCTCGGGTTCCCTCGGCAAATACGGGGCCCGTTTTTTCTCCAACGTCGGCAAATTCAGCAACCATATCGACGATCCCTATTACCCCATCAGCACGGACACCTTCAATAATGCGGTCGCCATTATTCTTTCCGTCTCGGGGGAAACGCCGGATATTTTAAAGCTGGCGCAAAATTTCAGTTTTCATAAATGCAAGCTCATCAGCATCACCAATAGCGAGACCTGTTCCCTGGCCAAAATCGCCGATTTCAATCTCTCCTACCATATGCCGCAATTATTGGTTGGTCAGCAGTACGATATAACGACCCAGGTGCCGGTCCTGTATATTCTCGAGGCCATCGGCAGGCGTTTGACGGCCCATTCCGCCCCCTGAAAACAGGCTGTTTTTTGGGTGTGACAGGTCACGAAATGCCTGTTTCGTTATATCGTGACTTTCGTATTTGCTTTGCTAACCTCTTGCCATCGCACCTCGTCCCCAGCCCGGGCCCGCCCCGGTATCTCGCGGCGAGGGATGGCCAGACGACGCCATATTGGCGCCTTTGAGGAGAGCAACCAATGACACGGCAAGGGTTACCGAAAGAGTTTCTGTGGGGGGGCGCAGTCGCGGCCCATCAGGTGGAAGGCGCCTGGGATCAGGGGGGCAAGGGTCCCAGCATAGTGGACGTGCTGACCAGCGGCGCCCACGGCGTCGACCGTATCATCACGGACGGCATACTGCCCGGCCACCACTACGGCAACCACGAGGCGGTGGATTTCTATCACCACTACCCCCAGGACGTGGCCCTGCTGGCCGAGATGGGCTTCAAATGTTTTCGCACCTCCATCGCCTGGTCGCGCATCTTCCCCAAGGGGGACGAGCTCACCCCCAACGAGCAGGGTCTGCAATTTTATGACGACCTGTTCGACGAGCTGCTCAAACACGGCATAGCGCCCGTCATCACCCTGTCCCACTTCGAGATGCCCTGGCACCTGGTCAAGGAGTACGGCGGCTGGAAGCATCGCAAGCTGGTCGAATGCTTCGTGCGCTTTAGCGAGGTGGTGATGCGCCGCTATCGCCACAAGGTCAAATACTGGATGACCTTCAACGAGATCAACAACCAGCGCAACTGGCGCTCCCCCCTGTTCGGCTACTGCTGCTCCGGCGTCGTCTATACCCAGGAGCCGAACCCGGAGGAGTGCATGTACCAGGTACTGCACCACCAGTTCGTGGCCAGTGCCCAGGTGGTCAAGCTGGGCCACGAGATCAACCCCGACTTCCAGATCGGCTGCATGATCGCCATGGTGCCCCTCTACCCCTACTCCTGCCACCCGGACGACGTCATGTACGCCCAGGAGGCGATGCGCGAGCGCTTCCTGTTCAGCGACGTCCACGTGCGCGGCGCCTACCCCGCCTACATCCGAAAGGAGTGGGAACGCAAGGGTTACCAGATAGTGATGGAACCCGGCGACGAGCAGATACTGCGGGAGGGCTGCGTCGACTACATCGGCCTGAGCTACTACATGAGCAACGCGGTGCGTGCCCATCATCAGGGCAGCGGCAACGCCCTCTCGGGCTTTGAGGGCAGCGTGCCCAACCCCCACGTCAAGGCCTCCGACTGGGGCTGGCAGATAGATCCGGTCGGCCTGCGCTACAGCCTGAACATCCTCTATGAGCGCTACAACACGCCCCTGTTCATCGTCGAGAACGGCTTCGGCGCCCTGGATAAGCCGGGGGATCAGGGCGAGGTGCAGGATGACTATCGCATCGACTACCTCAGATCCCACATAGAGCAGATGAAAAAAGCCGTCATCGAGGATGGGGTCGAGCTGATGGGTTACACCCCCTGGGGCTGCATCGATTGCGTCTCCTTCACCACGGGGGAGTATCGCAAACGCTACGGCTTCATCTATGTGGACAAGCACGACGATGGCAGCGGCAGCCAGGCCCGCAGCAAGAAGAAGAGCTTCCATTGGTACAAGGCGGTGATCGCCAGCAACGGCGAGACCCTCTGAAGCCAGGCCCCGACCTGCAAAAAGGGTTACCCTCGGGTAACCCTTTTCGTTTGCATCCCAAGGCAACCCCTCAATAGAGGCAGAGCCTGCGCCAGGGGCCCGTCACCTCGCACAGGCCCGTCTCCTCGGTCGGCTCCCAACCGAGCCGGCGATAGAAGGCGATGGCCGTGGTGTTATGGACGGCCACCTTTAGGGAGACGGGCCTTGGCAGCTCGGCCAGCGCCCGCTCCAGCAGGGCTCTTCCCATCCCCTGTCCATGCCAGTCGGCGGAGACATAGAGGTGATGGACGAAGCGCTCCGGTGCCCAGACGGCGATGAAACCGCAGGGGCTGCCCCCCTGCTCTGCGACCCAGACCCGCTCGCCGCGGGTCTGCTCGGCAAAATCCGCCAACGCAAATTGCGAAGGCTCTACCCAGTGAAACGTCTGGCGACGCCCCTTTTGAAACAGATGGGACAAGGGTGTCACATCCGCCTGTGTCATGGCTCTGATCATCGGCCTCTCTCCCTCCCATCACACTCTGCAACGTGCCGTCAGCCATCAGCTTACCCCAGCTGGGTGACAGGATCCGCGTCACCCCGCATCCGCTGCTGTTAATTTGAACAACGGGCGGGCTATACTGCCCGGGTCCCGCCTACGGATAAGTGAGGTTGACCGACCATGGATAACAAGCAGATTGAAGGTAACATCTTTATTCCGGCCCACCTAGACGATGTCTGGCATGCCTGGACCACGGAGAGCGGGCTGCGCAGCTTCCTCGCCCCCGAGTGTCTGGTGGTGGCCGAGCCCAATGGCCCGTTCGAAATCTATTTTCGCCCCGATGCCCCCCTTGGCGAGCGCGGCAGCGAAGGGTGCCGGGTCATGGCCGTCATGCCCCATGACCTGCTCAGCTTTAGCTGGAACTTCCCCCCCCACCTGCCCCACGTGCGTCAGCAGAAGACCCAGGTCAGCCTGCGCTTCGTGCCCGAAGGCCAGGGCACCCGCCTCCATCTGCTGCAAACCGGCTGGGCCAACGACCCGGACTGGGACGAAGGTTATGCCTACTTTCGCCGCGAATGGCTGGAAACCGTGCTGCCCCGCCTGCAATACCGCTTCACCCACGGCCCCATCGACTGGCACAACCCCCCCAGCGGCCAGCAGCTCAAGTCCCTGGCGCAATAAAGCCGCCGCTCTTGCAGTCAACAACACCGCCCAAACGTGAAGTGAACCCCGAAAGTTGGACGCCCAACGAGTAGGGGTTCTTCGTTTCTATGGCAAAGCCAAAATACTCGACCGACTTCAAACGTCAAGTCGTTCTTCACTATCTCAACGGTCATGACGGTGCCAAGAAGACGGCCGCCCTGTTTGGGATCGATCATGGCGCCGTTCGCCGCTGGACTGAGCACTGGAAAGCCAGGGGAAAGAATTTAGGACACCCACCTTTTTGAGTGCCGCGTTCAAGCCCGATTCGCCGCAACCACCTTGAGAAAACCATCAAAAAACCAAGGCCACCCCGAGGTGGCCTTGATGTTTGGGTGCCCGAAGGGGAGCCGGCTTATACCCCCAGGCGGTCGCGCAGGGTGTACCAGGCAGCGCCAGCGGCGGTGAAGGGGATACGAAACAGGCGGCCGCCGGGGAAGGGGTAGTGCGGCAGTCTGGCGAATAGGACAGAGAATTTAGGACAGAGAATTTAGGACACCCACCTTTTTGAGCGCCGCGTTCAAGCCCGATTCGCCGCAACCGCCTTGAGAAAACCATCAAAAAACCAAGGCCACCCCGGGGTGGCCTTGGTTGTTGGGTAGCCAAAGAAGAGCCGGCTTACACCCCCAAGCGGTCGCGCAGGGTGTACCAGGCGGCGGCGGTGAAGGGGATGCGGAACAGACGCCCCCCCGGGAAGGGGTAGTGGGGGAGCTTCGCGAAGGCAGAAAATTTGGGACACCCACCTTTTTGAGCGCCGCGTTCAAGCCCGATTCGCCGCAACCGCCTTGAGAAACCATCAAAAAACCAAGGCCACCCCGAGGTGGCCTTGATGTTTGGGTGCCCGAAGGGGAGCCGGCTTATACCCCCAGGCGATCGCGCAGGGTGTACCAGGCGGCGGTGAAGGGGATGCGGAACAGACGCCCCCCCGGGAAGGGGTAGTGGGGGAGCTTCGCGAAGGCAGAAAATTTGGGACACCCACCT
>NZ_JBSTYM010000036.1:0-20029 GCF_054052445.1 Aeromonas crassostreae | reverse complement strand
TGTCGGTCGGCGTGATGCTGTGCATCTGTTTGCTGTCTCGACATCACGCCAGGGCGCCGCATCAATGCTCCAAGGAGCGGAACTTCTCGCGCACACATGGCTGCGAATGCCAGTGATGTCGGTCGGCGTGATGCTGTGCATCTGTTTGCTGTCTCGACATCACGCCAGGGCGCCGCATCAATGCTCCAAGGAGCGGAACTTCTCGCGAAGGTGGTTACGAATACCGATGGCCGTCAGGTTGAGGCCCACGATCACCGTCACCAGCAGGAAGGAGGTGGCATAGACCAGGGGCCGGGCCGCCTCCACGTTCGGGCTCTGGAAGCCCACATCATAGATGTGGAAGCCCAGATGCATGAACTTGCGCTCCACGTGCAGGTAGGGGAAGTTGCCGTCCATCGGCAGGGTCGGTGCCAGTTTCACCACCCCCACCAGCATCAGCGGCGCCACTTCACCGGCAGCCCGCGCTATCGCCAGGATGAGGCCGGTCATGATGGCCGGGCTCGCCATGGGCAGCACGATGCGCCACAGGGTCTCGGCCTGGGTGGCCCCCAGGGCCAGGGAGCCCTGACGTACCGTGCTCGGGATCCGGGCCAGCCCCTCCTCGGTGGAGACGATCACCACCGGCAGGGTCAGGATGGCCAGGGTCAGCGCGGACCAGATGACGCCAGGGGAGCCAAAGGTCGGGCTCGGCAGCGCTTCCGGGTAGAACAGCTGGTCTAACGAACCACCGAGCGTATAGACGAAGAAGCCCAGACCGAATACGCCATAAACGATGGAGGGCACCCCCGCCAGGTTGATCACCGCGATGCGAATGAGCTTGGTCAGACCGTTCTTGCCCGCGTACTCGTGCAGGTAGACGGCGGCCACCACCCCCAGCGGGGTCACTATGATGGCCATCAGTATCACCATGAAGACGGTGCCGAAGATGGCCGGGAAGACGCCACCCTCGGTGTTGGCCTCACGGGGTTCGCCGCTGACGAACTTGCCTATCTGATGGAACCAGTGACCTATCTTGCCCAGCAGGCTCATGTCGTTGGGCCAGACCACGTCCAGCACCCTGGACATGGGCATCTCCACCTCGACGCCGCGCATGTCGCGTACCTTGATGGCATCGCGATCCGCCTGGCGCCTGAGCTCGAACAGCTCCTTTTCCAGCACCTGATAGTCGGCGTTGAGGGCATCCCGCTGCCGGGCGAGATCCGCCTTGACCTCATCGGTCAGCTCATCGTCCAGCTCGGCCTTGCGCTCTTTCAGGCGCAGCTTCTCGAGCTGATAGTTGATGCTGCCTATCTCGCCCTTTTGCAGATCATTGGCCTGCTCGGAGAGCCGGTTGCTGCGATCCAGCATCCGCGCCATCACCTGGTGCAGATCCTGGTCTATGACCCGACCATCCTCGCGCACCGAGCTGATGTAGCCATAGAAGTTGCCATTGGTGCTGCGTTCGAGCACCGCCAGCTCCTTGGGCTGGCTGCGGGAGAGGATGTCGGTCTCCAGCAACCAGCGAAAATCCAGCCCCACGAACTCGCGGTTGCCGGTCTTGACCAGATAGCGAGTCAGGTCGGTACGATCCTCGCCGGCCAGCGCCAGACCGGAGGCGCGCAGCCGCTCCACCGGTACCAGTTCCCGATCGTTGATCTCGCCGATCAGCACGCTCTTGCTGCCGTCGGCACCCTGCACCTGCCACTCATAGATGGGGTGCGGCCAGAAGTAGACCAGACCACGCCAGCCGATGAGCAACAACAGACCCAGCACGGCGACCAGACTCAGGCTGACGGCACCGCCCGTCATCCAGATCCAGGGGGCCCCTGATTTAAACCACTTACCCATTGTCGATTCCTTCACTACAGGGAACTGTATTTTTCACGCAGACGCTGGCGGACGAACTCGGCCAGGGTATTGACGAGAAAAGTGAACACAAACAGCACGAAGGCCGCGAGGAAGAGCACCCGATAGTGGGAACTGCCCACTTCCGACTCCGGCATCTCCACCGCTATGTTGGCGGCCAGGGTGCGCAGCCCCTGGAACATGGAGAAGTCCATGATGGGGGTATTGCCGGTGGCCATCAGCACTATCATGGTCTCGCCCACGGCGCGGCCAAGGCCCATCATCACCGCCGAGAAGATGCCCGGACTCGCGGTCAGGATCACCACCCGGGTCAGGGTCTGCCAGGGGGTCGCCCCCAGGGCCAGTGATCCCTGGGTCAGGTGTTTGGGCACCGAGAAGACCGCGTCTTCGGCGATGGAGAAGATGGTCGGGATGACCGCGAAGCCCATGGCGATGCCGACCACCAGGGAGTTGCGCTGGTCAAACTTGATACCCATCTCGTTGGTGAGCCAGCTGCGGGTATCGCCGCCGAAGAAGGCATGCTCCACCGCCGGGCTCAGGGTCAGGGCCAGCCAGCCGATGAAGAGCACCACAGGGATGAGCAGCACCGCCTGGCTCCCTTCCGGCACGCACTGCTTGAGCTTGCCCGGCAGCCCATGCCAGGCCAGAGCGGTCAGCAGCATGCCCAGGGGCAGCATGATCAGCATCATGAAGATGCCGGGCAGATAATCCTCGACGATGGGGGCGAGCCACAGACCGGCCAGGAAGCCCAGGATCACGGTTGGCAGCGCCTCCATGATCTCCACCGTCGGCTTGACGAACTTGCGCATGCCGGCGGACATGAAGTAGGCGGTATAGATGGCCCCCGCAATGCCGAGCGGCACGGCGAACAGCATGGCGTAGAAGGCCGCCTTCAGGGTACCGAACGAGATGGGGATCAGGCTCAGCTTGGGCTCGAAGTCGTTGCTGGCGGAGGTGGACTGCCAGACATACATGGGCTCGGGATACCCTTCGTACCACACCTCCTGCCACAGGGCGGACCAGGTCACCTCGGGGTGCTCGTTCTCGACCGAGAAGGTCTTGATCTCGTTGCCCTGTTGCAGCAGGAGCAGGTTGTTGCGAGGGGAGATCGCCAGGCCGTTGAAGGCACCGCCGTCAATCTTCTCGCCGAGCAGCTTGGATTCACCGGTGGCGTGGAAGAAGTTGATGGCGCCATCCTGGCTGCCGGCGACGAAGCCCTTGCGAAACAGCTCGGGGGTGAGCTGCGCCACGGCACCGTCACTCTTGAAGTCGCGGATGTAGGTGAACTCGCGTTTCCCCTCCCTCGCTACCTCGAACCACTGTGAGATGACGCCGTTGTCATTGCCCACCAGGATGGAGGAGGCCCCCGCCAGCAGCGCCAGCTGGGTGACGTTGGCATCGGGGGCATTGATGTTGAGCACGCTGCGCAACTGGATGTCATTGAGGTTCTGGATGTCATAGACGGAGAGACGGTTGCCCGAACGCACCAGCAGGATGCGCAGGTTGGGGGTCAACAGCATCTGATCCACCTGACGGGGCAGCGCCGGGATCGGGTAGCTCTGGCTGGTCCACTCCACCTCGCCCGAGATGAAGTTCTCCTCGCCGCTCAGCACCGCCATGACGCCACGGCCATCCTGGGTCAGGGCGGCCGCCACCATCTTGTCCTTGGCCGCCTCGAACACCAGCTGGCTCAGGGGCTGGCCCTCGGGATCCACCGAGATGGGCGCCTCACCAAACGGATAGGAGAGTTGCGGCTCAATGAGGCGCACGTCCCCCGGGTAGCTCACCTTGAACCTGGGCTCCACCACCAGGGCCTTGCCATCGGTGAAACCATAGGCGAGGTAGGTCTTGCCCGGGGTCGGGATCGCCACCGCGCTGATCTCGCCCGGCACCTGGGCACGGGCGATGGCCTCCCCCACCTTGAAGCGGGCATCGTCTTGCAGCGCGAAGAAGTTGACCTCCCCCTTGTCGCTGAAGCGATACCCTATCTCGTTTTGCTCCTCGACCCCGATCCAGGCGGTCTTGTCCTTGATGGGCAGAGAGAAACTGGCGAGCGGCTCCATGGAGGCGCCATTGAAGATGGGCTTCACCACGTAGAGCAGATAAAAGAAGATAAGCAAGAGCGCCACCAGGACCAGGGTTCCCCCCGTGGTGACGCCATATTTGGCCAATGTGTCCTTGATCCGGCGTTTTCTACTGCCCGCCATGATCAGGTGAATCGATTCCGATGACATGCAAAACCTCAATGTGAGCTAGGCTTGGCGGCATTATATGGCGGTTGCATGACAGTTTTGTTACATGGGGCGGGAGTTTATTGCGACTAGCGAGCCGGGTGTGAAACGGTCAACTGACTGAATAACAACATGAAATTGATGCTCCCTCCCCTAGGACCCAACCGGAGAGGAAAGCAGGGCCTGACCCTCACCCCTGCCCAGGGGGGAGCCCGTCGGCAGAGGGCCGGTTCCTTGCCGCCTTCTGCTCGGCGCGGCGGCGCTTGAAGAAGGCGGAGAGCTGGGCGGAGCACGCCTCGGCCAGTACGCCGCCGCACAGCGTCACCCTGTGGTTGTGGCGGGGGTCTTGCAATATGTTGAACACCGAGCCCGCCGCCCCCGTCTTGGGATCCGTCGCCCCGAACACCACCCGTTTGACTCGGCTGTGGATGAGGGCCCCGGCGCACATGCAGCAGGGTTCCAGGGTCACATAGAGGGTGGTATCGAGCAGACGATAATTTTGCAGTCGCACGCCGGCGGCCCGGATCGCCATGATTTCGGCATGGGCGCAGGCATCGTGGCCGGTGATGGAACCATTCCACCCCTCTCCCACCACCTCATCCCCCAGCACCAGCACGGCGCCGACCGGGATCTCTCCCATCTCCTCCGCCCTGGCGGCCAGGGCCATGGCGTGTCTCATCCAGATTTCATCCTGTGCAGACATCTCGGCGTCCAAGGTCGCTCCCCTTTGTTCAAAACAGCCAGTGTGAAAAATTGCTCGACAACGGGCCCGCAAAGGCCGGTTGAAATGGGGGGCGATTATGCCAAATCCCCCCGGATAGCCCAAGAAACATCTGGGTTGCGCAATAAAGAAGCAGTCGGCATCTCTCTGATAAAAAAGGACTTGCGCCGAAAGGACCATCTCATTAGACTTCACCTCCGTCAGCCAAGGTTGACGCAGTCGGCGTGTAGCGCAGCCAGGTAGCGCACTGTCATGGGGTGTCAGGGGTCGGAGGTTCGAATCCTCTCACGCCGACCATCATTCCCCGAAAATAGCCCAGTCTCGTGACTGGGCTATTTTTTTGCACGCGCCAACTTACTCGCTCTCGGTGATCCACGCTCGAGGAGCCAGGGGCCTTGCCAGCGACACTCCACCCCCCACCCCCCAACAGAGAGAACAGAGAGGGGTGTCAAGGTCGGACCATTTTTTATACAGAACCGCTTGAGCCTTTGCCAATTAGTCGCTAGGATATGCGCCTTTGTGCCGGCACACGCTGCAGGGATGCGGAAAATTCGGGGTCAGGAAGCTCCCCACCGGCTTGCAATCTACCCAGAGGCAAGCAGACATGACCACCCAGCATCCCCCCCATACCCCCGCCCAGGAACCCGATGATGAGCAGGTCGTTCGCCTCGACATCATCGATCTCGCCGAGCCCGACGAAGAGTATTGAGGGGACACGCCAGCGCCCTTCACTCCTCCTCGCCCCCCTCCCAGCGCAGGGGTGCGCATAAAAAAGTGTTATATGTCGCATTGACATAAAATAACAGTTTATCATTCTGATGCCGCCGTGCTTGGGCCCAAGGCGTCCTCGCTGGCATCCGACACAAACCTACGTTATTGCGCTCCAATCCCGGACTTGTCCCAGCGTCGGCTCCACCCGAGCGCCCTCCCCTCCACCAGTTTTAAACAGCGTCCGTCTCCCCTTGCCAGACAAGCCTCCCGTCGGCCCGCGCCCGAGGCGACCCTATTCATACAGCCGTTTACTTTCAGCCTGGAGTCGAGTCGGGATCCCTCCTTGCATATGTAATTAAATTACGTAACTTGCAACAAAACCCCCTTGGCCGAGCCGCCCAGCAGAGCCGTCGGCAGCGGCCCCTCCCGTGAGAGCATATCCATCTGGTTTGAGTTTTTACTCAATTCTTTCAATCCCATAAAAAACATCAACTTAACCACCAGATGAAAACAGGTGTTTAAAAAAACAAGTTGACGTAACTGATTATTTTCAGCACCGTAACATCCATGTTACTTGCCTCTCTCGCAAGGACACGGAACAGGGATTCGACTTTAGTCGTAGTTATTGAGTTCTAAATGTAACTTTTCACAGGAGTGACCCCATGTCGGCACCGGCCCAGCCCCTCTGCAGCGATCGCCTTCGTATCCAAGGCCCCATGCAACCCGAGTACGCACAGATAGTGACGCCGGAAGCGGTGGCCCTGGTGTCAGAGCTGGTGGAACATTTCGCTCCCCAGCGCCTGGCCCTGCTCAAGCAACGCATCGCCCGCCAGGCCCGCATCGATGGCGGCGAGCTGCCGGACTTCCTGCCGGAAACCGCCCATATCCGCGATGGCGACTGGAAGGTGCGCGGCATTCCCGCCGATCTGCAGGACCGCCGTGTGGAGATCACCGGCCCGGTCGAGCGCAAGATGGTGATCAACGCCCTCAACGCCAACGTCAAGGTGTTCATGGCCGACTTCGAGGACTCATTGGCGCCGGCCTGGAACAAGGTGATCGAGGGGCAGATCAACCTGCGCGATGCGGTGAACGGCACCATTGCCTATACCAGCCCGGAGGGGAAGGCCTATACCCTCAATCCCAATCCCGCCGTGCTCATCTGCCGGGTGCGCGGCCTGCACCTGCCGGAAAAACACGTCACCTTCGATGGCGACCCCATCCCCGGCGGCCTGTTCGACTTCGCCCTCTATTTCCTGCACAACTATCAGGCGCTGCTGGCCAAGGGCTCGGGCCCCTACTTCTACCTGCCCAAGCTGCAGAGCCACCTGGAGGGGCGCTGGTGGAGCGAGGTGTTCGCTTGGACCGAAGACAGGTTTGGTCTGCCCCGGGGCACCATCAAGGCCACAGTGCT
This sequence comes from Aeromonas crassostreae, assembly GCF_054052445.1. Taxonomy (NCBI): domain Bacteria; kingdom Pseudomonadati; phylum Pseudomonadota; class Gammaproteobacteria; order Aeromonadales; family Aeromonadaceae; genus Aeromonas; species Aeromonas crassostreae. The sequence goes on along the minus strand of NZ_JBSTYM010000036.1, from coordinate 13,110 downwards.
CATCGAGACCCTGCCGGCGGTGTTCGAGATGGACGAGCTGCTCTATCAGATGAAGGATCACATCGTCGCCCTCAACTGCGGCCGCTGGGATTACATCTTCAGCTACATCAAGACCTTGAAGAACCATCCCGATCGGGTGCTGCCGGACCGTCAGGTGGTCACCATGGACAAGCCCTTCCTCTCTGCCTACTCGCGGCTGCTCATCAAGACCTGTCACAAGCGCGGCGCGCTGGCGATGGGGGGCATGGCCGCCTTTATCCCGGCCAAGGATCCTGCAGTCAACGAGCAGGTGTTTGCCAAGGTACTGGCGGACAAGCAGCGCGAGGCCGACAACGGCCACGACGGCACCTGGGTGGCCCATCCGGGCCTCGCCGATACCGCCATGGCGGTGTTCAACGCCGCCATCCCGGCGGATGCCCAGAACCAGATCGGCGTGCTGCGCGAGCAGGATGCTCCCATCACCGCCGCCGACCTGCTGGCCCCCTGCGAGGGAGAGCGCACCGAGGCCGGCATGCGCACCAACATCCGGGTCGCGCTGCAATATCTGGAAGCCTGGATCGGCGGCAACGGCTGCGTGCCCATCTATGGTCTGATGGAAGATGCGGCCACCGCCGAGATCTCCCGCACCTCCATCTGGCAGTGGATCCGCCACGGCAAGAGCCTGTCGAACGGCCAGGTGGTGACCAAGGCGCTGTTTCGCCAGATGCTGGCCGAGGAGCAGGAGGTGGTCAGAGGCGAAGTGGGCGAGGCCCGCTGGCAGGCCGGACGCTTTGCCGAGGCGAGCGAGCTGATGGAGGAGATCACCTGCGCCGATACCCTGATCGATTTTCTGACGCTGCCCGGTTACGAGCGGCTCTGAATCCGGGCCCCGGGTGGGGCTCGCCAATAACAAGTCAATGGACACGTGAAATCAATGAAAGAGGGAACTGATATGGCACTGACCCGTGAGCAACAGATCCAGGCTATCGAGAAAGACTGGGCAGAGAACCCCCGCTGGAAAGGGATCAAGCGCGGCTACAGCGCCGAGGACGTGGTGAACCTGCGCGGCAGCCTGCAGCCGGTGCACACCCTGGCCCAGCGCGGCGCCGACAAGCTGTGGGAGCTGATCAACGGCGGCGCCAAGAAGGGCTACGTCAACTGTCTCGGCGCCCTGACCGGCGGCCAGGCGGTGCAGCAGGCCAAGGCGGGCATAGAGGCTATCTACCTCTCCGGCTGGCAGGTGGCGGCGGACAACAACTTGTCTTCCACCATGTATCCGGATCAGTCCCTCTACCCGGCCAACTCCGTGCCGTCAGTGGTGGAGCGTATCAACAACTCCTTCGCCCGGGCCGACCAGATCCAGTGGGCCAACAAGGTGGGCCCGCAGGATGCCGGTTTCATCGACTACTTCCTGCCGATCGTCGCGGATGCGGAAGCCGGTTTCGGCGGCGTGCTGAACGCCTTCGAGCTGATGAAAGGCATGATTGAAGCGGGCGCCGCCGGGGTGCACTTCGAAGATCAGCTGGCTTCCGTGAAAAAATGCGGCCACATGGGCGGCAAGGTGCTGGTGCCGACCCAGGAAGCGGTGCAGAAACTGGTCGCCGCCCGCCTGGCCGCCGACGTCTGCGGCACCACTACGCTGGTGATCGCCCGCACCGACGCCAACGCCGCCGACCTGCTGACCACGGACGCCGACCCCTACGATGCCGGCTTCCTGACCGGTGAGCGCACCAGCGAGGGCTTCTACAAGGTGCAGGCCGGTATCGAGCAGGCCATCTCCCGCGGCCTGGCCTATGCTCCCTACGCCGACATGGTGTGGTGCGAGACCGCCAAGCCCGATCTGGACGAGGCGCGTCAGTTTGCCGAAGCCATCAAGGCCCAGTACCCGGACAAGATCCTGGCCTACAACTGCTCTCCTAGCTTCAACTGGAAGAAGAACCTGGACGATGCCACCATCGCCCGCTTCCAGCAGGCGCTGTCCGACATGGGCTACAAGTACCAGTTCATCACCCTGGCGGGTATCCACAACATGTGGTTCCACATGTATGAGCTGGCTTACCAGTACGCCCGCGGCGAGGGAATGAAGCACTACGTCGAGATGGTGCAGCAACCTGAGTTTGCCGCTGCCGAGCGGGGCTACACCTTCGTGGCACACCAGCAGGAAGTGGGCACCGGTTACTTCGACAAGGTGACCACCGTCATTCAGGGTGGCCAATCCTCGGTGACCGCGCTGACCGGCTCCACCGAAGAAGACCAGTTCCACTAAGGTGATGGCTGGAGTGGTGCCGACAAGGTGACCCCTTCAGCCAACTATCCAGGGTGGCCAATCCTCGGTGACCGCGCTGACCGGCTCCACCGAAGAAGACCAGTTCCACTAAGGTGATGGCTGGAGTGGTACCGACAAGGTGACCCCTTCAGCCAACTATTCAGGGTGGCCAGTCTTCGGTCACAACCTTAACGGGTTCCACCGAAGAAGATCAGTTCCACTGAGAGGCAGTGCCCCTTGAGATAGCAAAACCCCGGCCTGGTGCCGGGGTTTCTTTTTGTCTGTTATTACCTAATGTCACTCATGCTCAAACACACCCAATGGGCTCAGAGTTCGAGGATCTCTTTGACAAAGGGGATGGTCAGCTTGCGCTTGGCACGAAAGGAGGCATTGTCGAGCTGATTGAGGGTGGTGAGCAGGGTGCGCATGTCGCGGGACAGGCGGTTGAGCAGGAAGCGGCCCACGTCGATGGGCAACTTGAAGCCCCGCAGCTCGGCCCGCAGTTGCAGGGCACTGAGCTTGCCTTCGTCGTCCAGCTCGTCGAGGTGGAAACTCACCCCCCAGTCGAGGCGGGAGGCGAGATCCGGCAGTTGCAACCCCAGCTTGCGCGGCGCGCTGCACCCCGTCACCACCAGGGTTCCCTCCCCCTTCTCCTGCCAGCGATTGTAAAAATCGAACAGGGCCCGCTCCCAGAGCGCGTTGCCGGCGATGGCCTCCAGGCTGTCGAGGCAGACCAGGGGCAAGCTTTCGAGGGCATCGAGCATGCTGGGGTCCAGCTGTTCGAACTGATCGAGGGAGAGGTAGGCGGCCGCGGCATCCCGGGCATTGACCTCGGCGCAGGTGGCATGGAGCAGATGGGAGCGACCCGATCCCTTGGCGCCCCAGAAATAGAGGAAAGGCGCACCCTGACCGATGGCGGCATTCTTGAGGGCCGTGATCAGATGGGCGTTGTTGCCGGGGTAGAAACTGACGAAGGTTTCATCATCCGGGAGTTGTACGGCTAAAGACAGTTGGGCCGGTTGCTTCACTCGTTGGGCTTTGACTGTGACATTTGCGGGCTAGTGTAACATCGCCCGGCCCGATAGAGAACCGGCCGGGCCCCGCCCCGCGCCCCCCCGCGCCCCCGCCCGGCCCCCTCAGGATCAGCGTTGCGACCATCGGTAACGCAGGCTTCCCTCGGCAGGCAGAGGCTGCAACCTGGGCTCCAGCTCCAGGCTGCGGACGAGATCGGCCTGATCCCCTTGCAAGGTGAGGGAGAAGTTCACCTTGTCGCCATCGAGCTGGCCTATGGTGACCTGGCTGACGCTGGCCATGCCCTGCAGCAGCTTCTGCAGGCTGATCATCTCATCGATGCCCTGCACCCCTTCCACCAGCAGGGTCTGGGTAGAACTGGTCGCCCCGAGGCGGGCGCCGTACTGCTCCACCAGCCAGGCGGCCAGGCCGTCGGCCAGCTGGCTGGCCACCTCCTCCCGGGAGCCTTGCGCCTCTCCCTGGGTCAAGGGTTCGGCCGCACCCGACTTGGGGCCATAGAGGGTCCAGGTCAGGTTCCATCCCTCCTCCTTGGCCGCCAGCTGGCCCAGCAACACCATCTCGGCGCCGTAGCGCTGGCTGGCCTGGAGAATGGGGCCGGCAAAACGGCCCCAGACATCGGTGGCGCTCACCGCCATGCTGTCATCCAGATCCATCAGCGGAATGCTGACCGGCAGCCCCAGCACCCGGGCCTGGCTGCGCAGTGCCGTTGACCAGCCATCGCCGGACTGATCCGAGATGATGCGCCGCTCGGCGTCATCTTCCACCAGCCAGAGTGCCAGTTGCGGCCGGGCCGGGCCCAGCAGGGCGTAATCGCTGCCCGCGATCAGGGCATTGACCTTGGCCGGGATGAAGTTCGCCTTGAGCAGCTTCACCTCCCCCTCATCCTGATAGCCATAGCGCTGCACGAAGGCCTTGGGATCCGCCAGCGCCTTGACCACCTCGGGCTTGTCCACTATGTCGCGCTTGCCGCTCACCTTGATCAGCACCTGGGCCAGGGCCTGACCCTGGGCCGCCTGCATGTCGCCGCTGGTGGGCGCCATCCCCTGATAGAGGTCATCGAGCTGGGCGGCTCCCACGGCGCAGGCAAACAGGGCACCACAACAGGCGAGCAGGAATTTGGACATGGGCAAGGACTCTCTGGCAAAGATGGGATAGCGCCATGGTAGCGGCAAGCCACGCCCGCCAGCAAGCCGGGCGCCCGCAATGAGACCGGCAAGACGCCCAAAGCGCGCCGCAAACGACGAAGCCGACCCTGGGGTCGGCTTCGCAAATGGCGAGGGAATGCGCTTGGGCTTACTTGGTGCCGAAGATCTTGTCCCCGGCATCCCCCAGACCCGGGACGATATAGCCCTTCTCGTTCAGGCCATCATCGATGGCGGCGCAGTAGACCTCCACGTCCGGGTGGGCCGCTTCCAGGGCCTTGAGCCCTTCCGGCGCCGCGACCAGCACCAGCACCTTGATGGAGTGGCAGCCTTTCTTCTTGAGCAGGTCGATGGTGGCGATCATGGAGCCGCCGGTGGCCAGCATGGGGTCGATGACCAGGGCCAGACGCTCCTCGATGTTGCTGACGATCTTCTCGAAGTAGGGCACCGGCTGCAGGGTCTCTTCATCGCGGTAGATGCCGACCACGCTGACCCGGGCGCTCGGCATGTGCTCGAGCACACCGTCCATCATGCCCAGACCGGCACGCAGGATGGGCACGACGGTGACCTTCTTGCCCTTGATCTGGTCGACTTCCACCGGGCCGTTCCAGCCGTCGATGGTGACCTTCTCGGTTTCAAAGTCAGAGGTGGCTTCATAAGTCAGCAGGCTGCCGACCTCCTTGGCCAATTCACGGAAGCGTTTGGTGCTGATATCGCCTTCGCGCATCAGACCAATCTTGTGTTTGACCAGGGGGTGCTTGGCTTCGATGACCTTCATTATTATCTCCTCTAACTGCCGCAAGAAAAATCGCGGAATCATACAACAAAAAGCGCCATCTGTAGAGCATTTCCCGGCAAAAACGCGCAAACGATTTCCTTTCAGGTTTTCGGCCCCGGCTGGTAGAATACGCCCCGAATTTTACCCTCCACCTCTATACATGACGGGGACTACTCGCGTGACTGACAAAACCTCACTGAGCTACAAGGATGCTGGCGTTGATATCGATGCCGGCAACGCACTGGTTGAACGCATCAAGGGCGTGTCCAAGCGCACTCGTCGTCCTGAAGTCCTTGGTGGTCTTGGCGGCTTTGGGGCCCTGTGTCAAATTCCTGCGGGCTACAAGGAGCCGGTACTGGTCTCCGGTACCGATGGGGTGGGCACCAAGCTGCGCCTGGCCATCGACCTGAAGAAACATGACACCGTGGGCATCGATCTGGTGGCCATGTGCGTCAATGACCTCATCGTGCAAGGCGCCGAGCCCCTCTTCTTCCTCGACTACTATGCCACCGGCAAGCTGGACGTGGACACGGCCGCCGCCGTGGTCACCGGCATCGGCACCGGCTGCGAACAGTCCGGCTGCGCTCTGGTGGGCGGCGAGACCGCCGAAATGCCGGGCATGTATGAAGGGGAAGACTACGACATCGCCGGTTTCTGCGTCGGCGTGGTCGAGAAGAGCGAGATCATCGACGGCAGCAAGGTCGGCGAAGGGGATGCCCTGATCGCCCTGGCCGCCAGCGGCCCCCACTCCAACGGTTTCTCCCTGGTGCGCAAGATCCTGGAAGTCTCCCAGGCAGACGTGCATCAGCCCCTGGGTGAGACCACCCTGGCCAATGCCCTGCTGGAGCCGACCCGCATCTATGTGAAACCCGTGCTCAAGCTCATCAAGGAGTGCGAGATCCACGCCCTGTCCCACATCACAGGTGGCGGCTTCTGGGAGAACATCCCCCGCGTGCTGCCCGCCAATACCCAGGCAGTGATCGACGAGCAGAGCTGGCAGTGGCCGGCGGTGTTCAGCTGGCTGCAGCAGGCGGGCAACGTCACCCGTCACGAGATGTACCGTACCTTCAACTGCGGCGTCGGCATGATCATTGCCCTGCCCGCCAGCGAGCTGGACAAGGCACTGGCCCTGCTCAAGGCAGAAGGCGAGCACGCCTGGCACATCGGCCACATCGCCAAGGCGGCCGATGGTGAGGAGCAGGTCATCATCCGATGAGCCGTCCCATGACCCGTATTCTGGTGCTGATCTCCGGCAGCGGCAGCAACCTGCAGGCCATCCTGGATGGGTGCGCCCAGGGCAGGATCGACGGCCAGGTCGTGGCCGTCATCAGCAACAAGGCCGATGCCTATGGTCTGGTACGGGCCGAGCAGGCCGGGGTGGCAACCGAGCTGCTGTCCCACCAGGGCTTCGACAGCCGCGAGGCCTATGATGCCGCCCTGATGGCCCGCATCGACAGCCACCAGCCCGATCTCATCGTGCTGGCCGGCTTTATGCGGATCCTGACCGGGGACCTGGTGCGTCACTATCAGGGGCGGATGCTCAACATCCATCCCTCGTTGCTGCCGAAATACCAGGGATTGCACACCCACCAGCGCGCCATCGATGCCGGCGACCGCGAACACGGTGCCAGCGTCCACTTCGTCACCGAAGAGCTGGATGGCGGCCCCGTGGTATTGCAGGCCCGGGTGCCCATCTTCCCGGAAGACGAGGCAGCGGATGTGGCGGCCCGGGTCCAGACCCAGGAGCACAGCCTCTACCCCCTGGTGGTGCAGTGGTTTTGTCAGGGACGCCTGCGCTGCGATGGCGAGGGCGCCTGGCTCGATGGCGCCCTGCTGGGCCCGGCTGGCCATGCCAGCGACGAATCCTGAACCGCCCACAGGCAACAGAGACAGCAAGAGGGAGGCCCATGGGCCTCCCTCTTTCATTGAGCGATGTGGTTACCCGACCCTTTGGCCGCCAGGATCAGGCGACGCCGGCACCGCCCCGTGACACCAGCTCGCCGAGACGGAACAGGCAATGCTCCCCCGCCGCCATGGGCTGCCAGGATTCGTTACCGGTCAGCGGCCGGGTCGCAATCAGGGTGACCACATCGTTGGGGGTGGTCTCGCTCTGAAAGTCGATGGCCACGTCCTCGTCGAGCAGGCGCGCCTCGCCGAAGGGGGCTCGCCGGGTGAGCCAGTGCAGATTGTTGCTGCAATAGGTCATCACGAATTCCCCATCGGAGAGCAGCATGTTGAACACCCCCAGGGCACGCAGCTCGTCGCACAGGGTGGCCAGATGGCGGAACATGGCCGGGAAGTTGGCGGGACGGCGGGGGTATTTGTGCTCCAGCCGGTCGAGCAGCCAGCAGAAGGCGTGCTCGCTGTCGGTGTCGCCAATGGGCCTGTGTCGCCCGGTCGCCAGCTTCTTGTAGCCGGTGAGCTGGCCGTTGTGGGCGAAGGTCCAGTTGCGACCCCACAGCTCCCGGGTGAAGGGGTGGGTATTTTCCAGCGACACGCAGCCCCGGTTCGCCTGGCGGATGTGGCTCACCACGGCGCGGCTCTTGATGGGCAGCGCCTGCACCAGCCTGGCGATGGGGGACTCGGCGCTGGGCTGCGGATCCTTGAAGGTGCGACACCCCTTGCCCTCGTAGAAGGTGATGCCCCAGCCATCCTTGTGGGGCCCCGTCTTGCCGCCCCTCAGCATCAGCCCGGTGAAGCTGAAGCAGATATCGGTCGGCACATTGGCACTCATGCCGAGCAGTTCACACATGTTCTTCCCCTCTCCACCCGGGCAACGTCGGACTCAGCGGTTGCTGCATCATGGCGTCCGCCCTTACTCGGCCATCTCTTTTTCGACCAGTTGGATCAGGATATGGATCACCTTGATGTGGATCTCCTGAATGCGGTCGGCGTAGCCGAAATGGGGCACCCGGATCTCGACATCGGCCAGACCCGCCATCTTGCCGCCATCCTTGCCGGTCAGGGCGATCACCTTCATGCCCTTGGCATGGGCCGCCTCGATGGCTTTGAGGATGTTGCCGGAGTTGCCGCTGGTGGAGATGCCGAGCAGCACGTCGCCACGACGGCCAACCGCCTCCACGTAACGGGAGAAGACATGGTCATAGCCAAAGTCGTTGGAGACGCAGGAGAGGTGGCTGGGATCCGAGATGGCGATGCCGGGATAGCCGGGACGATTCTCGCGGTAGCGGCCGGTCAGCTCCTCGGCAAAGTGCATGGCGTCGCAGTGGGAACCACCGTTGCCACAGGAGAGCACCTTGCCCTCTTGCTTGAAGGAGTCAGCCAGCAAGCGGGCGGCCGCCTCGATATTGTTCAGATTCTGCTCATCGGCCAGGAATGCCTGCAGCACGCCAGCCGCCTCGGTCAGTTCATTGCGGATCAAGTCTTGGTACATGATATCTCTTCCAAAATGTCGTCGCGGCCATTCTCGCACAAGCCGGGGAAGGAGTCGCCCCCGGCCAGGCAGTGGCTGCGTCAAATTGCGTTATGGCGCTCACATCGCCAAGGTAACAAGCTTGTAAACGGCTTGATAATTTTTTGCCCATGGATTACAACAGAGGCCATATCCAACAGGTCAGACCTCTGGATGAGTTAAGCCAATCTGGCATTACATCACGCAAGGAGCAAGCAATGACGACGACCCTCACTCTGCTCGGGGTGATCCTGGTTATCGGCGCCCTGGCTTATCGCCGGGTGTCCCTGTTTATCTCGACCCTGGCAACCCTGGCCGCCCTGGTGCTCGGCACCCTGTTTGGTCATGTGCCCCTGCTGGTCTGGGCCCTGTTCGCCCTGATAGCCCTGCCCCTCAACCTGGTGGATTTTCGCCGAAGCCAGCTGACCAAACCGCTGTTTCGACTCTATAAATCCATCATGCCTGAGATGTCCCGCACCGAGAAGGAAGCCATAGAGGCGGGCACCACCTGGTGGGAAGCAGACTTGTTTGCCGGCAATCCGGACTGGAAGAAACTGCATGCCATTCCGGTCAGCACCCTGTCCGCCGAAGAGCAGGCCTTCATGGATGGCCCGGTGGAAGAAGTGTGTCGCATGGTCGATGACTGGGAAGTGACCCACGAGCGGGCGGATCTCTCCCCCGAGGTGTGGCAGTACCTCAAGGACCACAAGTTCTTCGCCATGATCATCAAGAAGAAGTACGGTGGCCTGGAGTTCTCCGCCTACGCCCAGTCCTGCGTGCTGCAAAAGCTGTGCGGCGCCAGCGCCGTGCTCGCCTCCACCGTCGGCGTGCCCAACTCCCTGGGGCCGGGCGAGCTGCTGCAACACTACGGCACCGAGGAGCAGAAAGACCACTACCTGCCCCGCCTGGCGGTCGGCAAGGAGATCCCCTGCTTCGCCCTGACCAGCCCGGAAGCGGGTTCGGACGCAGGCTCCATCCCCGACGTCGGCATCGTTTGCAAGGGCGAATGGGAAGGGGAAGAGGTGCTCGGCATGCGCCTGACCTGGAACAAGCGCTACATCACCCTCGCCCCCATCGCCACCGTGCTGGGGCTGGCCTTCAAGCTGCGCGACCCGGATCACTTGCTGGGTGAGGAAGAGGAGCTCGGCATCACCTGTGCCCTGATCCCCACCGACATCGACGGAGTCGAGATAGGCCGCCGCCACTTCCCCCTCAACGTGCCGTTCCAGAATGGCCCGACCCGGGGCAACGACGTGTTCGTGCCGCTGGACTTCATCATCGGCGGCCCGGCCATGGCCGGTCAGGGCTGGCGCATGCTGGTGGAGTGCCTGTCGGTCGGTCGCGGCATCACCCTGCCCTCCAACAGCACCGGCGGCGTCAAGATGCTGGCCCTGGCCACCGGCGCCTACAGCCGCATCCGCCGCCAGTTCAAGCTGCCCATCGGCAAGATGGAAGGCATTGAAGAGCCTCTGGCACGGCTGGGCGGCAACGCCTACCTGATGGGCGCCGCCGCCAAGCTGACGGTGACCGGCATCGATCTGGGTGAAAAGCCCTCGGTCATCTCCGCCATCGTCAAGTACCACCTCACCGACCGCGCCCAGAAGTGCATCATAGATGCCATGGACATCCACGGCGGCAAGGCCATCTGCATGGGCCCGAACAACTACCTGGCCCGCGGCTACCAGGGTGCCCCCATCGCGGTGACGGTGGAAGGGGCCAATATCCTGACCCGCAGCATGATCATCTACGGTCAGGGCGCCATCCGCTGCCACCCTTACGTCCTGCCGGAGATGCTGGCCGCCAGCCATCCGGACAAGGAGCAGGGGCTCAAGGACTTCGACAAGGCCATGTTCCGCCACGTCGGTTTCGCGGTCAGCAACCTGGTGCGCAGCGTCAGCCTGGGCATCACGGGGGCGTGCATCGCCGGCGCCCCCTTCAAGGACGCCACCCGCGGCTACTATCAGCAGCTGACCCGGCTCTCCGCCAACCTGGCCTTCCTGTCCGACATGGCCATGGGCACCCTGGGAGGCGAGCTCAAGCGCAAGGAGCGGGTCTCCGCCCGTCTGGGCGACGTATTGAGCCAGCTCTATCTCGCCTCCAGCGCCCTCAAGCGCTTCGATGACGAGGGTCGTCAGCAGGCGGATCTGCCGCTGCTGCACTGGGCACTGCAAGATGCCCTGTTCAAGGCCCAGGAGGCCATCGACGAGCTGCTGCGCAACTTCCCGAATCGCTGGATTGGCCTGGCCCTGCGCGTCATCGTGCTGCCGCTTGGCCGCGACCTGAAGCGCCCCTCCGACAAGCTCGACAGCCAGGTCGCCCGCCTGCTGCAAACCCCGAGCGCCACCCGCAGCCGTCTGGCCGAAGGCCAGTATCTGACGCGCGAAGAGGGCAACCCCTTCGGGCTGCTGGAGCAAGCCCTGGACGACGTGCTGGCCGCCGAGCCGCTGTTTGACAAGGTGTGCAAGGCAGAGGGCAGCAAGCGCCCCTTCACCCAGCTCGACCAGGTGGCGGACGCCGGCCTGGCACTGGGGGTCATCAACCAGAGCGAGGCCGACCTGCTGCGCCGCGCCGAGGCGAGTCGCCTGCGCACCATCAACGTCGATGACTTCGATCCCATCGATCTGGTGGCCAACAAGGCACTGTTCGAAGCGTCCGCCTATCACAGGGCGGCATGAGCCCGCCGCTGACACCCACGCCTCCCATCGGGAGGCGTTTTTTTATCCCCATAGCGACCCGCGTCCCCTGCCAGTCGCACCAGCCTGTCCCCCTCCCCGTCCCGGGCACCGTTCGTCCCGTCAGGGCGAAGCCGATCGAGTTCGCTATTTGTATTTCAATGAGTTTCCTAACCCAGGCGAAGCGGTTAAGGTAGGCAGAAGGTGAAACACAGGATCCGGATATGGATGATGACATCCTGATTATCGATGACGAGCTGATGCCTCTTCAGGATAAACAGCAGACAGGCTGGAAGGTGATGATAGTAGACGACGAACCGGAAGTTCATCGCATCACCAAGCTCACCCTGAACAAATTTGAATTCGATGGCAAACCCATCAGCTTCCTGGATGCCTACTCGGCCGCCGACGCCAAGGTCCTGCTCAAGCAGCATCCGGACGTGGCCCTGCTGCTGCTGGACGTGGTGATGGAGGCGGACGACGCCGGTCTTGAGGTGGTGCGCTACGCCCGCGAGGTGTGCCACAACAAGCTGGTGCGCATCGTGCTTCGCACCGGCCAGCCGGGCCAGGCGCCAGAAGATGACGTGGTCAACAACTACGACATCAACGATTACAAGGACAAGACCGAGCTCACCTCCCAGAAGCTGCGCACCCTGCTGCGCGCCAGCCTGCGCTCCTACCGCGACATCTGCGCCCTCGAGAGCCATCGCCAGGGGTTGGAGAAGGTCATCCAGGCCTCCAAGGGGATCTTCGACAAGCTGGCCCTGCGCCAGTTCGTCGAGGGGGCCCAGGCCCAGCTCTGCACCCTGCTCAACCTGGAAGAGTCGCAGATCTACAACGTCAGACAGTCCACCTATGAGCTCAAGGATCAGATGCTGGTGCCGCTCTTGCCCGGCAAGGAGCCGATACGGCTGCACGACGCCCCCGCCATTCTGCAGGAGGCCATGAGCCGTTCGGCCAACGTCTACCAGGGTCATGAGATGGTGCTCTACTGCCAGAACCGCAGTCATCACCTGCTGTTCCACATCGAGGCCCACCGGCCCTTGAGCCAGATGGACACCGGCCTGCTCAGCCTGTTCACCGAAAACATCATAGTGGCGCTGGAAAACATCCGGCTCAACGAGCTGCTCGCCGACAACGAGCGCGAGATCATCTACCGCATCGGCGAACTGGTGGAGTCGCGCTCCAAGGAGTCGGGCCTGCACGTCAAGCGGGTGGCCCTCTATACCGAGCTGTTCTGCCAGCTGCTCGGCATGGACGAGGAGCAGAGCGAACTCATCAAGCGCGCCTCCCCCTTGCACGACATCGGCAAGGTCGGCATTCCCGATGCCATCTTGCACAAGCCCGGCAAGCTGGAGCCGGCGGAGTGGGAGATCATGAAGACCCATGCCCAGCTCGGCCACGACATGCTGAGCGGCAGCAAACTGGCCCTGTTCCAGATTGGCGCCACCATCGCCGGCAACCACCATGAGAAGTGGAACGGCAGCGGCTATCCCAGGGGCCTGGCCGGGGACGCCATCCCCTTGGTGGGGCGCATCGTCGCCCTGGCGGACGTGTTCGATGCCCTGGGCTCGGATCGCTGCTACAAGCAGGCCTGGCCGCTGGATGAGGTGCTCGCGCTCATCCGTCGGGAGCGGGGGGAGCATTTCGACCCTCAACTGGTCGATCTGATGATGGCAAACCTCGACGGCTTCCTGGCCATTCGCGACGCCTACCGGGATCCCTTCATCGGCGCCCACTGAGCCAGGAGCGCCATGCCCATGACAACGAAGCGGGCCGCCCCGGGGGGGGCGGGGGGGGGGGGGGGGGGCGGGGGGGGGGGGTTGGGG
>NZ_JBSTYM010000035.1:0-20991 GCF_054052445.1 Aeromonas crassostreae | reverse complement strand
TCTCTTCATATCAAAGATCTTCAGGCCCCCCGCCCCCCCCCCCCCCCCCCCCCCACTTCCTGGTTATAGCCAGCTTCACTTCTCCAGCAGCTGTTGCCAGACCGCCAGCACATGACCCCGCTCGGTCAGCAACTGATCGTCCCCCACCTTGCGGGAGATCTCCGACAGGTTGAGGCGATGGCCCAGGTTGCGGATCTCCAGGTAGGCCTGTTTCAGTCCCTCCGCCTGCGCCAGCGTGAGTACCCCTGCCATCACGCACTCGTCGAAGATGCGCACATTGTCCGACCAGCGGGTCAGGGCCTGTGGCTCGCCGCAGGCGTGGGCCAGCACCAGGTACTGGGCGATGAACTCGATATCCACCATGCCGCCGGGGGACTGCTTGAGGTCGAACTCCCCCTCGCCAGCTTTCAGCAGGTGATCCCGCATCTTGGCCCGCATCTCCCGCACCTCCTTGGCCAGGTTCGGCAGGTCGCGCTCCTTGGCCAGCACGGCGCGGCGGATACGGGCAAAGTCGGCGATGACCCCCTCGTCCCCATAGATGGGGCGGGCCCGCACCAGGGCCTGATGCTCCCAGGTCCAGGCCTCGTGCTGCTGGTACTGCTCATAGGCGGTCAGCGATGAGACCAGCAGGCCGGCGTCGCCGGAGGGGCGCAGCCGCATGTCGATCTCGTAGAGGATCCCGGACGGGGTGCGGGTGCTGAACAGGTGCAGGATCCGCTGGGCCAGGCGCAGGTAGAACTGGCGGCTGTCGATGGGCTTGCGCCCGTCGGTGTAGCCGTTGGGATCACCGCCGTGCAGGAACACCAGATCGAGATCCGAGCCGTAACCGAGCTCGATGCCCCCGAGCTTGCCGTAGGCCACCACGGCGAAGCCGCGTCGGCCGCTCGCCGCCACCTCGGGGGGCACCCCGTAGCGCTCGCTCATCTGGGCCCAGGCCTGATTGACCACCTCTTCGGTGATGGCCTCCGCCAGCCAGGTGAGGTGGTCGCTCACCTTCATCAGCGGCAGGGCGCCGGCAATGTCGGCGGCGACGATGCGCAGCAGCTGTACCTGCTTGAACTGGCGCAGCGCCTCCATCTGCTGCTCCACGTCCTCTTCGGGGATGCGCAGCAGGAACTGGCGCAACTGGGGCTTGTACTGGTCCAGCGGGGTGGGGTGGTAGAGGTGCTGGGGATCGAGCAGCTCGTCCAGCAGTATGGGGTAGCGGGCCAGTTGCTCGCTCACCAGATGGCTGGCGTCACACAGGCGCACCAGCTGGCGCAGGGCGGCGGGGTTTTCCGCCAGCAGTTGCAGATAGGCGCTGCGGGTGAAGATGCGAGTCAGCAGGGTGCAGACCCGCTCGAACAGGCGGGCGGGCTCGCGGCTCGCCACCACCAGCCGCAGCAGCTCAGGCATCAGCCAGTCCAGGGCGATGCGCCCCTGGGGCCCGACCTGGCGGCGCTTGTACTCCTCCTTGAAGCGCAGCAGGGCGGCGCAGAGGGGGGCGGGGTCGCTCATGCCCTGGGCCGCGAGCAGTTTCTCCAGCTCGGCGGCATCGAGCTCGGTGCGCCAGAGATCGAGCCAGAGCTGCTCCAGATGGGCGGGGGCCTCTTTTTCCTCCCCCACCACGGCGACGAACTCCTGATGGACGATGGCCATCTCCTGGTCGAGGTGGGCCATGAAGGCGTCCCAGTCGGCGAAGCCGGTGGCGGCGATGAGGCGCTGGCGATCCCGCGGCTCGGTGGGCAGGGTCTGGGTCTGCTGGTCCCCTATCTCCTGAAGGATGTTCTCGACCCGGCGCAGGACGCGATACGCCTGGAGCAGGCGCGCGCAGCGCTCCCCATCGAGGGCGCCGCTCTGGGCGATGGCCGCCAGCGCCTCGGGCAGGTGGCGCACCCGCAGGGCGGGCTCGCGACCGCCACGGATGAGCTGCAGCGCCTGGGCGATGAACTCCACCTCGCGAATGCCCCCGGCCCCCAGCTTGATGTTGCCCTCCAGCCCCTTGCGGCGTACCTCGGCGGCTATCATCGCCTTCATCTGGCGCAGGCCATCGATGACGCCAAAGTCGATGTAGCGGCGAAACACGAAGGGGCGCAGCAACTCGGTGAGGGCCTGGGCGTGTTCGCACTGGGGCCCCAGCACCCGCGCCTTGACCATGGCGTAGCGCTCCCAGTTGCGGCCATGGTGCTGGTAGTAGTCCTCCATGGCGGCGAAGGAGATGGCGAGCGGTCCCGCCTCGCCGAAGGGGCGCAGCCGCATGTCGACCCGAAACACCTGGCCATCCTGGGTGGGCTGGTGCAGGGCGTTGATGAGGCGCTGGCCCAGCTTGATGAAGAATGGCTGGTTGGCGAGTTCGCGCCGCCCGCCGACGGTGTAGCCGTTGTCGGGGAAGGTGAAGATGAGGTCGATGTCCGAGGAAAAGTTCAGCTCGCCGCCGCCGAGCTTGCCCATGCCGAGGATGAGCAGGGGCTGGGGGTTGCCATCGCCATCCATGGGGGTGCCGAGCTCGCCGCACTGTTTGGCGTAGAGCCAGTCCCGGGCGCCGCAGATCAGCGCGTCGGCGAGCTTGGTGAGATGGACAAAGCTCTCCTCGACCTCGGCGCCCCTGAGCAGCTCGCGCCAGGCGATCACCAGCATGCGGCTGCGACGAAAACGGCGCAGGGTGCGCTTGAGCGCCTCCTCGTCCGTCAGCTCGGCCAGCTGGGCGGCGAGGTCGGGCCCATAGTCCTGCCAGCGGTTATCCGAGCGCAGCGCCTGGGAGCCGAGCAGCTCGGCCAGCAGGCTCGGCTCCTGGATCAGGGCCTCGGCGGCGAAGTCGGAGAGGGCAAACAGGGTCAGCAGTTCGTCTCTGTGGGCCTCGGCGAGTTCCCCGTAGTGGGGGGCCTGGTGCAGCAGGCGCTGCCAGTGGCGATCGGCCAGGGTCATGAGGGGGGCGGGGAGCGGCAAGGTTCTCTTCCTTACGTTGATGGCATGAGGGTCAATCTAACATCGCGCCCCCCGGCCTCCTAGCCGGGGGATCGGGGCTCGCTCAGAAGCGTGAGCCGGATCCGGCCCGGGCGTGCCTGGCTGGCGGGGCGCCCGGGCACTTGCTCTGTCATCGCCATCTGGTCGATGCAGGCTGACGGGGCATCGAGTTCAGCGGGTCAGCTGGTAGATATCCGGCTGATAGCGCTCCATCAGGCTGTCCGGGTACGCCGGGGCCTGGAAGCCAAAACCGGCATAGAGCCCCTGGGCATCCGAGGTGGCGAGGGAGAGGCGGCGCAGTCCCTGCAAGGCGGGATGGGCCAGGATGGCGGCCATCAGCGCCTTGCTGTGGCCCCGGCCGCGATGGGCGGGCAGCACGAACACATCGGAGAGATAGCCGAAGGTGGCTCTGTCTGTGATGACCCGGGCGAAGGCCACCTGCTGGCCGTCGATATAGCCGCCGAAGCACAGCGAATGGTTGATGGCCCGCTGCACGGTGGCGAGGGGTATGCCGAGGCTCCAGTAGGCCTCTTCGGATAGGAAACGGTGGATCAGCGGCACGTCGAGCCGTCCCTTGTCGTCACTGATCTCCAACTTGCTCGCCTGTTCGTTCTGGTACTGCATCCTGGCTCCTTGCCCTGGGTGATGGAAACGAGAGAGGAGCCCGGCGGCTCCTCTCTTGCTAAGGTGGCGACAAGGCCCGGGTTCGTCAAGCCTCGATGAGCGCCTTTTCGTCCCGGGCGTGCAGGATCTAGTCCAGCTTGAAGGCCTGAATATGGCGGCTGAGGGTCTGGCTGTGGCCCTCCACCAGCACGGAGGCATCCTGCAGCTCGCGCAGCACCACCACGGAGCCTTCGACGATCTGCTTGACCTGTTCCAGGTTGCCGCTCATCTCCTGGGCGACCGCGCTCTGCTCCTCGGAGGCGGTGGCTATCTGGCGATTCATGTCCGCCACCGCCTGCACCCTGGCCACTATGGTGTCCAGCTGCTCACCGGCCTGGGTCACCTGCTGCACCCCGAGATCGGCCTGGGTCACGCTCTGCTCCATCAGGCCGGCGGCGGCGCGGGCACTGCCCTGCAACTGCTCTATCATCCGCTGGATCTCCACGGTGGCGGACTGGGCCCGATTGGCCAGACCGCGCACCTCGTCGGCGACCACGGCGAAGCCGCGTCCCGCCTCACCGGCACGGGCGGCCTCGATGGCGGCGTTGAGGGCCAGCAGGTTGGTCTGCTCCGAGATGCTGCGAATGGTATCCACCACAGAGCCTATCCGCTCGACCCCCTGCTCCACGTCATGGACCACGCCGGAGGATTGCTGGATGTTGCCGGAGAGGGTGTGGATGGTGCTGACGGTATCGGCGACGCAGCGGCTACCCTCCTGGGCCAGCTGGCTCGTCTCGCTGGTGGAGTGGGAGGCCTGCTCGGCGTGATGGGCCACCTCGCTGATGGCCCCCACCATCTGGGTCATGGCGCTGGCGAGCTGCTCTATCTGGTTGAACTCCTCACGGATGGCTTCGTTGGCCTCCTCCATGCACAGGGTCACCTGGGAGGCGATGTCGTTGAGCTCCTTGCAGGCGACCCGCTGCTCGCCGAACACCTGCTTGAGCTCCTCCTGGGAGTGGGCGACCGCCTTGGCGATGTCGCCGAACTCATCCTTTGAGGCCAGCTCGACCCTGTGGCTGAGATCCTTCTGGGAGAAACGATCCAGCAGGCTGACCAGGTAGCGCACCTGCTTGACCATGAGGCGGGATCCCCCCATCAGCAGCACCACGAACACCATCCCCATCAGGGCCGTCTCGACCAGGCCGGTCCAGATGAGGCGGGAGGCGATCTCGTTGGCCTTGACGGCGTCTATGCCCTCGCCGAGCAGGGTGCTCTCCAGGTTGCTGGCGTCAAACCAGAGCTTGGCCAGCAGCAACAGTGTGCTGAATACCATCAGCAGGATCACCTTGGGAACCAGGCGGATATCACTCAGCCGCTGCTCCAGCGGGTTGAACTGCATAGCGTCTCTCCTTTCCTATGGGGGAATTTTGCCTTTCGCATCAGGGCTATCGGCATTATCTTCCGTTTTATGAGTTGGTTTCCCGCTTAAAGTTGGAATTTGCATGCGACATCACTTTACGCACCTGCGCACCCTGGATCTGCTGATGGCGATCCTCTCCCTGGTCTCGGTGGCACTGGTCAGTGCCCGCTGGCTCGAGCTGGCGAGTCCCCAGACGCTTCAGCTGTTCTATGACATCGACAGCCTGATCTGTTACTTCTTCCTGGCCCATTTCGCCTATGGCTGGTGGCGGGCGGCGGATCGCTGGGCCTTCCTCAAGGGGAACTGGTTCTATCTGCCGGGCAGCCTGCCCATGGTGGAACAGCTGCGCTGGGCGCGGCTCATCCAGCTGTGGCGGGTCTATCAGCTGCTGCGAAACAGGCCGGATCTGCTGGCCATGTTTCGCCGCGAGCGCAACGAGACCCGGCTCTCCGGGATCCTGTTTCTGTTCTTCCTGCTGCTGGGGGTCGGGTCCGGCGCCATGTTCTGGGTCGAGTCCGGTCAGCCGGGCAGCCAGATAGAGACGCCCTATGACGCCTTCTGGTGGACCCTCGTGACCCTGTCTACCGTGGGTTACGGGGATCTGGTGCCCAAGACGGAGCAGGGGCGTTTTCTGGCCAGCCTGCTGATCCTGTTCGGCGTCGGCCTCTACGCCGCCGTCAGCGGTTTCATGGCCAGTTTGTTTCTGCAACCGGGGACCGGCCAGAAGGAGGAGGCGCTGCGCTACCAGCAGCTGAGGGAGCAGCAAGTCCAGATGCTGGCGCAGTTGCAGCAATTGCGTGACGAAATCCGTCAGCTGAAGCGAGACCCCTGACTGGCGGTGGTCAGGGATGGCAAGCCGCGCCAGGGCAGGGCGGGCACGGGGGGCTTGGTCCGGCGACCTTCCCCCAGCCTTGAGGGGGAGGCCGTTTCTTTGCTTGTCCTTTGGCCGTCACGGGGCTTACCATTCCTGCCACTCCCTAACCCAATGAATGAGAGAATCGACAGACCATGCGCGCCCTTCTCGGGATACTGATCTGCCTGTGTGCCCAGTCAGCCCTGGCCGAAACCCGTTATGTTTCCGACAACATCTATATCTTCATGCACGGGGGACCGGGCACCCAGTACCGGATCCTGGGCAGCGTCAAGGCGGGCGAAGCCCTCGATGTGAAGGGGGGCCAGGCCGGCTTCACCCAGGTGGTGGATGAACGCGGTCGGGAGGGCTGGGTCAAGAACGACGAGCTGCAGCGCGAGCCCAGCCTCAAGGTGCGGGTGCCCCAGCTGGAGCAGGAGCTGCAAACCCTCAAGGATCGCCTGCAAAACCTCAATGGCGACAACGAGCAACGCTTCGCCGAGAAGGATGGCAAGATAGCCGAGCAGGAGGCGCAGCTCGCGACCCTCAAGGAGCAGCTCGACAGCCAGGGGGAGGAGCTCGCCAGCGTCAAGGCCGAGAATGCTGCCCTGACCAGCAGCATCGACAACCGCGAGCACGACATGCAGATGGACTGGTTCATCCGCGGTGGTGCCATGGTGGGTGGCGGCATCCTGCTCGGCATTCTGCTCCCCATGCTGCCGCGCCGTCGCAAGCAGAGCGAACGCTGGATGAATTGATCGCCCGGGCGGTCGAAAGAGAGGGTCGCCATGGCGGCCCTCTCTCGTTTGGGGCAATGTTCCTCGATGGCTGACACCCTGTCGGGGGTCGCCATCAGTCGTCCCCGGCCGTAAGATGAGCCGAACGATCCCGTGCCCGGCGCACCCTTCATCAACAAGAGTCTTCCGCTTATGTCATCAACCGAACAGGCCTTCTGGTTCGTGCTGGGGGGCGATCACCTCGTCCTGCTGGATGAACGGGGGCAGATCCCCCAGGGCCCCAAGGCCTGCCTGCCCGCCCACCTTCATCATGCCCATTTCGAGCGCTTCGACGAGTGGGACGGCCTGCCCTGCCAGCTGCTGGATCTGGGGGCAGAAGCCGATACCCAGGCCATGGCCCCGCTTCGTCAACTCATGGTGGCGGGGGAGGAGGAGGGCTTTCGCCTCGCCGGTCGCGCCTGGCAGCTGGCCACTTTTCGCCGCACCCACAGATTCTGCGGCGAGTGCGGCGCCCCCATGGCCCCCAAGGCAGGGGAGTGGGCCCAGGGCTGCCGCCATGGCCACCTGGTCTATCCGCGTATCTCCCCCTGCATCATAGTGGCGGTGCGCAAGGGATCGTCGCTGCTGCTGGCGGCCCATCGCCGCCACCATCAGGTGGACGATCCCATGTTCACCGTGTTGGCGGGCTTCGTGGAGGCGGGGGAGAACCTGGAGCAGTGCGTGGCGCGGGAGGTGTTCGAGGAGAGCGGCATCCGGGTGCGCAACGTGCGCTACGTGTCGAGCCAGCCCTGGCCCTTCCCCCACAGCCTGATGATGGGGTTCGTCGCCGAGTATGAGAGTGGCGAGATCCGGCTGCAGGAAGAGGAGCTGGTGGCCGCCGACTTCTTCGAGGCGGACAGGCTGCCCAGGCTCCCCCCCCACGGCACCATAGCGCGCCGGCTGATCGAGCTCTGCCTGGCAGACGTCATCTGAGCAGCCGGCCCGGGAGAAATGAGAGCCCCTTGTTTGCGCCCCCTCACATCTTTGGGGTTGAGGGGGCGGGCGAGGCGCTCTCGCCGTCCCCTGGCGCAGACAAAGTGGTATCATATCCGCCATTTTATGCGTGACACGACTCAGGAACTGGGATGAAAGAGCTGAAAAACGATCGATACCTGCGCGCCCTGCTGCGCCAGGACGTGGACATGACCCCGGTATGGATGATGCGCCAGGCTGGCCGCTATCTGCCGGAATACAAGGCGACCCGCGCCGTCGCGGGGGATTTCATGTCCCTGTGCCGCAACGCCGAGCTGGCCTGTGAGGTCACCCTGCAGCCCCTGCGCCGCTACCCGCTCGATGCCGCCATCCTCTTCTCCGACATCCTGACCGTGCCCGATGCCATGGGGCTGGGCCTCTACTTCGAGCACGGGGAAGGCCCGCGCTTCGAGCGCCCCATCCAGTCCATGGCCGACGTGCAGGCGTTGCCCATCCCGGATCCGGAAGACGAGCTCGGTTACGTGATGAATGCGGTGCGCACCATCCGCCG
Source organism: Aeromonas crassostreae (assembly GCF_054052445.1). NCBI lineage: Bacteria > Pseudomonadati > Pseudomonadota > Gammaproteobacteria > Aeromonadales > Aeromonadaceae > Aeromonas > Aeromonas crassostreae. Next base: position 12,916 of record NZ_JBSTYM010000035.1, on the reverse strand, counting down.
CGAGCTCAAGGGCGAGGTGCCGCTGATCGGCTTCTCCGGCAGCCCCTGGACCCTGGCCACCTATATGGTGGAGGGGGGCAGCTCCAAGGCCTTCACCAAGATCAAGCAGATGATGTACGCAGAGCCGCAGACCCTGCACCTGCTGCTGGACAAGCTGGCAGACAGCGTGATTGCCTACCTCAACGCTCAGATCAAGGCCGGTGCCCAGTCCGTCATGGTGTTCGACACCTGGGGCGGCGTGCTCACCCCGCGGGATTACCGCGACTTCTCCCTGCAGTACATGCACAAGATCGTCGATGGCCTGATCCGTGAAAATGAGGGGCGCCGCGTGCCGGTCACCCTGTTCACCAAGAATGGCGGCCAGTGGCTGGAGCAGATCGCCGCCACCGGTTGCGATGCCCTGGGGCTGGACTGGACCATCGACATCGCGGACGCCAAGCGCCGGGTCGGCGACAAGGTGGCGCTGCAGGGCAACATGGATCCCTCCATGCTCTACGCCGCGCCTGAGCGCATTCGCGAAGAGGTCGCCACCATTTTGGCGGGCTTTGGTAGCGGCAACGGCCACGTCTTCAACCTGGGCCACGGCATCCATCAGGATGTGGATCCCGAGCACGCCGGCGTGTTCGTCAACGCGGTGCACGAGCTGTCGGCGCGGTACCACGGCCGCTGAGCGCGGCAGACAGCACAATGAGAACGGGGCCCGCGGGCCCCGTTTTGTTGCCCGGCCTCGCGGGGGCTGCATCCTGGTCACCGCTCGGGTTACACTGCACCACCATTGAACAGGGTCGCGGACAGGATGGGCGCGTGCGCCTCCCGACGACCGGGTGAGGGTGGCGTTGAACATGGCAGGAGGCAGTATGGGCAAGGGTGCATGGGACTGGGGCATCGACCTTGGCGGGACCAAGTGCGAATGTGTGGTGCTCGACGGCGACGAGGTGCTGCTGCGCCATCGCATTCCCACCGAACGCCGTGGCGGTTACGAACACATTCTCGATCAGCTTGCCAAGCTGGTGAACGAGTGCGCCGAGCGGCTCGGCCAGCGCCCTGCGCTCATCGGCATGGGCACGCCGGGGGCGCGGGATCCCCAGACCGGGCTGATGAAGAACTGCAACACCACAGAGCTCAACGGCAAGCCCCTCAAGGAGGATCTGGCGCTCAGGCTGGGCGTACCCGTGCTCATCGCCAATGACGCCAACTGCTTCGCCCTGGCGGAGACTCATCTGGGGGCTGTGCGTCAGCACCATCCCGAGGCGAAAGTGGTGTTCGGCATCATCATGGGCACCGGGGTCGGGGCTGGTATCGTCATCAATGGCCAGATCCTCAACGGCCATCACGGCATCGCCGGCGAGTGGGGCCACAACGTGCTCTCCCCCGACGGTCCCGAGTGCTACTGCGGCAAATGGGGCTGCGTCGAAACCCTCATCAGCGGTCCGGCGCTGGAGGCCTGGTATGAAGCCAAGGCCAGGCGCCATCTGTCTCTGGCCCAGATAACGGCGGCCAGCGCCCACGATCATGTGGCCAGGCTTACCATCGATCGGCTGCACCTGCTGTTTGGCCAGGCCCTCGCCAACGTGGTCAACATCCTGGATCCGGACGTCATCGTCATCGGCGGCGGCGTGGGCAACGTGCAGAGCCTCTACCGCGCCGGGCGGGAGACCCTATTGCCCTTCCTGTTCAATCCCCGTTTCGCCACCCCCATGATAGCGCCGGCCCTGGGGGACAGCGCCGGGGTATTCGGCGCTGCGTTGCTGGCCCGTGGCACCTTCCGGGAGGCGCAGCTCTCATGATGCCTCCCCATCTTCTCTTCGTCGCAGGTAAGGACACTCAATTTCCATGATCAAGATTGCCATCAACGGCTATGGCCGCATCGGTCGCAACGTGCTGCGGGCCCTCTACGAGAGCGGCCGTGACAAGCACATCAAGATAGTCGCCATCAACGAGCTGGCGGCCCCCGAGGCCATGGTGCACCTCACCCGCTTCGACACCAGCCATGGCCGCTTCGCCCATCCGGTACAGCTGGCGGGCAGCAGCATGCAGGTGGGGCAAGACCTGATCGCCCTGTTCGCCGAGCGGGATCCGGCCAATCTGCCCTGGCGGGCGCTGGGGGTGGACGTGGTGCTGGACTGCACCGGGGTATTCGGCTCCCGGGCCGATGCAGAGCGCCATCTGAATGCGGGGGCGGGCAAGGTGCTCTTCTCCCATCCGGCGGATGCGGATGTGGATGCCACCATCGTCTACGGGGTGAACCACCAGACCCTGACGGGACGGGAGCGGATCGTCTCCAATGCCTCCTGCACCACCAACTGCGTGGTCCCCGTCATCGAAACATTGCATCGAGAATTCGAGATAAATTGTGGTACTATTACGACAATTCATTCGGCCATGCACGACCAGCAAGTCATCGATGCCTACCACAGCGACTTGCGGCGAACCCGGGCCGCCAGCCAGTCCATCATCCCGGTGGATACCAAGCTGGCAAAGGGGCTGGAGCGGATCCTGCCCCACTTCGCCGGCAAGTTCGAGGCGATCGCGGTGCGGGTGCCGACCATCAACGTCACCGCCATGGATCTGAGCATTACTGTTCGTAAAAAAGTGACGGTTAGTGACGTAAATCAAGCCCTGCAACGGGCATCCAGAGGTACATTACAGGGTATCCTGGACTACACGGAAGAGCCGCTGGTCTCCGTAGACTTCAATCATGATGCACACTCCTGCATCATCGATGGTACCCAGACCCGGGTGAGCGATGCCAACCTCGTCAAGATGTTGATGTGGTGTGATAACGAATGGGGCTTCGCCAACCGCATGCTGGATACCACCCGGGCCATGATGGCCGCAGGCTGATGGCCTGCACCGGGCGCAAGGTTACTGTTTTTTTAACATTACCTGAAAATATATAGAGGACTGAATATGTCTGTTATCAAGATGACCGACCTGGATCTGGCGGGTAAACGCGTTCTGATCCGTGCTGACCTGAACGTGCCGGTAAAAGACGGCAAGGTCACTTCCGACGCACGTATTGTGGCGACCCTGCCGACCATCAAGCTGGCTCTGGAAAAGGGCGCCAAGCTGATGATCACCTCCCACCTGGGTCGTCCGACCGAGGGTGAATACAACGAAGAATTCTCCCTGGCTCCGGTTGTCAACTATCTGAAAGACGCACTGTCCTGCCCGGTCCGCCTGGCCAAGGATTACCTGGATGGCGTAGAGGTTGCCGCCGGTGAGCTGGTCGTGCTGGAAAACTGCCGCTTCAACAAGGGCGAGAAGAAGAACACCGAAGAGCTGGCCAAGAAATACGCCGCCCTGTGTGACGTCTTTGTAATGGATGCATTCGGTACTGCTCACCGCGCCGAAGGCTCCACCTACGGTGTGGCCCAGTTCGCCCCGGTTGCCTGTGCAGGTCCTCTGCTGGCCGGTGAACTGGACGCCCTGGGCAAGGCCATGCTCAAGCCCGAGCGCCCCATGGTTGCCATCGTTGGCGGCTCCAAGGTCTCCACCAAGCTGACCGTGCTGGAGTCTCTGTCCAAGATTGCTGACCAGCTGGTGGTTGGTGGCGGCATCGCCAACACCTTCATCGCCGCTGCCGGCCACAACGTCGGCAAGTCCCTGTGCGAACACGATCTGATCGACACCGCCAAGAAGCTGGCTGCCGAGACCAACATTCCGGTGACCACCGACGTGGTCGTGGGTAGCGAGTTCTCCGAATCCACTCCGGCGACCATCAAGTCCGTGTCCGACGTGACCGACGGCGACATGATCTTCGACATCGGCCCTGACTCCGCCAAGGCCCTGGCCGACATCATCATGAACGCCAAGACCATACTGTGGAACGGCCCGGTCGGCGTGTTCGAGTTCGACCAGTTCGCTGAGGGCACCAAGGTGATCGCCGAAGCCATCGCCGCTTCCCCGGCCTTCTCCATCGCTGGCGGTGGTGACACCCTGGCCGCCATCGACAAGTTCGGCATCGCCGACAAGGTCTCCTACATCTCCACCGGCGGCGGCGCCTTCCTGGAGTTCGTAGAAGGCAAGGTACTGCCGGCCGTCGCCATGCTGGAACAGCGCGCCAAGGCCTAATTGACCCGGAACGGGGGGCAAAAGCCTCCCGTTTCGTTTATCATGTGGCCGCTGTGCCGGTTCATGATGAACCCCCCATTTTTTATTAACGGCATACGAGAACAGGACGATTAACATGTCTAAGAAAATTTTCGACTTCGTAAAACCCGGCGTGATCACTGGTGATGACGTTCAGAAAGTCTTCGCCATCGCCAAAGAGAACGGCTTCGCACTGCCGGCCGTCAACTGCGTCGGTACCGACTCCGTCAACGCCGTGCTGGAAGCGGCTGCCAAGGTGAAGGCTCCGGTCATCGTTCAGTTCTCCAACGGCGGTGCCGTGTTCACCGCCGGCAAGGGCCTGAAGCTGGAAGGCCAGCAAGCCGCCATCCTGGGTGCCATCTCCGGCGCCAAGCACGTGCACGCCGTGGCCGAAGCCTACGGTGTTCCGGTGATCCTGCACACCGACCACGCCGCCAAGAAGCTGCTGCCGTGGATCGACGGTCTGCTGGACGCGGGCGAGAAGCACTTCGCCGAAACCGGCAAGCCGCTGTTCTCCTCCCACATGCTGGACTTGTCCGAAGAGTCTCTGGAAGAGAACATCGACATCTGCTGTGAATACCTGACCCGCATGGCCAAGCTGAACATGACCCTGGAGCTGGAACTGGGTTGCACCGGCGGCGAAGAAGACGGCGTGGACAACAGCCACCTGGATCAATCCTCCCTGTACACCCAGCCGGAAGACGTGGCCTACGCTTACGAGCGTCTGTCCAAGATCAGCCCGCGCTTCACCATCGCTGCCTCCTTCGGCAACGTGCACGGTGTGTACAAGCCGGGTAACGTCAAGCTGACCCCGTCCATCCTGGACGCTTCCCAGAAGTACGTGTCCGAGAAGTTCGGTCTGCCTGCCAAGTCCCTGGACTTCGTATTCCACGGTGGCTCAGGTTCCACCCTGGAAGAGATCCGCGAGTCCATCTCCTACGGCGTGGTGAAGATGAACATCGACACCGACACCCAGTGGGCGACCTGGGAAGGTGTGTTGGGCTTCTACAAGGCCAACGAAGCTTACCTGCAGGGTCAGCTGGGCAACCCGGAAGGTGCCGACAAGCCGAACAAGAAGTTCTACGATCCGCGCGTCTGGGTACGTGCCGGTCAGACTTCCATGATCGCCCGTCTGGAGAAGGCCTTCTCCGACCTGAACGCCATCGACGTACTGTAATTCACCGCAGTTCGATTGCATGACAAGGCGCCCTTCGGGGCGCCTTTTGCGTTTCTGTGATCCACCCGGGTTGGCCTGCGGGGGGCTATCTGGGTATTATCGAAGCAAATTTGCTTATTTTATTAAACGATTTGCAACCAAGGCAGGACGCTGAGCATGCAGGCAGGAAAGCACAACGGACATCAGGAGCACGTGGCCTCCTATTACGCGGCCACCCGCAACGACGCGCAGCAGTGGCCCGAGCTCGGTGGCGAGATCGATGCCGACGTCTGCATCGTGGGTGGGGGCTTCACCGGTCTCAACACCGCCATCAACCTGGCCGAGGCCGGTTACAAGGTGGTGCTGCTGGAAGCCAACCGCATCGGCTGGGGGGCGTCCGGGCGCAACGGCGGCCAGCTTATTCGCGGCATAGGCCACGATACCAGCCAGTTCGCCCGTTACATCGGCGAGGAGGGGGTGAGGGAGCTGGACCGGATGGGGATCGAGGCGGTGCAGCTGGTGCGCGAGCGGGTCGAGCGCTTCGACATCGACTGCGATCTCGCCTGGGGCTATTGCGATCTCGCCACCAAGGTGCGCCACCTGAAAGGGTTCGAGGAGGATGCACAGCACCTGGCGAGCCTGGGTTACCAGCACGAGCTGAAGCTGGTGGCGCGGGAGGATATCCATAGCGTGGTGGGGTCGGATCGCTACATCGGCGGGATGATCGACATGGGCTCCGGCCACCTTCACCCCCTCAACCTGGCCCTGGGGGAGGCGCGCGCGGCGGCCAGCCTCGGCGTCTCCCTGTTCGAGCACTCCAGAGTGAGCCGCATCGATCATGGCAGCAGGGTGAGCGTCACCACGGCCCATGGCCGGGTCAGTGCCGATTATCTGGTGATTGGCTGCAATGCCTACCTGGGCGACCTCCAACCCGATCTCGGGGGAAAAGTGCTGCCGGCCGGCTCCTACATCCTCGCCACCGAAGTGCTGGAGAAGCGGCTGCGTCAGCGCTTGCTGCCGCAGAACATGGCGGTGTGCGATCAGAACGTGGCGCTCGACTACTACCGGTTGTCGGCCGACGGTCGCCTGCTGTTTGGCGGCGCCTGCAACTACTCGGGCCGGGACCCGAAGGATATCAAGGCCTTCATGTTGCCCAAGCTGCTGCGGGTCTTCCCCGAGCTTGCGGATACAGCCATCGAGTTTCAGTGGGGGGGCATGATAGGCATTGGCGCCAACCGGCTGCCCCAGATAGGCCGTCTGCCGGCCCACCCCAATGTGTTCTATGCCCAGGCTTACTCGGGACACGGCCTCAATGCCACCCACATGGCGGGCAAGCTGGTGGCCGAGGTGATCAGGGGGGAGAGTCGGGGTTTCGATCTATTCAGCCGCGTGCCCCACATGAGCTTCCCCGGCGGCCCGGCGCTGCGCTCCCCGCTGCTGGCGCTGGGGATGCTGTGGCACAGGATGAAGGATCTGCTCTAGATCAGGGGATCAGGCGGCTGGACGCTGGCTGTCCTGGACGGGTTCGGCCAGGCGCCAGCCCTGCTCCGTCTTGACCATCCACACCTGGGCCTGCCGGGCCAGCACCTGACCGGCCTCGAACTCGCCATACTTGCGCTCCAGTTCCATCAGCCCCAGCTCCTGCTGGAAGGGGCCGGCTCTGTCATAGACCAGATCCTCGTCCTGCAGCACCCGGAGCTCTGCCAGTCCCTGCTTGAAATGGATCCGGTAGCTGACGCTGACGAGATAGACGCCTTCCTCTCGCTGCGCCTGGTCCAGCACCTGAAAATCACTGATATCAAACAGCTGGGCATCGGTGCTCCCGTGCAGCCTGGCCCTGATCTGGCCTTCGATCTCATCGACGGCGGGCCCTGCGCTACAGGCGACCAACCAGAGGGTCAGCAGGGGGATGAACCACTTTTTCATCAAGACTCCGGACGATGCGGGACGGGAAAGGGCGAATTTTGCCACGCTGCCGGTCATATACAAGGGATTGTCAGAAAAATCAGTGGCTAGCCGCGGGTATGGCCCGGAGCAGTTAACTCCGGGCCAATGGCCTTCAGCGCAACTTGTCGAGCCGACCCAAAAACTCGATGGGGCCCATGAAACCGGTCACCCGCTGGCCGCTCACCTCGTTGCCCTCGCGATCGAAAAAGATCAGGGTCGGCAGCCCCAGCACGTTGAGGCCGTTGAGCAGATCCACATCGGCATCGTCGTTGGCGGTGACGTCCGCCTGGAGCAGGACCATCTCGTCGAAGCGCGCCCGCACCTCGGGGTCGCTGAAGGTCTTGTGCTCGAACTCCTTGCAGGCCACGCACCAGTCGGCGTAGAGATCCAGCAGCACCGGCTTGCCGCGGGCGGCGGCCAGTTGCACCTTGAGATCGTCCAGGGTCTTGATGGGGATGAATTGGGGGGCCTGGATCTCGGCGTTCGCACCGGTCGGGGTCGGCAGCAGCAGCTCCTTGCCCGCGACCACGGCGCCCATCATGGTCAGCAGCAGCGCGAAGCCGCGCAGACTCTTGCCAAGGCCATGTTCGGTCCCCTGATTGTGATGATAGAGGTAGCCACACAGCGCCAATCCCAAGCCGAGCCAGGCCAGGGTGGTGACCTGATCGCTCCACAGCCGTGACAGCAGCAGGATGGGCACCGCCAGCAGGGCAAAACCAAACAGCTGCTTGACCACATCCATCCAGGCGCCCGCCCTGGGCAGCAGCTTGCCCCCTGAGGTGCCGAGCAGCAGCAGGGGCAGCCCCATGCCCAGCGACAGGGCATAGAGGGCCGCACCGCCGAGCCAGAGATCGCCGCTCTGGGCCACGTAGATGAGGGCGCCGGAGAGGGGCGCCGTGGTGCAGGGGGAGCAAACCAGTCCCGAGATAGCGCCCATGATGGTGACCCCGACCACGGAGCCGCCCTGCTGGCGGTTGGAGAGGCCGGACAGCCGGGTTTGCAGGCTGCTTGGCAGCTGCAGGCTGTAGAGGCCGAACATGGAGAGGGCGAGCAGCACGAACATGACGGAGAGGCCGATCAGCACATAGGGGTGCTGCAGCGCCGCCTGGAATTGCAGGCCAGCCGAGGCCACCACCAGTCCGAGCAGAGTGTAGGTGAGCGCCATCCCCTGCACATAGACGAAGGAGAGCAGGAAGGCGCGGCGGGTGGAGAGACGGCCGGCACCGGCGATGATGCCGGTCAGGATGGGATACATGGGGAAGACGCAGGGGGTGAAGGCGAGTCCCAGCCCCAGGGCGAAGAAGGCGGCGACGCTGAGCCAGAAGCCCTGGCTGCCGAGGGCGGCGGCCAGCCTGTCCTGCTGGCTGGCGGGGGCATCCTGAGTGGCGGCGCCGACTTGGGGATCGGGCTGGCGCGTCGGCTCGTTTGGGGCGGCGAGGGGGCTCAGGTCTATCACCTGGTCGGTGGGGGGATAGCAGAGCCCCTCGGTGCAGCCCTGATAGCTGATGTGCAGCCGACCCTGCTCATCGACCCGGGTGAGTTGCAGCGGGATCGCCACCTGCTGGTAGTAGACCTGGGTCTTGCCGAAGAAGTCATCCTCATGGTCCGTGCCCGGGGGCAGCGCCGGGGGGGCAAAGTCGGCGTTCTCCCCCTTGAAGGCGAAGCGGTGACGATAGAGGTAGTAACCCTCGGCAATCTGCAGGCGCACCGTCAGCTGGGCACCCTCTTGCACGGCATCGAGCACGAAAGCCTGATCGACCTTGAGAAAGCGGGGGGCCTGCTGGCCCAGGCCGAGCAAGGCAAGGGGATCCACATTGGCTCTGGCGAGGGTGGGGGCCAGGCCGGTCAGCAGGGCGGTGAGCAGCAGGAGCGGGGAGAGAAGGCGGATCATGAGGTTTCCTGTGTCAGCCAGTCAAGATAGGGCCCATGGCCGCCCGTGACGGGCAGCGTGATCAGCTCTGGGGTGTCGTAGGGATGCAGGGCCAGGATCGCCTGCTCGATGGCGGCAAACAGCGGCATGCGGGACTTGATGATGAGCTGGATCTCGCTGGCGCGCTCAATCTTCCCCTGCCAGCGGTAGAGGGAGCGAACCCCGGGCAGCTGGTTGATGCAGGCCGCGAGGCGGCGTTCGAGCAGCTGCTCGCTGATGAGGTCGGCGCTCGCCTGATCCGGGCAGGTACAGAGCAGCAAGATGGCATCCGTCATGGGGAAAGGGTCTCCGTGGGTCGTTCGACAGGACGTGCGGGCTCCTTTCACTATACCGAGATGCGCCCCAAAAAGCACAGCAGGGCGCGCGCTGCCCGGGGGCAAATAAGAGTGCCGGGCGGGGATGGACGCTCTTGAGCGGACAGGGCAAAATGAGCGGGCCTGTTCCCCTAGACGTAAGGATATGTATGACCCAACAGAACGAGCAGCAGAAGACTCGCATGCTGAGCCTGCTACGCGATGGCGAGCGCCGGATGTTGACCCAGTTGTCGGGCCTGCTGCGCAGCTGTGCGGACGAGATCAATGCCGAACTGGGCAAAGAAGAGCTGCTGGAAACCCTGGAGCAGCCCATCACGGTCGAATACCTGAGCGGCGTGGTCCAGCATCATCTGTTCGAGCGCTTGCACAAGGGGGACATGGTGGCGGCCCAGCGCCTGCTGAGTCAGTACCAGCAGGAGATCGCCGCCGTTTCGGGCAAGGAGGCGAGTGCGCAGCAAGAAGAAGCTCCCCTCGCCACTGCCCAGGCCTGATCCCTCTCCCCGAGCCAGAGGCAGTCGCTGCCTCTGGCCATACTTCCCCTCATCGGCGTTTGCCGAGCCCCTTCACCTTGGGCGCGCGTTTTCCTCTGCCCTCTTTTGCACAGCACCTGCCGAGCCCCTTCACCTTGGGCGCGTGTTTTGCTCTGCCATCTTGTGCACACGGCACCTGCCGAGCCTCTTCACCTTTGGCGCGTGTTTGACTCTGCCATCTTTTGCACGGCACCTGCCGAGTCCCCATTCTCCTTTGACGCGTGTTTGACTCTGCCATGCCTGGCGCGGCGCTTATCCGGGGCTTGACGTCCATGGCGGCCATATCCCCTGCCTGGCTTTCTGCTTCGGGACCTTTATCTTGCCAGGTTGCTAGCAGGAGGCGTTATGGCAGCATATTGCACTGCCAGGCTGCCTGCCTGTTGGGCGTCCGGTATCCCGCCCCTACCGGCGACACTTAATACCGTAATGCAGAACAAACTCAGCACATGCGCCCTGTCTGTTTGGTGTTAAATCTTGCCTTGTCTCTAAAATTTCATCTTTTAAACAAATTTATAAGTTGGTGCGTTCATGGCTTTTTTTGAGTCAAAGCTCTGTTTTTATGCCAGAAGTGACGGTAAATGCTGAACATTTGATCCGTGTCACAGGCTTTAACAGTGATATATACCATTTGTAGCAAAAATGTTTCTTGGGTGTAGAGTCTGCTTTCGTCGGATCACGGCAGTGATATTGACTACAAAAACAATACAAGACAGACAATCACACACAGGAGCAGTCCCATGGATAAGTCTCTCTCGTCCCGCATCTTCGTCGGCCTGTTTGCCGGCCTGGTGCTGGGCAGTGCCATCCAGTATCTCTTCCCCGGCCAGCCGTTGCTGGATACCTGGGTCGTCGGCAGCGCCAGCGGTATAGGGGGCATGTTCGTCTCCCTGATCAAGCTGATGGTCATCCCCCTAGTCTACATCTCCATCGTCTGCGGGGTGTGCGAGCTGAAGGACGTGGCGAGTTTCGGTCGCCTCGGCACCAAGACACTGCTGCTCTACATCGGCAACACTGTGCTGGCCATCACGGCCGCCCTGACGGTGGGCCTGCTGCTGCAACCCGGTCTGGGAGCCCATCTGCCCCTGGCCGCAGAGGCGGTGGACATAGGCAACACCAGCACTCCTGACATCGGCAAGATGATCATGAACATAGTGCCGAGCAACCCGATCCAGGCGTTCGCCTCCGGCGACATGTTGCAGATCATCTTCATGGCGATCCTGACCGGGCTGGCCATTCAGGCTCTGGACAAGCGCGGTGGCCCGGCGGTCAACGCGTTTCGCATCGCCAACGAGGTGATGATGAAGCTGGTGGGTCTGGTGATGAAGCTGGCACCGTACGGCGTGTTCGCCCTCATGGTGCAGCTGGGCGCCACCATGGCGGCCGATACCCTGATGTCGGTGGCCAGTTATGTGTTGCTGGTGGTGGCCATGCTGGTGGGCTGGATCTTCCTGATCTATCCGCTGCTGGTCTGGTTGCTGACCGGGATCAAGCCCTCCGAGTTTCGTCGCAAGACGCGCGAGCAGGTGCTCTTCTCCCTGTCCACCGCCAGCTCCAACGCCACCATTCCGGTGACCATGCGCACCCTGACCGAGAAGTTTGGGGTGAGCAAGTCCATCGCGGGCTTCGGCGTACCGCTTGGAGCCACCATGAACATGTCCGGTGTCTCCATCTACATCACCCTGGCGACCCTGTTCGTGGCCAACGCCACCGGAGTCAGCATCAACAGCGCGGATCTGCTCTCCATCGGCTTCACCGTGCTGATCCTCTCCATTGGCGCGGGGGGGGTGCCAGGCGGTGGCGTGGTCATGATAGGGGTGATGCTGATGCAGCTCGGCCTGCCCATGGAGGCGCTCGCCATCATCATGGCGGTGGATCGCATCAATGACATGTTCTGCACCTCCTCCAACGTGGTGGGGGATACCGCAGTCTGCGTGGTGGTGGCCAAGTCCGAGAATGGCATAGGGGTGGAGGAGGCTCAGCCCGAGCAGGCGGTCGCCTGATAGCGCGCCGCTGGCCCGGCCAAACGGTTGGGCAAGGCCATCAAAAGGTCCACCTCGGGGTGGACCTTTTTGCATGGAGGCTATGGGGTCAGATGCCCTGCGCCGTCTGAACCGGGATGGGGAAGACCCTGTCGTAGAGCAGGTTGTAGACGAAGGCATAGACCAGATAGAAGAGCACGAACCCCAGATCCAGCACCAGGGCCTCCAGCAGGCTGATCTCCAGCCACCAGGCCATGGCGGGCAGGGCCACGGTCAGCAGGCCGCCTTCGAAGCCGATGGCGTGCCAGACCCGCTGCCACAGGCTCTTGCTCGTGTGACCCTGGCGTTGTTGCAGCAAGCGGTCAAATCCGAGGTTGTAGACATAGTTCCAGAGGGTGGCCAGCACGGAGAAGAAGAGGGCCAGTGGCCCCATGTGGCTCAGTGCCACCCCGGTCAACCAGCTGGCGAGGGGGGCGGCGATCAGCAGGCCAATCAATTCAAAGCCGATGGCGTGGCGCAGGCGATCACGGACGGTACGCATCTCTATCTCTCTCTTCAGGTGTTGATATGGGCCGAAATCTATCGCTAAACTGCGATAGTTTCACGTTGGTATCCATCTGTTTTATAGATACATAACAGCCCTGAGCCTGGGCCGCGTCTGGCAAGGAGTCCCCCATGAATCTCTCTTTGGAACAGCTCAAGGCCCTGCTGGCGGCGGCCGAGACGGGCTCTTTCTCCGCCGCGGCCCGCCGTCTCGGCAAGGCGCAATCCGTGGTGAGCAGCGCCATCGCCAATCTGGAGATAGATCTGGGGGTCGAACTGTTCGATCGCCGTGGCCGCTATCCGGTGCTGACGGCGGCCGGTGAGCGGCTGCTGGTGGAGGCCAGGGCCGTGCTCGCCAGCAGCGAGCAGTTGCAGGCGGTGGCCCACGAGCTCCATGGCGGGGTCGAGGCCAGGCTGACCCTGGC
>NZ_JBSTYM010000034.1:0-26666 GCF_054052445.1 Aeromonas crassostreae | reverse complement strand
TACGCATAAAAAATCCGAAACCAAATCAACAGGTTTCGGATTTTTACACATCAGGAGGATCGGTCAATGGATCCTTAACTGATCGGCATTAAGCCCGATGGGCTGGCTTTTTGCTGGAGGCTGATGGGGCTCACCCCTTGGGGCGCACCCCCAGGGTGTGGCAGATGGCGTAGGTCAGCTCTGAGCGGTTCAGGGTATAGAAGTGGAAATCCTTCACCCCCTCCTGGCTCAGTACCCTGACCTGATCGATGGCGATGCTGGCGCCCACCAGGTTGCGGGTCATCTGATCGTTATCCAGCCCCTCGAAGCGCTGGTGCATCCAGCGCGGCACCTTGACGTTGGTGAAGCCGGCGAACTTGGCCAGGGTCTGGTAGTTGGAGACCGGCAATATGCCCGGCACTATCTCGGCATCGATGCCGATGGCGGCGCAGCGATCCCGAAAGCGCAGGTAGGTCTCCACGTCGAAGAAGAACTGGGTGATGGCGCGGTTGGCACCGGCATCTATCTTGCGCTTGAGGTTGAGCAGATCGGATTGGGCGCTGCGCGCCTCCGGGTGCACCTCGGGGTAGGCCGCCACCGAGATATCGAAGTCCGCCTCCGCCTTGAGCAGGGCCACCAGATCCGTGGCATACATGTCCGGCTTGTCGAGTCCGGGGGGCAGATCACCGCGCAGTGCCACTATGTGACGAATGCCGCTGTTCCAGTAGTCACGGGCAATGGTTCTCAGCTCGTCGCGGCTGGCATCGATGCAGGTCAGGTGCGGCGCGGCAATGAGGCCGGTGCGCTCCTTGATGTCCTTGATCACCTTGTGGGTGCGATCCCGGGTGCCGGAGTTGGCGCCATAGGTCACGGAGACGAACTTGGGTTCGAGTACCTTGAGCCGCTCTATGGATTGCCAGAGGGTATTCTCCATCCCTTCGCTGTTGGGTGGAAAAAACTCGAAGCTGACCCCGATATCGCCGCTCAAATCGGCCAGACTCTGGTTGAGTGCCTCAACCTGACGTGCACTGTGAAATCCCATTCCTCTACTCCCTGACCTGCTCGCTGCTCTTCATGACGCCGGTGAATGTCTGGACGTCTAAACGTCTTGCTATCTTTAAGATAAAGCGTTCGAATGTCAACCAGGAAATGTAAAACGGCACAAAGGGAGCCATATGCAGACTTATTTATCTCGTTATTGCGAGTTGGCTCCCATGCCAAAAGCGTTTGGCTCGGGTTATGATGGCGACGGATCGTCCTGGACGTTCTGAATCTGCGTGTGATTGTTTGGCCGGAGCCCGACTCCGGCCCCTTTTCAATATCCAACCTCCCCTGCCGATAACCCAGTATCCGCCAAGAGGAGCTCATCATGGATAGCCACCCCGGCTTCGCTACCGACCTGCTGTTCGATCGCTATCAGGGCGAGGTCAGCCAGTACCCCGGCTTCTGGGCGGTGCGCACCCCTTCTGCCCCCGATTACTACTTCGGCAACTATCTGCTGCTGAACACGGCCCCGAGCGATCGGGACAAGGGTTGGCTGGAGCAGAGCTTCGATCTCCTGGTGGCCCGGGATGCCGGGCTTCGGCATCGCACCTTCCAGTGGCCCCTGGCCGAGGGGCAAAACAGCCGGGTCGCCGGCTTCGTCGCCACCGGCTACCAGTACATGGAGTGCGTGGTGCTGACCCTGACCTCTGATCGGTTGATCGCCCCCCCGGCCAGACCCGAGCTGACTGTGCGCCCCCTGGCGGCCAGCGAGTGGGCCGACTGGCTCGCCCTCGAGCTGGAGGAGCGTGAGCCCGACTACCCGGCCGAGCGCTACCTCGCCTATCTGGAAAACCGCCAGCGTCTCTATCAGGCCATGATAGCCGACGGCCTCGGCGACTGGTGGGGACTCTGGCATGGCAGCGAACTGGTCGCGAGCTGCGGCCTCTTCTTCACCGCCAGTCAGGGTCGCTTCCAGCTGGTACGCACCCGGCGGGCCTGGCGCAATCAGGGATGCTGCAAGCAGCTGCTGGCCCGGGTCGCCACCCAGGGCCTGGCCCGGGTACCCTCCCTGGTGATAGTGGCGGATGAGCAGTATCACGCCCAGAAGGTCTACCGTGACCTGGGCTTCACCCCCAGGGCCCGCATCGCCAGCCTGTGCCGCTGGCCCAGGGACGAGGCGATCTGATCCCCGCACACATCCAACTGAAACGGGAGGCCAAGGCCTCCCGTTTCAGTTGCATCACTCAGCCCCGGCCGCAGCGGGCCGCGCCCTCTTGGTCACTGGCTCTCCAGGGCCTGGGCCAGAGCCGCCTCGACGCCGGGCAGAGGGGCCGCAGGCAATGGCGCCGCCTCGGCAGTGCCCTGGGCCGACGCCACGGCAGCCTGGGCGGGAAGCGGGGTCTGATCCGGCACGCTCGCGGCCGCCTGGATCACCGGGCCAGGAGCCGCATCGCTCGGCGCCGGGGCCGGGGCCTCGCACAGGCAGGGCGCCCCCTTCTTGCCCTGGTTGCCCTGATGGGGGCCATACCAGCCCTTCAGCTCCTGCTCCAGCTTGCTCGCCGCCCCCTGGGGCGTCTGGCTGCCGAGCAACACCGCCTGGCTCTGGCTCGCCAACTCATCCCCCAGCTTGGGTTCTCCCCGGGAGAGGATCTGGGTCGCGACCCGGATGGTGGAGTCACACTTGTCCCGCCACTCCATCATCTCCCGCGCCGCCGGGTTGTCCACCTCGAAGAAGTGGTTGGAGAGGGAGAAGAAGCCGGGCAGGGCATTGGTATACAGCTCGGCAAACTGGGCACTGGTCAGCCACTGCAGGAAGGCCATGGCGGCCTCCTTGTTCTTGCTGGCGGGGTTGAGCCCCATGCCGATGTCGGTGTGATCGGTGAAGAAGCAACCGTCCCCCTGCCTGGCCACGGGGGGCGGCATCACCCCGAAGTCCAGCTTGCCGGTGAAGGGGGCGATTTCCCAGGATCCCGCCGCATAGAAGGCGGCCTTGCCGGAGGTGAACAGCTCATTGGTCGCGGCATAGTCGCGGCTCTCGCCCCCCTCGCCGAGATAGGTGCGCCAGCGGGCCAGCTCCTCGAACACCTTGACGTATTGCGGGTTGTCGAGCCGCTCCTGACCGTCGATCAGCGCCAGCCGTCCATCCTCCCCCTGCCAGTAGTTGGGCCCTATGTTCTGGAAACCCAGCTCGGAGGCGACCCAGCTCTCGCTGCCGCTCATGGCGAGCGGCACATAGCGGCCATCGGCCTTCACCTTGTCCAGCGCGGCGAAGAAGGCGTCACGGGTCTGGGGCACGGTCAGCCCCAGCTCGCTGAAGATCGCCTTGTTGTAGAAGAAGCCGTGAATGACGGAGGCCATGGGCACACAGAAGGTCTGCGCCCCCGAGTCGGTCTGCCAGGGAGATTGGGCAAAGCTCGGGAAGTTCTCCATCCCGGCCATCTCGGTCAGCTCGGCCAGATGGCCCGCCTTGAACAGGGCCAGGGAGTCGTCAAACGGGCGACAGGTGATGAGATCCCCCGCCTTGCCTGCCTTCAGGCTGGCCCACAGGGTCGGCATGTAGCTGACGTTCTGCACGCCGTTGAATCTCACCTGGATGCCGGGGTGAGCGGCCTCGAAGGCCGGGATGATCTTCTGCTCCCACAGGGCCTTGTCATCGATGCGCCAGCTTTCGATCACCAGCTCGCTGGCCATCAGCTGACCACATACCAGGAGACTCAGGGCCCCGATCCACTTGTTAGCCATAAGTCCTCTCATACCTTGAAATGGGCGATCAATTGCTGCTGCTTGCCCGCCAGATCCGCCAGCACTTCACTGCTGCCTGCCGACTGGCGCGCTTCCCGTTCTGTCTCGTAGGCCACCTCGGCGATGCCGGCGATGTGGCGCGCCACCCCCTGGCTGACCGAGATCTGCTCCTGGGCGGCGTGGGCGACCTGATCCGCCATCGACTTGATGGCGCTCATCCGATCGGCGATGGATTGCAGGGCGGCATCCATCTGGCGGGTCTGATCGACGCAGCTGCCGGTCTGCTCCTGGCTGCGCGCCATCACCTCGACCACCTGGTCGCTGGCGCTCTGCAGGTTCTCGATCATGGCCTGGATCTCCTCCGTGCTGGTCTGGGTCCGGTTGGCCAGGGCCCTGACCTCGTCGGCCACCACAGCGAAGCCGCGACCGGCCTCACCGGCCCGGGCCGCCTCGATGGCGGCGTTCAGGGCCAGCAGGTTGGTCTGCTCGGCGATGCCGCGGATCACGTCGAGTATGCTGCCGATGTTGTGACTGAACTCCCCCAGCTTGTGGGTGATGCCCATCGCCTCGGCCATAGCCCCGGCCAGCTCCTCGGTGAGGCGGCGGGTGGCGGCGACCTGATGGCGACCGGCCTTCGCCTCCTCGTCGGCGAGATCCACCTCGTGCCGGGTGCCATCGGTGGAGCGGGCCACCTCGGTGGCGCTCACCTCCAGTTCCGTGATGGCGGCGGCCACCTGATCGGTCTGGCTCTTCTGATCCTGCACCCGGGCCATGGCCCGATCGCTTATCTCGGCGGCGCGGCTCGCCTCCTCCACCAGATGGCGGGAACCGGCATTGATCTGGGCGAGCAGCTCCCCCGTCTTGCCCGCCAGGGTGTCGATGGAGCGGGAAAGACTGCCGAACTCGCAGCGGCTCTGGTAGTCGATGCGGCGGGTCATGTCCCCGGCCGCCATCAGGCCGAGCTCATGGTCGATGCGCTGCAAGGGGCGTTGAATGCTGCGGGCCGTGGTGTAGCCGATGAGCAGGGCGGCGCCGGCGGAGACGGCGGCCACCAGCAGGATCCAGACGCTGGCGCTGCTGACGGCATCATCGGCCAGGGCGCGGCTCTCGCTGGCGATGGCGCCCGCACTCTTGCCCATCTCGTCGAGCAGGTTCAGGCTGCTGACCAGGGCGGCATCCAGCTGCAAGTTGAGTTGATCCAGGGAGGCGGCGAGCTGCTGACCCTGACGCATGGTGGCGAGCAGCCCCTGCTTGCCGAGGGCCAGCTCCTGCATCCTGTCCAGATTGGAGACGAAGCGCTGCTTGACGTCGGCGGGCACATCGACCCGCTCCAGCCGCTTGCGGGCCATCTCTATGTCCTTGCCGAGCACCCGCTCCAGCGCGTTGAGGTCGGTTTCCCCATCGGCGCGGCGGATGTTCTTCAGATCCCGGGCGATGCCGGAGGTGATGAGTTCGGCCTTGTTGCGCATGGATCGCTTGGCGGCAGCCTGCTGCAGCAGCAGATCCGCGGCCCACTGGTAGGTATCCTCCAGGCGAATGAAGGCCATCTCCAGCTGCTGGCGTCGCGCCAGCAGCGCGAGCCACTGGCCATGCTGGGCCATCACCTGCTCGGCCAACCCGTAGAACTGCCCCGTGGCCTGCTCCACCCCGGCGAAACGCTGACGTGCCTCGGCCAGCTCGGTGAAACGCCCCATCTGCTGACTCAGGGTCTTGAAGCCTGCCTCTTGCTGCTGGAAGCGGCCGGCCAGCTCAGGCAGCTTGCTTGCCTGTTCGCTGGCGCGGTATTCCAGCACCCAGCGGTTGCTGTCCTGCAGCGCCCCCTTGAGGCCAGCCACCGTGATGACCAGGGGGGTGGCGGTATCGGACACCTGGGAGAGACCCTGGCTGATCCCCCGGATCTTGAGGGCGCTGACGGCCCCCAGCAGGATTAGCAACAGCAGCATCAGCACGAATCCGGCGATGATCCGCTGCACGATAGACAAACCCATGAGACATCCTCACTCGTTGGGAAAGAGACAGTACAGGGGATATCGGCCGGGCGGCCCATTAGTGGAGGTGGGAGAGGTGAATTTATGATGTTTTTATGGCAAGGGAATCAATAGACGCCCACAAAAAAGCCCGGCGCAGCCGGGCGAAAAGGACGTGCAGTGCAAGTAGGTATCATTAGAAGCGATAGCCGACGCCGACCATGAAGGCCATGGGGTCGATGGAGGTCTTGATCCCCTCGCCGCCATTGACGTGCACCTCTGTGTCTATGTCCATGATCCAGGCGGAGCCGTTGACGAACCAGCGATCGTCGATCGCCATGTCGAGGCCGATCTGACCCGCCACGCCCCAGGAGTCATCCAGCTTCACGTCCGCCCCATCGAGGGCGCCCTTGCCCTTCTCGCTGAAGAAGGTGGTGTAGTTGATGCCGATGCCCACATAGGGACGCACCCTGCTCTGGGCATCGCCGAAGTAGTATTGCGCCATCAGGGTCGGCGGCAGGTGCTTGACCTTGGCAACCTCCCCCAGCTCCGGGGTACTCACCCGGTGGGAGAAGGGGGTGGCCGCCAGCAATTCGACCCCCCAGTTGTCGGTGATCAGGTAGGAGAGGGTCAGCCCGAGCTGCATGTCGTCATCGACCTGGAACTCGCCCGTGCCCAGCACATCGTCGCTGCTCTCCTGGGGAGAGACGAAGGCCAGGCCCCCACGCACCAGGATGTCGCCGGCCTGGTGGGCCATGGCGGGGGCGGTAAAGGCGGCTGCAAGCATCAGGGGAAGAAATTTGTTCATCACCAAGTTTCCTTTTTTAGTTTTTCATTCTGGGTTGTAAGCAAGGCGACTATAAAAGGATGTGACGGGCTGGTTATTGATTTGGCGCAAAAGTTACCAATAAATAGATAGATGTACGAAATAGCTTAAATGATGCGTGATCCATCTTATTTTCACTCACAACGATTTGATTTTTAATAACTTTAACTTTTAGCGTGAATATAATTTCAACTTTAAGCGGCAGAGTGAATATAGGTTCTGTGATCCAGGTGGCTTATTCGCCGCCTGCCGCACCGCGCGCCACCCGGCTATATTTCCCGCCGCCACCCTTATCCGGCCGTCATGGCGCCTGATACGCCTCCCTTGACCGCCATCCCTCGCCGAGCCGGGTGCCCTGGGCGCCCATGTCAGAGAGGAGCCCACAGGGCCCTCATATCAAAGAGGGGCCATCAGGCCCCCATATCAAAGAGGAGCCATCAAGCCCCTCATATCAAAGAGGGGCCATCAGGCCCCCCATATCAAAGAGGGGCCATCAGGCCCCCATATCAAAGAGGGGCCATCAAGCCCCCATATCAAATAGGAGCCATCAAGCCCCTCATATCAAAGAGGGGCCATCAAGCCCCCATATCAAAGAGGGGCCATCAAGCCCCCATATCAAAGAGGGGCCATCAGGCGCCCATGCCAAAGAGGAGCCATCAAGCCCCTCATATCAAAGAGGGGCCATCAGGCCCCCCCATATCAAAGAGGGGCCATCAGGCCCCTCTCGCTGGACGCTGGCAGCGCGTCCTCACCGAACAGGACGGCTGGCCGTCACTCGCTCTGCTCGCTCTTTTGCGCCTTGCGTTTGCGTGCAGGCTGGCTGGTCGATGTCCTGGCCGCCTGCTTCGCCAGCAGGGGGGCCAGGAAGCGGGCCGTGTGGGACTCCTTGTTCCTGGCCACCTGCTCCGGGGTGCCCGTCACCAGGATGCGGCCACCGCCGGCGCCCCCTTCCGGCCCCAGATCCACCACCCAGTCCGCGGTCTTGATGACGTCCAGGTTGTGCTCGATGATCACCATGGTGTTGCCCCTATCCCGCAGCTGGTGCAGCACCTTAAGCAGCTGCTGGATGTCGTGGAAGTGCAGGCCCGTGGTCGGTTCGTCCAGGATGTAGAGGGTCTTGCCGGTGTCCCGCTTGGAGAGCTCCCGCGCCAGCTTGACCCGCTGCGCCTCGCCGCCGGACAAAGTGGTGGCGGACTGGCCGAGGCGGATGTAGGAGAGGCCCACGTCCATCAGGGTCTGCAGCTTGCGCGCCACCGCAGGGACAGGGTCGAAGAAGGCGCGGGCATCCTCCACCGTCATCTCGAGGATCTCGTGGATGTTCTTGCCCTTGTACTTCACCTCCAGGGTCTCGCGGTTGTAGCGCTTGCCCTTGCAGACGTCGCAGGGCACGTAGACGTCCGGCAAAAAGTGCATCTCCACCTTGATGACCCCATCCCCCTGGCACGCCTCGCAGCGGCCCCCTTTCACGTTGAAGGAGAAGCGACCCGGCTGGTAGCCGCGGGAGCGCGCCTCCTGGGTGCCGGAGAGCAGCTCGCGGATCGGGGTGAACAGGCCGGTATAGGTGGCCGGGTTGGAGCGCGGGGTGCGGCCGATGGGGCTCTGATCGATGTCCACCACCTTGTCCAGCTGATCCAGCCCCTCGATGCTGCGATAGGGGGCCGGGGTGGACTCGGTCGCCTTGTTGAGCTCCCGGTGGGCGATGCGAAACAGGGTGTCGTTGATCAGGGTCGACTTGCCGGAGCCGGAGACGCCGGTGACGCAGGTCATCACCCCGATGGGCAGATCCAGGTTGACGTTGCGCAGGTTGTTGCCGCTCGCCCCCTTGAGCTTGAGCCAGCGGTCGGTGAGCGGGGTACGCTCGGCCGGCACGGCAATCTCCTTGCGCCCGGAGAGGTAGTCGCCGGTCAGGGACTCGGGGTTATTGATGATCTCCTCCGGCGTGCCCTGGGCGACGATGGCGCCGCCATGCACGCCGGCCCCAGGGCCTATGTCGAGCACGTGGTCGGCGAGGCGGATGGCATCCTCGTCATGCTCCACCACGATCACCGTGTTGCCGAGATCCCGCAGGTGAGTCAGGGTGCCCAGCAACCGCTCGTTGTCCCGCTGGTGCAGGCCTATGCTGGGTTCGTCCAGCACATACATCACCCCCACCAGGCCGGCGCCGATCTGGCTGGCCAGCCGGATCCGCTGGGCCTCGCCGCCGGAGAGGGTCTCGGCGCTGCGGGACAGACTCAGGTAGTTGAGGCCGACATTCACCAGGAAGCCGAGCCGCTCGACGATCTCCTTGAGGATCTTGTCGGCTATCTGGGCGCGCTGGCCGGTCAGGTTCAAGCCTTCGAAGAAGGCGAGGGCGTCACCGATGGACTGCTCGGCGATGGCGGGCAGGTTGCGGTTGTCGACGAAGACGTGACGCGCTTCTTCCCGCAGCCGGCTGCCGCCGCAACTGGTGCAGGACTTGTTGGCGATGTATTTCGCCAGCTCTTCGCGCACCGAGTTGGATTCGGTTTCCCGGTAGCGCCGCTCCATGTTGTGCAGTATCCCCTCGAAGGGGTGCTTGCGCACCACCACATCGCCGCGATCGTTCATGTAGCGGAATTCGATCTCGGTGCGACCCGAGCCGCGCAGCACCACCTCCTGCACCCGGGCGGGCAGATCCCCCCAGGGGGTCTCCAGATCGAACTTGTAGTGATCGGCCAGGGATTTGAGCATCTGGAAGTAGTAGAAGCTGCGCTTGTCCCAACCACGGATGGCGCCGCCAGCCAGGCTCTGGCCCGGATCGTGGATAAGCTTGGCTGGGTCGAAATACTGCTGCACCCCGAGGCCGTCACAGGTGGGACAGGCGCCGGCCGGGTTGTTGAAGGAGAAGATGCGCGGCTCCAGCTCCGACATGGAGTAGCCGCACTCCGGGCAGGCGAAGTTGGCGGAGAAGGTCATGGCTTGCACCTGCTCCTCCCCGTCCATGGGCACCACCAGTACGATGCCGCCGGAGAGGGTCAGCGCCGTCTCGAAGGACTCGGCCAGGCGCAGGGCCAGGTCATCGCGCACCTTGAAGCGATCCACCACCACCTCGATGGTGTGCTTCTTGTGCAGCTCCAGGGCGGGGGGGTCGGAGAGGTCGCACACCTCGCCGTCGATGCGGGCGCGGATGTAGCCTTGGGCCGCCAGGTTCTCCAGCAGCTTGCTGTGCTCCCCCTTGCGGTTGCGCACCACGGGAGCCAGCAGCATCAGCTTGGCCCCTTCGGGCTGGGCCAGCACCTGATCCACCATCTGGCTGATGGTCTGGGCCGCGAGCGGGATGGCGTGAGTCGGGCAGCGTGGCTCGCCGACCCGGGCGAACAGCAGGCGCAGGTAGTCGTAGATCTCGGTGATGGTGCCGACGGTCGAGCGCGGGTTGTGGGAGGTGGACTTCTGCTCGATGGAGATGGCAGGCGACAGCCCCTCAATGTGGTCCACGTCCGGCTTCTCCATCAGTGAGAGGAACTGGCGGGCATAGGCGGAGAGGGATTCCACGTAGCGGCGCTGCCCCTCGGCATAGAGGGTATCGAACGCCAGGGAGGACTTGCCGGAGCCGGAGAGACCCGTGACCACGATCAGCTTGTCGCGGGGCAGAGTCAGGTTGATGTTCTTGAGGTTGTGGGTGCGGGCACCCCGGATCACGATTTTTTCCATCTTGTTGCGCGCTCGATACGAGAACCAGAGCGGGCCAGTATGGCATAGAGACTACTGGATGAATAGACAGTCCAGGCGGGAAATCACGCCCGTTGCGGGCAGCTGAAATGCTGCTCCTGCTCGGTCAGCAGCGCCTCCCCCTGCCACAGTTGCACCCTGACCCTGACCCGGTAGGGGCAGCTCAACCCCAGACTCAGCCGGCCCAGGCCATGGGGGCGATCGGGGAGCAGTGTGACCTGCCCTCCCTGGCGCTGGTGGCTCTGCCCGGCGGCGCCTTCGCTCCACAGATCCAGAGTGAAACCCAGGGTCAGGGCCTGGTCGCTGTGCAGGGTGGGGGCCAGGGAGAGGCCGGTCGGGGTCGATATGGCATTGAACTGCACATTGGGGACTGGGGTCATCTCGCTCTCCTCGGCCCGGGCGGCCAGGGTCATCAGCAATGGCAGGGGCAGCAGGCACCGCCAGAGGTGACGCCCGCGCCGCAGCGAAAATGAAAAAGGGGCCCGCAGGCCCCCGAACATGAGACGCATCAGTTGCCGCCCTGGTAGACATAAGCCTGGTTGTTGCTGCCGTACACATCGACCTGAGCCGTATTGTAGCTGGCGGTCTGCACCACATCGACCAGGTTGTTGCCGCCATTCATGCCGGCATTGACGTAGACATCGGCCACATGGTGGTTGCCGGTCTGGCTGACGCTCAGCTCGTTGTCGCTGCCCAGATAGGATTCGACGGAAGCGCTGTTCATGTCCCCGGTCTGGGTCACGGTCACGGTCGAACCCGAGTGGGACGCATCGGCATAGGCCCAGTTGTCATTCCCGGTCTGGGCCACGGTCAGCTCGTTGTCCGACCCCCAGGTCCAGGCGCCCTTGCCTGCCACGTCACGGGCGGCCGCCACCTGGTTGCGATCTCCTTGCTGGTCGATGGCGATCCGGTTGTTGCTGCCCGCCTCCTGCTCCGCGTTGGCGTAGTTGTCATTCCCGTGCTGATCTATGGTCACCACACCATCCGTGCTGCTGGCCAGCTGCTTGACCACGGCATCGTTGCCATTGCCCTGCTGATTGATGCTGGCCTGGTTGCCCGCCCCCTTCTGCTCGGTATCGGCCAGGTTGCCTTCACCCACCTGGAGTATGCTGGCCTGTTCGCCGGCGCCGCCCTGATAGGCGATGGCCAGGTTGTCATCCCCCAGCTGATCGATGGTCACCCCATCGTCATGGCCGGTCTGACTGGTTTCGATCTCGTTGCGGTTACCCACTTGAGTCAGAGTGGCGCGCTCGTTGCTGCCGGCCTGGTTGGCGGTCAGGGTGTTGCCCTCACCGGCCGCCGAGCCGGACTGGGCCGTGCTCACATAGCCATCGACGCCGCTCTGGGTGACATAGGCCTTGTTATCGAGATCGCGCTGGTCGACCAGGGCCTCGTTGCCACTGCCAGACTGGGTCACCTTTGCCAGGGTTCCCTCCGGATAGGCATAGCCATAGTGGTTGGTGGCCTGGGTGACGCTGGCCTTGTTCAGGCTGCCGGACTGGGCGACCTGGGCTTCGGCGCCATCGGCGATCCGCTGGGAGACGCTGGCCTCATGGCCGTTGCCGAGCTGGCTGACGTTGGCGATGGCCTTGTCGGACCAATAGTTGTCGAGGTTGGCTTCGTTGTGGTTGCCCAGCTGGCTCACGGTAGAGCTGGCACCATCACCGTTGTCCTGCATCACGTCGGCGTTGTTGTGGTTGCCGATCTGTGCCACGGAGGCATGGGATCCTTCGTTGAACACCTGCTGGGTCACGGTGGCGACGTTGAAGTTGCCCGTGCTCGCGACCTGGGCCAGGGATCCCGCCGTGCTGGACTCCTGGGTCACCAGGGCGTCGTTGCCGACCCCGACCTGCGCCACGCTGGCCTCGGACTGGCTGGTGTTCTTCTGGATGGTTTTCGCCTCGTTGTCGGCGCCCAGCTGGCTGATGCTCGCCTCGTTGTGGTTGCTGTCGTCGATCTGCTCGACCGTGGCCAGGTTGTTGCTGCCGGTTTGGGTGACCGTGGCCTGGTTGTTGGCGGAGGCCGCCCAGACGCTGGAAGTAGCCAGCAATACGGCGGAGGCGATGATGGTACGTTTGAACATGATTTCCCTCTCGTGCTTTGGTGTGAGCCTGAGCTCAGTTGGTTTGGACTACTCTCACTTGCTGGTTGACCCCCGCCTGAATGACGGTGGCCGCCAGGCCGCTGCCGCTCTGCTCTATGGTGGCCAGATTGCCATCACCGAGCTGAACCGCCCGCGCCCGATTGTCATACCCGCTCTGGCTGATCCAGGCCTGGTTGTCCAGGCCCTGCTGCCACAACCAGATCTGGTTGCCGACGCCGGCCTGGTAGAGCTCGGCACTGTTGCCGACCCCGAGCTGGACCGCATCGACCCAGTGGCTGTCGCCGACCTGCTCCAGGCTCA
Source organism: Aeromonas crassostreae (assembly GCF_054052445.1). Lineage (NCBI taxonomy): Bacteria > Pseudomonadati > Pseudomonadota > Gammaproteobacteria > Aeromonadales > Aeromonadaceae > Aeromonas > Aeromonas crassostreae. Next base: position 14,077 of record NZ_JBSTYM010000034.1, on the reverse strand, counting down.
GCCGCTGCCGATCCCCGCGCTGCATCAGGCGCACCTGGTTGTCGTTCCCCGACTGGCCGAGCAACAGCTCGTTGTCCGTGCCCAGTTGCCACAGCCGGGCCTGATTGCCCTCCCCGCGCTGCAACAGCTCGAGTTCGTTGTCTTGTCCCAGTTCGCTGGCCGGGGCGAGATCCTGCGCCGCCACGGGCAGGCCAAGCAGGCTCAGGGTCATCAGGAGAGGCGTCAGGTATTTCATCTGTGATTACCTTTTTGAAGTGCGGGTCCAGTATCCCCAGCCCCCGGCCGGGCGACCATCAGGCACACAGCTGATTCGAGGCTGATTCGGATCTCGGCCCGTCCTGGGAAGAAAGTGTGAGAAGAGGCTGAGAGCGGCCCTCTCCATGGCAGGCGTCATGAAAAAAGGCCCTGAGCGGGCCTTTGAAGAGCAGATGGGGAGGCCTGAGACAGGCCGCCTGAGTGGCTGATCCCGCCTCAGAGGATGGGGGCGCTGTCTTGCAGATAGCCCTGCAGTATGGGGTTGTCCAGATCCCTGGCATCGGCCAGCTGCCAGAGGTTGTCCCGCACCCCGTTGGCGATGAGGCGGATCACCGCCGATTCGATGGCGGACATGACGCACATCTGCACCGGCTCGTTGGTGCTGAACCCGGCTTCGGCCTCCAGCAGCCGCTTGTACTCGACGAAGCGAAATACCCCGGCCTGCACCTGCTGGGAGAGGATGGTCTTGGCGGTGGTGACGCTGTTGAGGATGCGACCGGAGCGGATATCGACCGCCCTCAGGTTGACGGTGACCTGATCGACCCTGTATTCCCCGCTCGCCCCGATCCCGAAATACTTGGCCCCCACCCCGCCGGTACGCACATTGCTGTCATAGGCGACTATGCCCCCCTCGATCAGGATGTTGGCCGCCACCAGGGAGGGCAGCTGCTGTTGATTGTTGCCGGGCACATTGGGCTTGTTCTGGGTCGCCCGCACTATCTTGCGCTCGGTCAGGAGGTTCTGCAGCCCCTCCCGCTCCAGGGGAACGAACCATTGGGAGTCCCACAGCGCCGTGCTGAGCATGGCGACCCCGCCCTGGGTCACCGCGGTGGAGAAGTTGGAGGCCGGCGCCGGCAAATACTGGCCCGTCTGGTCACGAAAGTCGTAGACGGCGGCCACTATCTTGCCCTTGGGCTTGGGCAGGCTGATCAGCTCTTTATAGGAGATGGATCTCGGCATCAGGGTCGCCTTCTCATCGGGCTCGGGGGAGCCGATGTGGGTGGCACAGCCGCCGAGGCCAAACAGGAGGGCCACCAGGGGCAGGGCGGCGAACAGGGGTATCCGTTTCATAGCATCCTCAGTCGGCGATCAGGCCATTCACTTCGATCAGGGTGGTTTCATTCGTCGCTCTGTCCGTGATGGAGATGGCCAGGGTGCCATCCTCGTCCACCACATTGATCGCGAACTCGTCGGTGACCAGGCTGCCGCCCTGGCTGCCATCCTGGCCTATGTCCGCCAGCAGCTGGCTCACCAGCCGCGACTGCAGGCTGGAGGTGAGCCTGTCCAGGGCCGAGGTGCCGCTGCTGCCACCGGCGGAGGGATCCTTGTAATCGTTCTGGGCATTGGCCGTGCCCAGCAGGTGGCTGCTGTTGAGGGGATTACCGCCAAAGCTGGGGTTGATGGGGCGATAGATCAGCTCGGAGGCGGAGGCGGTCAGGGTGACCGTCAGGGCCAGGAGCAGGAGGCGAGAGCACATATGCCATGTCCTTATAGTTCATCGTGTTCCAGATCGAAGGTGTCCATGAACAGCATGGCCACCTTCTGTTGCCGTAAAATCTTGCTCACCTGGCCCCAGGCCTGCTGCGCCGCCAGTTCTCCCTGGCTGCGCACCGGCGAGAGCGCCGTCTTGAACAGCACCTTGCGGTTATGGGTTACCCAGACAAGGCTCCCCCAACGCGCCGTCGGCCGCTCATGAATGGTGAGGTTCTCCCGGCCGTCCGGGTCTTCATCCTCCCGCAGCCGGCTGAAGTGGTGATAGAACCCCTGGCCGAAGCGGGTGAAGGTGCGATCGATCACCAGGCCCCCTATCTCTATCCTGTCGTTCTCCTGCTCGGGTTGCAGGGACTCCAGGGGCGCGTTGACATCCTCGTCAGCGGCCAGCAGGGGGGCGGCGGCCAGCCAGAGGCAGAGCAACCAGGCCCGCATCAGTGGGAGCTCGTGAAATCGAGGTAATCCTTGGCCCAGCTCACCGCCTGCAACCGGTTCTTGACGTTCAGCTTCTTGAAGACGTTATAGAGGTGGGACTTGATGGTGTGCTCGCTGACGAACAGGCTGTCGGCAATCTCGGTGTTGGAGGCCCCCGTCATCAGGTAGCGGATGATCTCCCGCTCGCGCACCGTGAGCAGGGTCTGGTGGCGCTGGGCGGGCTCGTTGCCCTGCCGGTAGTAGTTGACCAGCTCGCACATCAGATGACGGGGGATCCAGAACTCCCCCGCCATTACCTTGCGGATCCCGGCCACCAGGCGATCCAGGGGATCCTGGCGAAAGAAGAGGCCGCTGGTGTTGGGCCACATCAGCAGCAGATCCCTGTCCGTGCTGTTGGGGGCATTGAGCAGCACCGTGCTGGCGGAGTCGAAGGCGGCGATGGCCCTGTGCCAGCCGAACTGCTGGCTCGACTTGAGGTAATCCAGATCGATCAGAAACAGGCTGCACTCCCCCATGGTCAACAGCTGATCCGGCTGGCTGATCAGCGTGATGGGTTGACCCACTTGCGCCATCAGGTAGCTGGTAAAGGTCGTCGCCTGCACATTGCCTTCGGTCACGAGGACCAAGGGGGTCACTGTCGTCATGGGGCTCTTCCTTGAACTGTGCGCCGGTTGGCTCGTTTTCGTTTTTCGGGTGCCAGGAATGGTCGCAAGAGAGTAACAACCCCCTATTTTTGCACAGCATTAAAAAAGTATGAGACGCCGACCAAATGGGATTAAAACGCACTTTTTTCCAGACAATACAGCGGACTAGGATGCGCCCCCTATTTGGGGGGAAAATGAGGCATGTTGGATCAACGACGGGTCATGATAGTGCTGTCAGACGCCCCCTCGCCGCAGGGTTGTGGCCCGGGTCACTTGTCCGGCGACCGGCAAATAGGCTAGCGTAACCTGAAACGGCCCGGGGCGAGCCAAAGCGGCCCGGTCGCGCTAAAGATGTGCTATCCCGGGCATCAACTGTTACTATTGCCGGCTAATCGGATGTCGATGACCGGGCTCGGTCCCGGTTGGCGATAGGCGAGTGGCAGACGCCGATTGAGACGGCACCAGCCCTGTGCGGCGGCAATATTGTGTGACATTCAGACCAGACAGCTGGTCGGTATATAAAGGTGGAAGAGAGATTATGGCCAGTCGAGGCATCAACAAAGTCATTCTGATCGGTAACCTGGGACAAGACCCGGAAGTGCGCTACATGCCGAGCGGCGGTGCCGTGACCAACATCACCCTGGCCACCTCCGAAACCTGGCGCGACAAGCAGACCGGTGAGCAGAAAGAGCGCACCGAATGGCACCGCGTGGTGTTCATGGGCAAGCTGGCCGAAGTGGCGGGCGAATACCTGAAGAAGGGCTCCCAGGTCTATGTCGAAGGCAAGCTGCAGACCCGCAAGTGGCAAGATCAGAGCGGCCAGGAGCGTTACACCACAGAGGTACTGGTAGACAGCTTCAGTGGCGTGATGCAGATGCTGGGTGGTCGCCCCCAGGGTGGCGCCGGTCAAGGCATGGGCGGCCAGCCGTCCCAGGGCAACTGGGGTCAGCCGCAGCAGGCCGCTCCCGCGCAGAACATGCAGCAGCGCCCCGCCGCGCCTCAGCAGAACATGCAGCAGGGAGGCTACAGCCGCCCGCAGCAGCAGCCCCAGTCCGCGCCGCCGGTCTACAACGAGCCGCCGATGGACTTCGACGACGACATTCCTTTTTAAAAAATACCTGCGACCAGGCCCTGACCATTCAGGGCCTTTTTCCATGTCCATGACTGTCGCAGCCGAGCTGCACTCTTCCCCTCTGTTGACCTATCCGCTGACCGCGCTCCCTGCCGTTGTGGGGAATTCGCTATGATGCAGACGGGTGACAACGAGGCAGGCACACCATGATCGCACGCGCCATCCTGATCATTGCCCTCTTGCTGAGCGGGCATCTGAGCGCCCAACCACTGAAGGTCGGCGTCAGCTTCGCCATCCCCCCCTATGTGATACAGGAACAGGGCCGGGGCATAGAGCTGGATCTGCTGCGCGCCGCCTTCGAAGGCAGCGAATATCGGCTCGACTTCCAGTATCTGCCCCTGGAACGTACCTTCCGCATGCTGGCCGACGGCAAGCTGGATGCCATCATCAACGTCAAGCCCGGCATGCTGGACACCGCCTTTCTCTCCCGCCCCGTCATCCGTTTTCGCAACCAGGTCTTCACCCTGCCCCCCTTCACGCTCATGAACCTGGACGCCCTGGCGACCATGAGGGTGACCGCCTTTCAGCGAGCCACTCGGGTGCTGGGGCCGGACTTTGCCGCCATGGCCGCCCGCAATCCCCGCTACGAGGAGGTGGCCAAACAGCAGACACAGGTGCGTCAGCTGCTGCTCGGCCGGGTCGATGCGGTGATCATGGAAGAGCGCGTCTTCCACTACTTTCTGGATCGGCTGCAGCCACAACCCGCCGGAGCCCCACATGCCGCCCGGGCGCAGATCCTGACCCACTCCCTGTTCGCTCCCACCCTCTATCACTTCGCCTTTCGCAGTGCGGCGGTGCGGGATCATTTCGACCGGGCACTGCTGACCATGCGCGCCGATGGCCGCTATCAGCAGATCTTTGCCGACTATGATGCCAGCCCCTGAAGGGGGAGGTCCGGCCATAGAAAAGCCAGCGCAAGGGCTGGCTTTTGGTACTGGCTCGGCTGAGCTGAGTTACTTCATGGCGCTGCCGTTCTTGAGATCGGCTTTCTGGCGCTTGGCCTCGCGCTTTTCCTTCAGTGACATCTGCGGCTTCTTCTTGCCATCTTTGCCGTTGTGATGTTCTTTGTTACTCATCATCAAACTCCAAAAATGTGACCGACACACGGGGCCAGGCCCCTGTTGCCATCCGAATCGTTAACTACGAGTACTGATTTGCCCCCAGCAAACAGGGGCGACCCCAGCATACCCCTGAACCTGAGCCAGGATCCACCCCCATCGGGGGCCCAGATTGAGCAAGCAATTGGCCATGAACCGGGGCAAGCCACTCATATCTATCGTTATTTTATTTATTGCCTGGCCAGGGGGATAAATTTAAGCGCCCACCTGTTCGAGTCACTATTTTTTACCGCAACAACCCCTTGAGAGAAAATAATGACTCAGATGACAAGGGTAAAATCCAATGGCAAGAGGGGAATAAGAAATAATCAACGAAATGTGATAAGGTGCTTCATTACTAACTTGCCAGGAGAGCCCCGTGAAAAAGCTGGAAATGAAAGATCTCACCGATAAAGAAAAGGCCGAAATAACCCAACTGCTGCAAAAGGCACAGGCCAATGCGGATCATCCCTTGACCAATGGCGAGCGCAACAAGATCCGGGAAGAGGGTCGCCTCAAGATAGTGGCCGATCGCGCCGAAGCCGCCAAGGAGGCCTCCCGCATCGCCCGCGAGAAGGCCAAGGAGCGGGCGCGCAATCAGGTTCTGCCAGAGACCTTCAGCTGGATTGATTCCGTCAGTGGCAAGTTCCGCGGCCGCCGCTGAGCCTGCCAGCAGTTGCTTCCGGGGTCGGGCGATCTTGGTGATCCCGCCCCCCGGCCTGCACCATCACCTGCTTTTTTTCAGTTTTTTTCACCCTCATGTTGCGCCCTCTCGTCATGGCTCATGATGGGTGTGATGATCCCCGCCAGGGCAGGCTGGCCAAGGATCTCGCTCTCGATCCGCCCACATCCAGCGGATGATTCCCGCCCTTTTTCAGCAAGATTTCACCGCCAGAATGGCTGCAGAAAAAAAGGATTGGCGAGATAAAGATTGCTATCGAAGAGGGGGCGTGTTTTAATCTTTCTCGATGGTTCGGTAGTTCAGACCACATTATGTTAGGTAGTCTCTAGTAAAGCAGTGATTAGATAAGAGTTATCCTCGATTTCCCTTATCAAATAATTCTCCTTGTTTAGTGCGCCATACGTATTCTGACGAAAAATCATAAATTGCCATATGGCACTTAAACACTCAAAAGGAAATTATTATGTCTAACAAAATGACTGGTACCGTTAAATTCTTCAACGCTGAAAAAGGTTTTGGCTTCATCTCCCCGGCTGACGGCAGCAAAGACGTGTTCGTACACTTCTCCGCCATCCAGTCCACCAGCTTCAAAACCCTGGACGAAGGTCAGCGCGTTGAGTTCACCATCGAGCAAGGCCAGAAAGGCCCGGCTGCTGCCAACGTAGTTGGTCTGTAATTCAAGCCGAGAGGCCGGTAACCAGGCTTGTGCCTGCTGACTGACCACTTGCAAGAATTTAAAAAAACCCGCCTCGGCGGGTTTTTTGTCGTCTGGATATCCGCCATCCTCTTCGCTCGGCGAGCACCGAACAGGTGATACCCAGCAACACTGCCCTGTTCAACCTGACTCGAGGCGAGCGCAAACACAAGACAGGGCCTCCAAGCTGGATGAACCCATTGCGGCCAAACCAGCGCCCCCTGAGCAGCGGCAAGTCTCCCCAGCGTACAATCAAGACCACTTCTGGCCCAGGGTGCAGCAAAGAGAAAACCGCAAGCCGGATAGGCAGATGAAGATGCTCTGCTCCCCGCCGAGCTCCATGCCCAGACCCGGGGGATCACTCGCTGGGCGTCACCGCCGGCATCGACAAGCTGCCGGGCGAGACGGTGGACGACGCCAGCCATGGCACCATGCTGGATGGGCGCCGCGACAACCTGGGGCTGAGCGACCCGTTCTGATCTGTCCTTGCCAGAAAATAAAGCAGGCCCGCCGAGTGCGGGCCTGCTTCATTTGCGGGGGCGGCCCTCAGCGCGGCAGGCTGATCCTGGCCTCCAGCCCCCCCTCGGGGCGATTGTGCAGGGTCAGCTCGCCGCCATGTTGATGCACCAGGGTGCGGGCGATGGAGAGCCCCAGCCCCACGCTGCCCGAGGCGGTATTGCGCGCCTCGTCCAGACGCACGAAGGGCTTGAACACCTCCTCGAGCCGCTCACTGGCGATGCCGGGCCCCTGATCCATCACCCGGATCAGCAACTCGTGGGGGCCGGGGTCGAGGCGCACCTCCACCTGGCCCGCATACTTGAGGGCGTTACCGATCAGGTTCTGCAGCACCCGGCGCAGGGCGTTGGCGCGGCAGGCATAGACCAGCTTGCCCTGTGCCACGAAGTGCACCGGCTGGCCGGTGTCGGCATAATCGTCGCACAGGCTCTCCAGCAGGCTGACCAGATCCAGCTCCCGGGTCTGCTCCTCCGTGCCCTCGTCCCGGGCGAAGCTCAAGGTGGCCGCCAGCATCTGCTCTATCTGCTGCAGGGTCTGCTGGATGCGCTCCTTGTCCTCGCCATCGGCCAGAAACTCGCTGCGCAGCCGCAGGCTGGTGATGGGGGTGCGCAGGTCGTGGGAGATGGCGGCCAGCATCTGGGTCCTGTCCTGGACGAAGCGTTCGAGCCGGGTATGCATGCGGTTGAACGCCTGGATGGAATCGCGGATCTCGGTGGGCCCCTCCTCCTTGAGCAGGGCCGTCTCCTCGCCGCGCCCCAGCTTGTCGGCGTTGTGGGCCAGCTGCTTGAGGGGACGGGTGGCGCGACGAAACAGCCAGATCATCAGGCCGATCACCAGGCTGGCCACCAGCAGCAGGTTGAAGGTGGTGCGTAGGGACCAGGCCCCCGCCTCCTTGTCCACCAGGGAGCTGAACTGCAACCACTGGCCGCCGGGCAGCTCGATGGAGCCATAGAGTCGCATGTCCTGGGGCGGCGGCCCCTTGCGATCGTCCATCATCCGCACATGATGGCGCCAGGCTCGGCTGCGGGGGGCATCCTTGCTGAGTTCGGCGCTGATCTCCACCATCAACCCGGGGGGATAGCCCAGCTTGCTGCGCACCAGCGCCTCGAAGCGGGGGCTGCGCTTGTCCGGCTGCAGCGGCTCGTGGGCCAGGCGCAGAAACAGGGTCTCGCTGCGGCTCGCCTTCAATATCTCCCGGTGCAGCTCGGGGGGGGAGAGGGTCAGCAGGCGCACCACTGAGACGATGCGCTGCATGGCGTTGCGGCTGTTGACGAAGCCGAGCGCCTCCTCCCGGTCCGAGCGGTAGATCTGGATGCTGAGCAGTTGGATCAGGATGAGCCCCGCCAGGGCCACCAGCACTATCTGCCCGGTGAGCCCCTTGGGCCAGAGTCGCTTGAAGAAGTTCATGGGATCACGCCTGGGTCACATCGGCGGCGAACAGGTAACCGCCGCCCCAGATGGTCTTGATGAGTTCGGGGTTCTTGGGGTCGCGCTCCAGCTTGCGCCGCAGCCGGCTCACCAGGGTGTCGATGGCGCGATCGAAGGCCACCGCCTCCCGGCCACGGGCGAGATCCAGCAACTGATCCCGACTCAGCACCCGCTGGGGCCGCTCCAGGAAGACCTTGAGCAAGTCGAACTCGGCGGTGGAGAGGCTGAGCCCCACCCCGTCCTCGTCGACCAGCTCGCGGCGATTGATGTCGAGCAGCCAGCGATCGAAGCGCAAGTCCCGGGACAGGATCTCGGCGACCGGCTGCAGATCCGCCTGGGTGCGGCGCATCACCGCCTTGATCCGGGCCAGCAGCTCGCGCGGGTTGAACGGCTTGGCGAGATAGTCATCGGCCCCCATCTCCAGCCCTATGATGCGGTCCGTCTCCTCCCCCATGGCAGTGAGCATGATGATGGGCAGATTCGACTTCACCCTCAGCTCGCGGCACAGGGTGAGGCCATCCTCCCCGGGCAGCATGAGATCGAGCACCAGCAGATCGAACTCCCGCTCCTCCAGCAGCTTCTTCATCTCCCGCCCGTCGCGGGCACAGCTGACCCGCATGCCATGCTGCTCCAGGAAGCGCTTGAGCAGATCGCGGATCTCACCGTGGTCATCGACCACCAGGATATGGGTGTGCAATTGATTCATGACGGCAGCTCTCTATCAAGCAAAGGGGAACAGGGGGAACTGGCCCGATTATACGAAAATCCCCCGGGGGGTTTGTGTCAAACTGTGGCAAATGGGCAAGGTGGCACACTCTGCTACAAAAAAGCGCCGGGCTGGCAAAGTTCAGACACGGACTGGGTGTTTACTTGAGGTCAAGGCAAGACGCCGACCCCAGATTCATCCCCCGAGGAGATAAACATGAAAAAACTGACCAAGACATTGCTGACCGCCACCCTGATCCTGGGCCTGCCGCTGGGCGCCTATGCCACCAGCGAAGCCGTTGCCACCGCGCCGGCCGGGCGTCCCGCCGTCGACTGCCCCATGGGGGGTCCCATGGATGGCATGGGCGGCAAGCATCACAAGCGCCACGATCGCATGGCGCGCATGCAGCAGATGACGCCGGCGGAGATCCAGGCTCACCTGCAGCAGCGTTACGACAAGATAGAGGATCCGGCCAAGCAGGCCGAGTTCGTCAAGCGGCTGGGGGAGCGGGCCGAGGGCATGACCAAGCATGCCGAGGCGATGAAGGCCTTCGCCGACGCGCACCAGTAAATCCGCAACACCAGATAGAACAAGGGGCCGACCGGCCCCTTGTTGTTTTTCTGCATCCCGCCCCAAGGGGGTGACCCCAGTCACACCGCCAGGGAAGCCGGCTGGCTTATGCCTTGTCCACCACCCGCAGGTTCTTGACCGTCTCGCCTTCGAAGCGGATCACCACCCGCTTCTTGTCCAGGTCCGGTACCAGCGCCTTGCCGGTCTGGGCCAGGACAGGGGAACTCTCGCTCAGGCTGGTCATGTCGTAGTACCACAGCTCCAGCTGCTCTTCCTTGTCGGTGCTGGCCGGTTCGCCGAACTGCTCCTTGATGCTCGCCCGGGTGGAGACCCCCTCCTTGATCCCCAGCGCCTTTTGCACCGCCTCGTTGGTGTAGCTGTCCGCGGCGCCGAGGGCCATCTCCTTGGTGGTGTCGGCGACGGCGTCCGTGACCGCATCGAACAGGCCCGCATGGGCAAACAGCGGCAGTGAGGTCAGGGCAACCAGTAAGACTTTCTTCATGACATGATTCCAATCGATAACAACAAGGGGGGCATGAGAACAGGTCGCAATCCCGTTCGTCAAGGTGGGCACGGACAAAAAGGACAACAATGAAACCCATCAATAGCGACACCCCGGAGAACCAAAACCCAGATCGAGGCCGGAGGCAGGGGCCCTGGCCAGGTCATGTTGGGCTCAGAGAGGCGGGCAGTGGACCGAGCGGTTGCGCCCAGCCCCCTTGGCGCGATAGAGCCACTCGTCGGCGCGGGCCAGCACGGCGTCCACCTCTTCCCCGGGCAACACCTCGGTGGTCCCCAGGTTGACGGAGATGCGAAGCCCGGTGGGGAGCGCCTCCCCCACCATCTCGGCCACGGCGCGACGAATGCGCTCGGCGACCAGGCAGAGCCCGGTCCCATGCAGGCCGGGCAGCAGGATCAGGGTCAGCTTGCAGCACCCCAGCTCCCGGGCGAGGCGCTCCGCCTCGGCGAGCAGCGCCTTGCCCAGACCCCGGCCGCGATGGGCAGGGTACACGGCGAGATCGTGAATATTGAGCAAGGGACGGCAGGCAAAGGTGGAGAACCCCTCGAAGCAGGTCGCCACCCCGGCGGGCTGGCCATCGACCCAGGCCAGCAGCACATGGGCTCCCTGACGCTCGGCCAGGGTCGCCGCCAGCCGCGCCTTCACCTCCTCCGCCAGCGGGCTGCCACCCCCCATCTCGTCTCTGGCGTATGCGTCCAGCAGCGAGACCAGGGCCTCGCCATGGTGCCGGTCATGCAGATCTGCCCTGATGATCCCTGTCATGTCCCTGTTCCTTCCGTCTCTGCTGTGCCATGGCGACGCCCTGGGCGCCATGTCCCGATACTAAGCCCCCGTCTCGTCGACGCCAAGACTCGCCCGATACACAATATCGGCTCGATTGACACCGCTCATCGGCCGCTGCCGCCCGGGGGGCGGATATTTGTCATCTTCTCCTTGCTACGCTAATGAAAATCAATATCATTAGCATCCTCCCGAAATGGGGAGACCTTAATAATTACAAATAAATCAATAAGTTCAGGCCACCTTTCTCGAGTCGATCAACACATGCAACACCTCAATCAGACCCATACCCTGGTGTGGGCCGCCCTCTTGTCCCTGAGCGCCAGCGCCCAGGCCGACGACAGCATCACCGTCTTTGGCAAACGCAGCCAGCACGACGAAGTCGCCACCGCCACTCGCACCAATACCCCGGCCAAGCTGGTGCCCCAGAGCATCGACAGCGCCTCGGCCAGCGAGCTGACCGCCTTCGGCCAGCCCACCCTGAGCGAGGCCCTGACCGGCATCCCCGGGGTCAACGCCAGCGGTGACACCCGCTTCGACGGCGTCAACATCCGCGGCTTCAGTGCCAGCAACGACTTCTATCTGGACGGTTTTCGCGACGACATGCAGTACACCCGCGACCTTGGCAACATAGAGCGGGTCGAGGTGCTCAAGGGCCCCGCCGCCGTGCTCTACGGCCGTGGCAGCACGGGGGGTATCATCAATCGGGTCAGCAAGGTCCCCCAGAGGGGGCAGGCCTCCAGCGTGAGCGCCCGGGTCGGCAACTTCGACAGCCGACGCTTCGCCGCGGATCTCAACGGCGAGGCGGGGGAGCGGGTGCAACTGCGCCTGAACCTGGCCCAGGAGGACAAGGAGAGTTTTCGTGACGACGTGACCAGCAAGCGCACCCTGTTGGCCCCCTCCGTCAACTGGGAGATCACCGACACCCTGAACTGGCTGGTGCAGTACGAGCGCAACGAGCACGATCGCACCCCGGATCGCGGCATTCCCGGTGTCGATGGTCGTCCGGCGGATGTCCCCATCGAGAACGTCTACAGCGACACCCGCCGCGACTTCATCGACGATCTGGCCCAGTCCACCCGATCCCGCCTCAGCTGGGACATCAACGATCAGTGGCAGCTGCGCCAGCAGCTGGGCTACACCAGCCTCGACAGCCAGTTCGACAACACCTATGTCACCAGCGTCAAGGGGGACAAGGTCAACCGTGCCCGCTGGCAGCAGGATCTCAAGGCCAGCAGCCTCATCAGCAACACGGAAGCCGAAGGCCAGCTGCAGACCGGCCCCGTCGGCCATCGCCTGCTGGTGGGTCTGGAGCAGAGCTGGCAGGAACGCACTCCCAAGCTCTACCAGAACGCCAGCCCGATCCCGGCCGGCAACCTCTATGATCCGGACTCCCTGCCCACCCATGACGGCGCCATGAAGCTCGCCAGCGACGCCAGCCACAAGGTGCGCGGGGTCGGTCTCTACCTGCAGGATCAGCTCAGCCTGGGTGACTGGCACCTGGTGGCGGGCCTGCGCCGGGACGACTTCACCGTCACCAGCCGGCGCAACGACCTCGACAAGGAGCAGACCCTCTCGGTCACCAGCCTGAGCCCGCGCCTGGGCCTGGTGTGGAACCCCATCGAGGCGCACGCCTTCTACACCTCCTACAGCAAGACCTTCACCCCGGTGGGCGGCGAGCTCATCGGCCTCACCCCGGGGGACAAGAACAACAACCTGGATCCCCAGCACACCCGGCTCTACGAGGGCGGGGTGAAGAGCGACTGGCTGGATGGCCGCCTGGCCACCACCCTCTCCCTCTATCGCCTGGAGATGTACAACAAGCGCAGCAAGGATCCCCTGGATCCCACTCGCGTGGTTCTCACCGGCCTGCAGCGCACCGAGGGGGTCGAGCTGAGCGCCCGCGCCCAGCTGACCGACGAGTTCTACCTGCGCGGCGGCGTCGCCATCCAGGATGCCGAGCAGGTCAAGGCGGATGAGACGCTGCAAGGCAAGCGGCCGATGAACGTCTCGCGCCAGAACGGCCAGCTGTTCGCCGGCTACCAGAGCGGCAAGCAAGGCTGGTTCGGCGAGACCGGGGTGACGGCGGTGGGGGATCGCTTCGCCGACAACGCCAACACCACAGTGCTGCCCGGCTATGCCCGTTTCGATGCCCGCGCCGGCTACCGCTGGCAGCAGTGGGAAGCCCAGCTGAGCGCCGAGAACCTGACCGACCACGACTACTACGTCAGCGCCACCAGCGCGGCCCAGATCATGCCGGGCACGCCCCGTCAGCTGCACCTGACCGCCGCCTACCGCTTCTGATCCCATCCCCATCCTCCCTCTGGCCAGCCTCTGCTGGCCAGTTTTTTATGAAGCGCGCAAGATGACACGCAAGAGACTCCCCCTGCACAACAACAAGTGGGTGCGCCGCATCCACGCCTGGGCCGGCTTCGCCACCCTCACCCTGATGCTGATCTACGGCCTGACCGGCCTCTGGCTGCAACACAGGGCCGTGCTGCCCCTGCCCGGCCCCCACACCGCGAAATCCAGCGAAGAGATAACGCTGGCCGCGCCGCTGGCCAGCCCGGATGAGCTGAAAGCCCTGTTGCAACAACGCTATCCGGACGTGATCGACGAGGGACGCCCCCAGATCACCCCGCCCCAGACCCTGCCCACCCCCTCCGGCCCCATGACCCTGCCAGCCCGCTGGGAGCTGCGCGGCGTCACCCTCCGCCAGAGCCTGGCCGCCAGCTATGTGGAGGGGACCCTGCTGGTTCGCACCGAGTTGCAGCAGGCCAACTTCGCCGCCAGCCTCAACCGGCTGCACCGTGGCATGGGTACAGGCCTGCCCTGGCAACTGGTCGGCGATCTCGTAGCCCTGGTCATGCTGCTGCTGGCCCTCACCAGTTTGCTGATGTGGAACAAGCTGCACGGCCCGGCCGGCCGGGGCATAGCACTGCTGCTGGGAGGCGCCCTGCTCACCCTGGTGGTGGCCCTGCTCTGACCCCGCCCCGGCCCGCGTGCTCTCGTCCCGAACGGGGTCACGGCGCCTTGGGGGGGGGGGGGGCCACTGCGGCTTGCCGCCCACGAATGGGGCCATTTTTGCGGCTAGGAGGTAACAAAGGATTACCGGCCCGGGATGGGG
>NZ_JBSTYM010000033.1:0-27205 GCF_054052445.1 Aeromonas crassostreae | reverse complement strand
CCCCCCGGGAAGGGGTAGTGGGGGAGCTTCGCGAAGGCAGAAAATTTGGGACACCCACCTTTTTGAGCGCCGCGTTCAAGCCCGATTCGCCACAACCGCCTTGAGAAACCATCAAAAAACCAAGGCCACCCCGGGGTGGCCTTGGTTGTTGGGTAGCCAAAGAAGAGCCGGCTTATACCCCCAGGCGATCGCGCAGGGTGTACCAGGCGGCGCCGGCGGCGGTGAAGGGGATACGAAACAGGCGGCCGCCCGGGAAGGGGTAATGTGGCAGTTTGGCAAAGGCATCGAAACGCTCCGCCTGGCCGCTCAGCACCTCGGAGAGCAGCTTGCCCGCCAGATGGGTACAGGTCACGCCGTGGCCGCTGTAGCCCTGCATGTAATAGAGGTTGTGGCCGATGCGGCCAAACTGGGGCAGCCGCGACAGGGTGAGCAGGAAGTTGCCGGTCCAGGTGTACTCCACCTTGACGTCCGCCAGTTGCGGGAAGGTTTTCAGCATCTTGGGGATGATCAGCCGCGCTATGTCCGCCGGATCCCGCGCCCCATAGACGACGCCGCCGCCATAGAGCAGACGGTGATCGCCGGTGGTGCGGTAGTAGTCGAGCAGGTAGTTGCAATCCTCCAGGCAGTAGTTTTGCGGCAGCAGGGCGCGGGCCCGCTCCTCCCCCAGCACCTCGGTGGCGATCACCTGGGTGCCGCAGGGCATGCTCTTGCCGGCGAGCTCGGGCACCAGGTTGCCGAGATAGGCGTTGCCGGCCACCACCACGAAACGCGCCTTGACCGCCCCCTTGGCGGTTTTCACCAGGGCGCTCTGGCCCGGGGTGATGCTGGTGACGGCGGACTGCTCGAAGATCTTGCCCCCCTGCATGCGGATGGCTTCCGCCTCCCCCAGCGCCAGGTTGAGGGGGTGAATGTGGCCGCCACGCTTGTCGAGCAGGGCGCCGACGTAGCGATCGCTCGCCACCACCTCGCGCACCCCGTCCCTATCGAGCAGTTCCAGCTGGTCGTTGCCCCACCGCTGCCAGCGGGCGTATTGGGCCTTGAGCTCGTGCAGCTGCTTCTCGGTCTCGGCGGCGAAGACCCCGCCCTGCTGTAGATCGCACTGGATGTTGTAGCGCTGGATGCGCTCGCGGATGATGTTGCCCCCTTCAAACAGCATGGAGCCGAGCAGCCTGGCCTGATCCGGCGGGCAGCTCGCCTCTATGGTGTCGATGTCGCGGCTGTAGGAGTTGACTATCTGGCCGCCGTTGCGACCGCTGGCGCCAAAGCCGACCCTGGCCGCCTCCAGCACCACCACCTTGTAGCCCTTCTCCACCAGGTGCAGGGCGCTGGAGAGGCCGGTGTAACCCGCCCCTATGACGCAGACATCGCATTCGAGCTGCTCATCCAGGGTGGGGAAAGGCGCATGCTGGTTGGCACTGGCGGCGTAGTAACTCTTCACATGTTCGGTCATGATCCCTCTATCCTCACACGGCTTGACTTGATGAGTGGCGAGAAGGGCCTTGCCTGGCCGCTTCCCGGGGGCAGCAGGGGCGCCGAGCGAACCAGGCCAATCACCCAACCCGTTCATTATTTTGCACACCCAAGCCCGCAATTGATGTCCCTGGCACCACTTCTAGCACGCCATCACCGCCCCGGGCAACCGTATTTAACACTTGAAAAACAAAACGACGGCCATTATGGTCATCCAGTGCTTATTATTCTATACAGCCTGATGTACCGGACAGGGCCCTGCGCCCCGGCCGGGATCTCCTGAATCCACCGCCGAGGCCCCCATGTCACACACAGCCCAGCTCGCCCCCCTGACTCACTCCCTTGCCTATATAGATGGTCGCTGGTGTCAGGCCCACAGCGGCCGCCAGTTCGAGGTCAGCAACCCCGCCACCGGGGAGCTCATCACCCGGGTGCCGGACATGGACGGCGCCGATGCCCAGGCCGCCATCGAGGCGGCCCCCCCCCCCCCCCCCCCGCCCCCCCCCCCACGCCGCCCAGCCGGCCTGGGCCGCCCTCACCGCCAAGGAGCGCGGCGTCAGGCTCAGCCGCTGGTATGAGCTCATCATGGCGCACCAGGATGAGCTGGCACGCCTGATGACCCGGGAGCAGGGCAAGCCCCTGGCCGAGGCCAAGGGGGAGGTCGCCTACGGCGCCAGCTTCATCCAGTGGTTCGCCGAGGAGGGCAAGCGCGCCTATGGCCGCACCATTCCCGGCTTCAGCGGCGACCGCCGTCTGGCCACCATCAAGCAGCCGGTCGGGGTGGTGGCCGCCATCACCCCCTGGAACTTCCCCATCGCCATGATCACCCGCAAGGCGGGCCCGGCGCTGGCCGCCGGTTGCACCATCGTCATCAAGCCTGCCGCCGAGACGCCCCTGTGTGCCCTGGCCCTGGCGGAGCTGGCCGAGCAGGCCGGGATCCCGGCCGGGGTGATCAACATAGTCACCTCCCATCAGGCCGCCGCCGTGGGGGACGAGCTCTGCGCCAATCCCCTGGTGCGCAAGCTCTCCTTCACCGGCTCCACCCGCATCGGCAAGCTGTTGATGCGCCAGTGCGCCGACACCATGAAGCGGCTCTCCCTCGAGCTCGGCGGCAATGCCCCCTTCATCGTGTTCGACGATGCGGATCTCGACGCCGCCGTGGCGGGGGCCCTGGCCTCCAAGTACCGCAACGCCGGTCAGACCTGCGTCTGTGCCAACCGCATCCTGGTGCAATCCTCCGTCTATGATGCCTTCGCCGCCAGACTGGCCGATGCCGTGCGCGCCTTCAAGGTGGGGGACGGCCTTGGCGAAGGCACCCAGATTGGCCCCCTCATCAATCAGGCTGCCGCCGACAAGGTCGCCAGCCTGGTGGATCAGGCCAGGGCCGCCGGGGCACAAGTGCTGGTCGGCGGCGAGGCCCATGACGCCGGTCCCCTCTTCTACCGCCCGACCATCTTGGCCGAGGTCAGGGGCGACAACCCCATACTGCAGGAGGAGATCTTCGGCCCGGTCGCGCCCCTGGTGCGCTTTGAGACCGAGGACGAGGCCATCGCCCTGGCCAACGACACCCCCTATGGGCTGGCGGCCTACTTCTATGGCCGCGACATCGCCCGGGTGTGGCGGGTCGCCGAGCGCCTCGAATACGGCATGGTCGGCATCAACGAGGGGATCATCTCCACCGAACTGGCCCCCTTTGGCGGCATCAAGGAGTCGGGGCTGGGGCGGGAAGGGGCGGCCGAAGGGCTCGACGAGTACCTGGAAACCAAGTATCTCTGCTTCGGCTCGATTGCATAAAAACACAAATAAAGAGACATTAAATTCAATCTTGTGGCGACCATTCGCCGGCAAGAGCGGACAACACCAAGGACGGGGGCCGGCATCCAGCCTGCCGGCCCAGGTTTAGCCGGGGCAAGCCCCGCAGGGAGACATTCAGATGAGTAACCAATCCTGGCAGGCGCGCCGCGAAGCGGCCGTGGTCAATGGCGTCGGCACCCTGATGCCGGTCTTTATCGACAAGGCGCACAACGCCGAGCTGTGGGATGTGGAGGGCAACCGCTACATCGACTTTGCCTCCGGCATCGCCGTGCTCAACACCGGCCACAACCACCCCAAGGTGGTGGCGGCGGTGCGTGAACAGCTGGAAAAGTTCAGCCACACCTGTTTTCAGGTGACCCCCTACCCCGGCTATATCGAGCTGGCCGAGAGGCTCAATGCCCTGGTGCCCGGCCCCAGCCCCAAGCGCACCCTGTTTCTCTCCACCGGCGCCGAGGCGGTGGAGAACGCCATCAAGATTGCCCGCGCCCACACCGGCCGCAGCGGCACCATCGCCTTCAAGGGGGGCTTTCACGGCCGCACCATGATGGGGATGGCGCTCACCGGCAAGGTGGTGCCCTACAAGACCGGTTTCGGCCCCTTCCCGGGGGAGGTCTATCACCTGCCCTTCCCGAGCGATTACCTGGGGGTGAGCGAGGCCGATGCCCTGGGGGCGCTGGACCTCTGCTTCAGCGCCGACATAGAGCCCGGCCGCGTGGCCGCCATCATCATAGAGCCGGTGCAGGGTGAGGGGGGCTTCTATGTCGCCTCCCCCAGCTTCCTGCAAGCCTTGCGCAAGATCTGCGACCAGCACGGCATCCTGCTCATCTGCGACGAGATCCAGAGCGGTTTCTGTCGCACCGGCAAGACCTTCGCCACCGAATACAGCGGCATCGAGCCCGACATCATGACGCTGGCCAAGAGCCTGGCGGGCGGCTTCCCGCTCTCCGCCGTGGTGGGCAAGGCGGCGGTGATGAACGCCGCCAAGCCGGGGGGCCTCGGCGGCACCTATGCGGGATCCCCCATCGCCTGCGCCGCCGCCCTGGCGGTGCTGGACGTCATCGAGCAAGAGCAGCTCAACCAGCGGGCCCTGGCCCAGGGGGAGCAGCTCAAGGCACGGCTGCATCGGCTGGCCGAGCGGTTCGACTGCATCGGCGACATCCGCGGCCCCGGGGCCATGGTGGCCATGGAGTTGGTCAAGGGGCGCGATGCCGGCCAGCCCGATCCCGATCTCACCAAGCGCCTGGTGGCCGAGGCGGGCAAGCGGGGGCTGGTGCTGCTCTCGTGCGGGGTGCGCGCCAACGTCATCCGCTTCCTGGCGCCCCTCACCGCCGCCCCGGCGCTGATCGACGAGGGGCTGGATGCCCTGGAGCAGGCCCTGGCCGCCGCCCTGGCATGAGCCAGGTCCAAGCCCAGATGCTCGACTGAGTATTTGCCCCAGGGCAAGTCCCTGAACGCAAAGTGGATATATCCATTATCCCGGGCGACCATGGCTTGTCATCCCCCCGCATCTGGGGCAAAATGCGCGCCGCTAAAATAACCGACTTGGTTGCCAAGTCGGTTATTTCATTTTGTTGTTTTACCACCAATCCGAGGCCGGGCCTTTTTCCCGGAAATGATACCCGGGGTCGCACGCACAGATGGCGCGAACCCACCCATGAATTTATGCCGCTATGAGGAACAAGATGGGGCTCTCTTTCACTTCGTCTCCGCTCGCCGGAGTCCGCCTTGGCAACGCGATTGCCAGCGTCCGCACCACTCCCGTGAGTGGCTGCCCGTTCAGCCCCCTGGCGTCTCGCCATGGCAATGCCCTCGTGGCCGTGCGGGAGGTGCGCTGATGTCCAACGCTCCTGTTCGCCTCAAGAAGAGCCTCAAGCTGTGGCAGGTCGTGGTCATCGGCCTCGCCTACCTGACCCCCATGGCGGTGTTTGACACCTTTGCCATGGTCTCCGACATCACCAGCGGCCATGTCGCCACCTCCTATCTGCTGGCCCTGGCCGGGATCCTGTTCACCGCGTTCAGCTACGGCCACCTGGTGCGCAAGTATCCCTCCGCCGGATCCGCCTATACCTATGCCCAGAAGACCTTCCACCCCTATGTGGGCTTCATGGTGGGCTGGTCCTCCCTGCTCGACTATATGTTCATGCCGATGATCAACATGCTGCTGGCCAAGATCTATCTGACCGCCATGTTCCCCGGGGTGGAGCCCTGGATCTTCATCTTCGGCCTGGTGAGCGTGATGACCCTGCTCAACTTGCGGGGCATCAACCTGGTGGCCAACTTCAACGGCCTGATCGTGCTGGTGCAGGTGGCCATCA
This sequence comes from Aeromonas crassostreae, assembly GCF_054052445.1. NCBI lineage: Bacteria > Pseudomonadati > Pseudomonadota > Gammaproteobacteria > Aeromonadales > Aeromonadaceae > Aeromonas > Aeromonas crassostreae. Next base: position 21,605 of record NZ_JBSTYM010000033.1, on the reverse strand, counting down.
TACTGGTGTTCCTGGCCCTGATGGCCCATGCCGTCTACTTCGGCGAAGGGGAAGGCACTGTGCTGAGCAGCCGTCCCTTCTACTCGGATCACACCGCACTGCTGCCGCTCTTTACCGGCGCCACCATCCTCTGCTTCTCCTTCCTGGGGTTCGACGGCCTGAGCTCCCTCAGTGAGGAGACCCCCAATGCCGGCAAGGTGATCCCCCGCGCCATCGTGCTGACCGCCCTCATCGGCGGCATCATCTTCGTGCTGGTCTCCTACTTCCTGCAGCTCTACTTCCCGGACATCTCCCGCTTCAAGGAGCCCGATGCCGTGCTGCCGGAGATCGCCCTCTACGTCGGCGGCAAGCTGTTCCAGAGCGTGGTGCTGGTCAGCACCACTGTGGCCGTGCTGGCCTCCGGCATGGCGGCCCACGCCGGGGTGTCGCGCATCCTCTACGTGATGGGGCGGGATCGCATGATCCCGGAGCGGGTGTTTGGCTATGTCCATCCCACCTGGCGCACACCGGCCATCAACGTGCTGCTGGTGGGGGCCCTGGCGCTCTCCGCCGTCTCCTTCGATCTGGACGTGGCCCTGGCCCTGGTCAACTTCGGTGCCCTCGTGGCCTTCACCTTCGTCAACCTGTCGGTGATCGCCCAGTTCTGGGTGCGCGAGCGGCGCAACAAGTGCCTCAAGGATCACCTGATCTACCTGCTGCTGCCCCTGCTGGGCGCCGCCACCCTGGGGGCCCTGTGGATCAACCTGGAGCAGAGCTCCCTGGAGCTGGGCCTCATCTGGGCTGGCCTTGGCGTCACCTATCTGCTGCTGCGTCTGGCGGTGTTTCGCATCCCCTTCCGTCAGTACGAGGAAGCGACGGACGCCTGAGACCGCGACACGCCATCAAACAGAAGGGGAGCCATGGCTCCCCTTCTCGCATCTCACTCAAGGCCCGGTACGGGCGGGCGATCAATGCTGGTTGACCACCGCAGTGGCGGCCGCCTTGACCGGATCCTTCGCCACCGCCTTGACGTCCTTCTGGGTCTGCTTGAGCTGCTGACCAGTCTGGTTGACCTTGTTCTGGGTCGCCTTCAGATCGTTCTTGCTCTCCTTGAGGCCGGCAGTCTTCTTGTCCAGCACGTCCGTGGTGTTCTTCTTCACTTCCTTCTTGGCTTTGTCTTTCTGCTGGCTCACCAGCTTGTCGGTGTCGCAACGGCCCTTGACACCCACGGCCGCATTGAGGGCCTCGTTCTTGACAGCCTTGTCGAGGGTGCACTCGGATTTGAGCAGGCTGGCTTGCGCGCCGGCAGACAGCAGCCCCAGGGAAAGACACAGAACCCATGTACGCATAACATCACTCTCGTAGAAGAAGGGGAGGGAGTGGCAGGATATAACGCAACCTCTCGAATGCAAGTCCGGCGTGGGGCGCCCCCGCAAATGAGGCAATAATGACACCGGCTCCGACACTTTTTGTCCGTTGGCGATGCCAAATAAATGCTGTCATCAAACCATCACAAAAGCGTCACTTTGTCATATTTCTGTCATGGAGCCTTGCTTAAATGCGCGGGTCTACTTCAACCCAGAACGGTATTACCGTCCCCAAGAGGCGATATGCAACAGACGCAATCCTTGCCACAGCCGCGCACTTCCACCCACAAGGCGCTGTTCAACTGGCTCACCGTGATCGCACTGGTTTACACCATACTGGTGGCCGTTGGCGCCGTCTCCCACGGCTTCAAGAGCTTCTCAGGCGGTGCCGAAGGGGCGGCCCAGATCTTCGCCTTCGCCAACAATCCCTTCGTCGCCCTCTTGCTCGGCATCCTGGCCACCGCCCTGGTGCAATCGTCCAGTACCGTCACCTCGGTGATCGTCGGCCTGGTGGCCGGTGGCCTGCCGATGGCCATGGCGGTGCCCATGATCATGGGTGCCAACCTCGGCACCACCATCACCAACACCATCGTCTCCCTGGGCCATATCCGCGACAGAACCGAGTTCCGTCGCGCCTTCGCCGCCGCCACCGTCCATGACTTCTTCAATCTGATGGCGGTCTTCATCTTCCTGCCCCTGGAGCTGATGTTCGGCCTGCTGCAACACTGCGCCGAGGCCCTCTCCCATCTGCTGGTCGGCTCCACCGACATGTCGATGAAGGGGGTGGACTTCATGAAGCCGCTGACGGCACCGGCCATGGATCTCATCGATGGCGCCGTCGCCTTCCTGCCCGGCAAGGGGCCCGCCCTGGCCACCATCGTCATCGGCATCCTGCTGATCCTGGGCTCGGTCACCTATCTGGGCAAGGTGCTGCAAAAGGTGCTGGTCGGCCGTGCCAAGGCGCTGCTGCACAAGGCCCTGGGCCGCGGCCCCCTCACCGGCATCGCCTCCGGCACCCTGGTCACCATCATGGTGCAGTCCTCCTCCACCACCACCAGCCTGATGATCCCCCTGGCGGGAGGCGGTGTCTTCACCACCCGCCAGCTCTACCCCTTCACCCTGGGCGCCAACATAGGCACCACCATCACGGCCCTGCTGGCGGCCACCGCCATCGGCGGCAGCGGCGCCGAACTGGCGCTGACCATCGCCCTGGTTCATGTGCTGTTCAACCTGTTTGCCGTGGCGCTCATCTATGGGGTGCCCTTCCTGCGCGAACTGCCCCTCAAGGCCGCCGAGTGGCTGGCCCGGGTCGGCAGCGAGAACAAGATGCTGGCCCTGGGTTACGTCGGCGGCCTCTTCTTCGCCCTGCCCGCCCTCATGATGATGGCCAGCAGATAATGGCGTAGTCGGGAATGAGGTAATCGGAAATGGACTGCCCCCTTGCATGCCCTGCCCCATCTCGATGATGGCCAGCAGATAAGGACCTAGCCGGGAATGGGTTGCCCCCTTGCTTGCCCTGCCCCATCTCGATGATGGCCAGCAGATAAGGACATGCCGGGTATAGGGTTGCCCCCTTGCCTGCCCTGTCCCACCTTGATGCTGATCGTGGGAGAGCATCCCCCGGGGGAGCGAACAACCCATTCGCTCCCCTTTGCCAACCCTGTCACAGCCCTGATGATGCCCGGCTGATGACGCTCTGGAGGTGTGAACCTGTCGTTCGCTCCCCCTTTGCCAGCCCTGTCACGGCCCTGATGATGCCCGGCTGCTTATGGCATGCCGAGGAGTGAACGCATCGTTCGCTCCCCCTTTGCCAGCCCTGTCACGGCCCTGATGATGCCCGGCTGCTCATGGCATGCCGAGGAGTGAACGCGTCGTTCGCTCCCCCTTTGCCAGCCCTGTCACATCTGGCGCCGCCCGGCTCGCCCTTCGCCCCCGGCTGGGATAAGATGCCCAGCTCATGGCACCCGTTCTCATTTCACTTGAGGGAAACCCGATGAAGTTCATTTTGATCGCCATCCTGATCGCCCTGGCGGTCTTCTATTTCTACTCCAGCAGCAACAACAAGAAGCTGGCCGAGGAGAACATCCGCGCCGGCGATCTCTTCCTCGCCGAGAACAAGAGCAAGGCGGGGATAGTGACCACGGAGTCCGGCCTGCAATATCAGGTGCTGACCCCGGGCCAGGGCGGCATGCACCCGAGTGCCAGCAGCAAGGTCAAGGTGCACTATGAAGGCAAGCTGATGGACGGCACCGTGTTTGACAGCTCCATCGCCCGCGGCGAGCCCATCGAGTTTGGCCTCAACCAGGTGATCTCGGGCTGGACCGAAGGGGTGCAGCTGATGACGGTAGGCGAGAAGGTTCGCTTCTTCATCCCGGCCAAACTGGGCTACGGCAATCGGGCCGCCGGCAAGATCCCGCCCGGCTCCCTGCTGATCTTCGAGGTGGAGCTGCTCGCCATCCAATAAGCGAGCCCCGTCATTCCCCGAGGCCAGCCCAGTGCTGGCCTTGTCGCCCCTCCCCTGCCATGCCATGCCATCGCCACTATCAATCAAGAGTGAACAGTGCTTTCACCTATCGCTTGATTGTTAACCACTCACTCAGGGCAGATAATGGTGCCATTGCCTCGGTCCCCCTATCTGGAGTCCCATCATGCCCACCGCCCCCGTCTGGTTCATCTCTCACGGCGCCCCCGATCTGGTGTTGCGTGACCAGCCCGCCACCCAGTTTCTAACAACATTGCGCCTCGGCGACATCAAGGGGTTGGTGGTGATCTCGGCCCACTGGTTCAGCCGCAGCGAGTTGCAAGTCAACGTCGAGCCCACCCCGGCACTCATGTATGACTTTTACGGTTTTCCCGAGCCCCTCTACCGCATTCGCTGGCCCGCCAGCAGTCCGGGCTGGTTGCAGCAGGCGGTGAGCGACGGCCTGGCGGCGGCGGGTCTGCATGCCACGCCGGTGCGCCGGGAGCTGGATCACGGGGTCTGGTCGCCGCTCTCCTTGATGGATCCTGCCAGCGAGACGCCCCTGGTGCAGATCTCCATCCCGGCCAGCTTCACCCCGGCCCAGCTGTGGCGCCTGGGCGAAGCCCTGCAGGGCCTGCGCGCCCAGGGGATCGGCATCCTGGCCTCGGGGGCCATCACCCACAACCTGGGGGCCCTGGGGCCAGATGGCTCGCCGCCCCCGCCCTGGGCCAAGGAGTTCGTCGACTGGCTGGAGCAGGCCATGGCACGGGGCGATCGCCCCGCCCTGGAGGATTACCGGGCCCGCGCCCCGGGAGCCGTCTCCTCCCATCCCCATGACGATCACCTGCGCCCGCTGTTCGTGGCGCTCGGCGCGGCGGCCATGGACAGGCCAACCCGGCTGCACCAGAGCTGGGACTATGGCAGCCTCTATATGGGATCCTACCGCTTCGGCCAGGGGTGAGGATGATGGATGGTGCGGCGCCATGAGGGCTCGCGCCCATCGGAAACGCGATGGCGCCGCCATCGCCAACAAAAAGCAGGAGGGGCCAAGGCCCCTCCTGCTCGTGATGCTTCCCGCCCGTCAGCAGATGGCCTCAGCCCGCATCGTCAGCTGCTCGGCGAGGCGGTGGCCGTGCAGGTAGCTCTCGATCAGGGCACCATCGGCCCTGCCACTCTCTATCTGCTGATACCAATGGGCCAGCATGGCGGCAAAGCCGCGGCTCGCCAGCACAGGCTGCCAGTCGTCCGGCGTCAGGGTCTGCACGGTTTTATCCCGGGCCAGGGTACCCCGGGTGCAGTTTTCCAGATGGAGCGACAGGTTGTCGCCGTAGGCGTCGATGCGCTCCTCCGTGATGCCGGCGCTGCGGTTCATGCTGCCACTGATGGCGCGATCGCCGCTCTGCCAGCTCACGCTCACCCCGGCCAGCAGGCTGGCATCCTGCTCGCTTCGCCTCAGCACCGCCTGCACCTCTGCGTCCGGCACACCGCCATAGAAGCAGAGGCTGTCGAGCACATGGATAAAGTCGTCAAAGATGAAATCCCGCGCCCGCCCCGGCAGGGCAAATCTGTGCTTCTGCCAGTTGAGTTCGGTGAGCGGCTGGGCTCGGGCGGCGACCAGGGCGGGCAGATAACGGCGATTGAAGCCGACAAACAGCGGGCAATCCTGTGCCAGAGCGAGGTTGGCGAGCCCCTCGGCCTCCCCCAGGTTGTCGCACAGAGGCTTGTCGACAAAGGTGGGGATCCCGGCGCGCAGGCACTGCTCGGCCAAGGTGCGGTGCACCGAGGTGGCGGCATGGATCATCACGGCATCGGGGCGGCTTGCCAGCAGGGCATCCACCTCGGTGAAACACTCGGCCACCCGATACTGGCGGGCCAGCTTATCCAATACCACCGGATTTCGGGTGCAGAGCAGCGGGGTGACCCGCTCATCGCTTGCCAGCAACGGCAAATAGGCTTTCTGGGCGATATCTCCCAGACCAATCATGGCAATGCGCATATCAACTCCTGGTGATGGGGCAATGGGCGACAGAATAACATCCGATGTACGCTATTCCCCCTCTTTCGCCAACCCCTTGGCCTGCTCTCTGGCATCGAGCCATTTGCCCACTCTGGCCCCCAGCTCGGCGCAGATCAGCGCCATCACGGCGGCCCAGAGCATCTGGTTGCCATCAAAACCCGCCTGCTGCTCAAACAAGGAAGGCACCAGCAGATTGAACGCTATGATCCCAAGCAGCAGTCCAAGGCCGCTGCCCACTTTCTCTCTTCTCGATCTCGCCTTCATCGCCATCCGATTGCTCCTGCTAAAGAAGACGGAGGAGGTGTGCCTATGCGCCCTCAGCTGCCGCCGTATCCGGCAGCACAAGATAGCAAAGCCCTCCCTTGATTGGGACAGCCATCTTTCTGAGCACTAATTAGGACATCCACTAATTAGTGTCACTAATTAGGACATCCATCTTTTTGGATAAGCCGTCACCAGGCTGGCTATCGATAACATAACGGGCGATGGGGTAAGGATGGCGGCAAAGTACTACGCCATCGTCATGTTGACACTGTCGTTACCTTGTTCGGGTAGCGATGGTTCAGGTGGAGAAGAGCAATACTATTCCCGGCACTCACTGCACGGCTGCGGTTTGATATGAAACGAAAGCAGACGATTCAACGCTGTGGCTGGTGACATCGTTGCTGGCCGCAATGGTGGGCAAATAGCTGGCAATGCTCCCTGTCCCCCACCACTCTGACCCCTTGCCGTCGAAACAGTGCCACCCGCTTCAACCAACCAGCACCATCCAGGTTCAGCCGTCGCAGTATGGGGGCGAGCCTGGCTGGAATATGGCCCTGCTTGTCTGCTCGAATGGCGCGTCCGGTCCAATCAACCAGCATCAGGTAGTCAGCGAAGGCATAGGGCAAACCATCCGGATAAGGTGTGCTTTGACCCGCAAATGGCAGCAATAGCGGAGGCAAGGCGTCGCTTGCTGGTGTTTCATCCAGACGCTGCTTGATGCTGGTGTAATCGCTCTGCTCGGGCCGGTCTGCCAGTGCCGCTCGTATCGGATTAAGGTCCACGTACGCCATGCAGGCCAGCAGAGCTGACTCGGTGAGCAGGGCCTGACTCTTGAAGCGCCCTTCCCAGAAATGCCCCTTGCAGCCATCTTCCCGATTGGTCTGCCGTGCCAGGGTCTCATTGAGCAGCCGCACAAACCAGCTGATGGAGTGCAGCCGTTCACGCCATTGCTCTATCAGCTGTTGCACGACTGCTATTTCCGGTTCAAGCAGGGATTCCCTCTGATACCAACGCCGCACCAACAGCGGCCATTGGAACAACGCTGCCCAGCGCTCGGCCACCTCCCGCTCGCTCCAACTGGCAGCAGTATTGGGCTCCACCTTGAGCACCAGATGATAGTGGTTGCTCATCACCGCATAAGCACAAACACCGATGGCAAACAGTCGCGACAGTTGGCCCAGCTTGTCGACCACCCACTGGCGCCGATGTTCGTAACTTTGGCCGGAATAGACATCCTCCCCACACAGGAAAGCCCGCCGCACACAGCGGCTGACCACGTGGTAGTAAGGCGTATCCTGCAAACTGATTTGACGTGAACGGGCAATGGTCATGGCTCACCCCCTGGGCAGTGACACCTCAAGCCAAGTACAGGGCTACATCGCTGTCAAAAAGGTGGGTGTCCCAGATTTCGATTGAATTGGCAAAGACAATTCCTCTCAGTGATGATTTGAGCAAATTCATATATAATGACATATTTGACTCAAGAGCTATTTCAATACTGGAAAGCCCTGAGTTTATATCAAAATCAAATGAGTTTAATCAGCGATATCAAGCATTGTTTGATCAGGCCGGCACAATATATAGCCGAGGTGTTTTTAATCCGATTAAAGCTGATGCAGCTTTTACCACTTTAAGCAAACAAGGCTACTTTACTGGTGGACATAAAGTCCACTTGCAGGGAGATGGTGTCTCTCTTAATTTTGAAGGGTTGCAAGAAAAGCTTAGAGTAGTGAACGAATCAATCGACAGCGATGAAGAGCTCAAAACATTAAGAGTTAATTTGGCCAAGAATGCACAAACTCAAACATTAGCCACTCTATTAGAAAGCATTTCAGCAACAGAAGTTGATTACCTATTACATAATGTAAAACCCAAAAATCAACTTGAATTTAAAAAGACCTTATGGGCTTACTATATTCAAAACACACCTGACACTGAGGCTTATCTAGCAGATTACGCATCTAATCAAGATGAACTACAAAAAATTGAAGCGGATGCTGCATCAGAGGCCCCCAAATGGTCTAAGGCAATAGAGCTTTTTAATAGTCGTTTTGTTGATATGCCTTTCACTCTTTCACTATATAACCAAGTAGATGCAGCGTTAGGAAAAGATAAAGCAAAATTAAAATTTACATTTAAGGATGGAGAGGATCAGATCGATTGCACCAGAAGCGAAATAAAGTCTTTAAGTCAAGGTGAGAAGAGAGCTCTTTACCTCCTGAATTTTATATTCGAAGTGGAAGCTAGAAAAATCAAGTCAGAAGAGACTCTTTTTATAATTGATGATGTAGCTGATTCCTTCGATTACAAGAACAAACATGCAATCATACAATATCTTGAAGATATCTCGAGAGTAGACTATTTTTCACAATTAATCTTAACACATAATTTTGATTTCTTTAGAACCTTGGCAAATAATTTTGTTCATCGTGAAAGATGTTTAATGGCAAATAGAACAAAAGAAGGTATAAAACTATCCCAAGCCGAGGGTATTAAAAACTATTTTATTGGGAAGTGGAAAAAGAATATTTATAATAATGATGTTATTTTGTGTACCACTGTGCCTTTCACAAGAAACCTCCTTGAATATACCAAAGGTGAAAGCGACATCGATTATTTAAAACTTACCAGTTTATTGCACTGGAAAGAGGATACGGCACAAATAACCATAGGGGATTATTATGATATATATAATAGATTATTTGGCACAAATTATCCTGTCCACAATACTACCCCATTCATAGACTTGCTTTTTTCGAAATCAGATGAAATAAAAGACAGAGTTGAACATGACGGGCTTAATCTAGAGGATAAGGTCCTTTTATCAATGGCAATCCGCATGAAGTCAGAGATATTTCTCATTCAAGAAATACGGAAAATTAAAAATAATGATGCATATTGGTGCCAGTCCATGAATCAGTTTGGTACTTTAATTAAATCCTATGTGATTGAACAGCCGGATAGCGACGCAATAAAAAGTCTAGAAAAAGTCAGTATTACTGTTAGCTCTAATATACATCTCAATTCTTTTATGTATGAACCGATATTAGACTTAACAATAGAGCACTTAATAAAGTTGTATTCAGAGATTACAGCTTTGGACTCCGCAGTAACAATTTAAGAGCCAGAGACGATATAAATAAAAAGGCGACCATCCGGTCGCCTTTTTATTTTTTATCGCTTTCCAATCAGTAATATCACCGAGCCGGTCGCTTGGCACCATTCCCTTTGGCCGCAGGCTTGCCGCCTTGAGTGGCGGGTTTGGCGCCCGGCTTGGCTGAACCCGCGCGGGTCGGGGCCTTGCCCTTGTGAGCGGGTTTACCGGCCGGTTTACCTTGACCTGTGCCTTGCGCGGCAGGTTTGCCGTTGCCGAGCCCTTTGCTGAGCTGGGAGCCTACTGGCTTGCCATTGCCCGCCTTACCACCAGCAGCCTTGCTGTCAGCCCCATTACCACGCTGATGCACGATATTGCTGTGGCGGGTCAACGCGGGCTTCAGCCCCTTGCTGCGGCTGCGCTCGGCCTTGGCTTCGCCACGGCCTTCCGGCGGCACCAGGCAGTCGGGGCCGTTGCCGATCAGGTGGCCCTTGCCCATCTCCAGCAGGGCTTCGCGGATCATCGGCCAGCCGGCCGGATCGTGGTAGCGCAGCAGCGCCTTGTGCAGACGACGGCGACGCTCCCCTTTCACCACGAACACGTCCCCGCCCTGACGGCTCACCTTGCCCAGCGGGTTTTTCTCGGTGTAATACATGGTGGTGGCGTTGGCGAGCGGCGACGGGTAGAAGTTCTGCACCTGATCGAGCTTGAAGCGGTTTGCTTTGATCCAGAGCGCCATGTTCACCATGTCTTCATCCGTGGTGCCCGGGTGGGCGGAGATGAAGTAGGGGATCAGGTACTGCTGCTTGCCCGCCTCTTTGGAATATTTGTCGAACAGCTCCTTGAAGCTGTAGTAGCTGCCCATGCCCGGCTTCATCATCTTGGAGAGCGGGCCCTCTTCGGTGTGTTCCGGCGCGATCTTGAGGTAGCCGCCGACGTGGTACTTGGCCAGCTCCTTGATGTAGCGCGGATCTTCCACCGCGATGTCGTAACGCACCCCGGAGGCGATCAGGATCTTCTTGATGCCCTTGAGGTCGCGCGCCTTGCGATAGAGGTTGATGGTCGGGCTGTGGTCGGTGTCCATGTGCGGGCAGATGGTGGGCCAGACGCAGGAGGCGCGCCGACAGGTCTGCTCGGCCTTGGGGCTCTTGCAGCGCAACTTGTACATGTTGGCGGTGGGGCCGCCCAGATCCGAGATGACGCCGGTGAAGCCCGGCACCTTGTCGCGGATCTCTTCGATCTCTTTGAGGATCGACTCTTCCGAGCGGCTCTGGATGATGCGCCCCTCGTGCTCGGTGATGGAGCAGAAGGAGCAGCCGCCGAAGCAGCCACGCATGATGTTGACCGAGGTCTTGATCATGTCGTAGGCCGGGATCTTCTCGTTGCCATAGGCCGGGTGCGGCACCCGCTGATAAGGCAGGCCGAACACCCCGTCCATCTCGTCGGTTTCGAGCGGGAAGGCGGGCGGGTTAACCCAGATGATGCGATCGCCGTGGGCCTGGGAGAGCGCGCGGGCGCAGCCCGGGTTGGTCTCGTGGTGCAGGATGCGCGACGCATGGGCGTAAAGCACCTTGTCCTCCTTCACCCGCTCGAACGCCGGCAGCTTGACGTAGGTTTTTTCCCATGGCTTCTGCTTGGGCGGCTGCACCAATACCGGCTTGGCTTCTTGCTCCACCGGCGCAGTGCCTTCGTCATCCGAGCAGGGCGCCCCTTCCATATAGGGGTTCATGATGGGGTCGATGCGGCCGATCTGATCCAGCTTGCTCGAATCCACCCCGCGCCAGCCCGGCAGCGGCTCCTTGCGGATCACGGCGGTGCCGCGAATGTCCTGCATGGTCTCCATGGTCTCGCCGTTGGCGATGCGGTGCGCCACCTCGATCAGCGGCCGCTCGGCGTTGCCATAGATAAGGATGTCGGCCTTGGCGTCCAGCAGTATGGAGCGGCGGATGGTCTCGGACCAGTAGTCGTAGTGGGCGATGCGGCGCAAGGAAGCCTCGATGCCGCCGATGACCACCGGCACCTCTTTATAGGCCTCCTTGCAGCGCTGGGTATAGACCAAAGTGGCTCTGTCCGGCCGCTTGCCGCCCACATCCCCCGGGGTGTAGGCATCATCGTGGCGCAGCTTCTTGTCGGCTGTGTAGCGGTTGATCATGGAGTCCATATTGCCCGCGGTCACCCCGTAGAAGAGGTTGGGCTTGCCCAGGCGCATGAAGTCATCCTTCGATGACCAGTCCGGCTGGGCGATGATGCCGACCCGAAAACCCTGGGATTCGAGCATGCGGCCAATGACCGCCATGCCGAAGCTCGGGTGATCCACGTAGGCATCCCCTGTCACCAGCACTATGTCGCAGCTGTCCCAGCCGAGCTTGTCCATCTCCGCGCGGGACATGGGCAAGAAGGGCGCCGTGCCGTAGCACTCGGCCCAGTAACGGGGATAGGAGAAGAGGTTGGTAACCGGCTGCATTTTGACCACCTGGAACAATTCGGGTCGCGCATTATACCGGTCGCGCCCGCTGGGAGCGATGGCTTTTTGTCCCTGCTAACAGAAAGGGATAGTCGCTTCAACCATGGTGTACCAAGGCTTGCAAGGCGGGGACGCGCCGGCGCCAGAATCTGTGGCGATGGCGCAGCAGCAACTGGTAACCGCCAAGCAGCACCCAGAACAGGGCGGGCAGCAAGAACAGGGGATGGGTCACCTCTCGCACCATCAGCAGGCCGAGCAGCACCATGACGAAGGGGCGGCTCTCATAGAGCCACAGGGGCCAGCCGCGCTCGCGCCTGCCCTTGTCATGACATTGCTGATGGCTGAACTGATACCAGGCCAGGCCTCCGATGAAATAGGCAGCCAGACCGGCCAGCAACAGACTTGGCTGCTGGCCGGCCCCCATGAGCAAGAGTCCGCAGCCCAGGCAGAAAAAGGGCAGCGTCTCGTGACGTGACATAGCCAAGATGAGCACCTCTGGTAGACGATAGATCCAATATAGTCAATGGATGGCGCCGCGTCATGGCGCTGGCCCTGGGCCTGACCATATGGTGCCCCCCGTCATGCTTGGGGCCGGCTGCCTATCGCCTCATCCACCTGCTGGCTGCGCTGTCCCGTCATGCCGGCCCCCTTGGCCAAGAGGTGATAACAGGCGGGGATCAGCAGCAGGGTCACCAGGGTCGCGAGGGATAATCCGAAGAAGACCACTGTCCCCACCGTCATCCGGCTCTCGTAACCCGCCCCCATGGAGAGCATCAGGGGCACGGCGCCAATCACGGCGGTCAGCGACGTCATCAGGATGGGGCGCAGGCGGCGCACCGCCCCCGAGATGATGGCCTCCTCGAACCCCTGGCCCCGCTGGCGCAGCTGGTTGATGAACTCAACGATGAGGATGCCGTTCTTGGTCACCATGCCGATCAGCATGATCATGCCGATCTGGCTGTAGATGCTCATCTCCTGCCCCGTCAGCCAGAGGCCGAGCAGGCCACCGAAGATGCCGAGCGGCACCGTCATCATCACCACGGCCGGGGTGATCAGGCTCTCGAACTGGGCCACCAGCACCAGGTAGACCACCAGCAGGGCCAGGCCGAATACCAGGGCCATCTCCCCCTGGTTGTCGCGATAATCCTTGGAGTCGCCGGCGTAATCCACCGTCATGCCGGCCGGCAGGTTGTCGTTGGCCCAGCCGTCGAGAAAATCGAGGGCCTCCCCCAGGGTGCGATCGGGGGCGAGATCCGCGGTCAGGGTCACCGCCTTCTGGCGCTGATAATGATTGAGCCGGTTGGGGCTTGCCACCTGCTTGAAGCTGGCCAGGGTGGAGAGACTCACCATGTCGCCACTGGCGGCCTTGAGGTAGATGCGGCTCAGATCCGAGACGCCGTTGAGCTTGGTCTGATCGGCCCGCAGATAGACGTCATACTCCTCCCCCCTGTCGACATAGGTGGTCTTGCTGGTGCCGCCGAGCAGGGTTTGCAGGCTGTTGGCCACGGTGGAGACCGGGATGCCGAGCTCGCTGGCCCGCTCCCGCGCTATGGTCACCAGCAGCTCCGGGGTCTTCTCGGCATAATCGAGATCCGCGTTGAGCATCAGGCCGCTCTGCTGGGCCAGCTGCTGGAGCCGGCCGCCCACCTCATTGAGCTCCCCGTAGTCGCCCCCCTGCAACACGAACTGCACCGGGGCGGTGGAGCCGCGTCGAAAACCGGGCTGGAAGGGGCGGATCATCACATCCGGAATACCGGACAGACGGGCGGTCAGGGTCTTGGTGAAGACGGTGGCGCTCTGGTCACGCTCGGCCCAGTCGGTGAGCTGGATGATGGCCATGCCGGTCTGATCGCCCCCCTTGCCGAAGGCGGGGGTGCTGAAGCTCATGGCCTGCACCACGCCCTGGCCGAGCAGCGGCATGATGGCGGCCTCCACCTGCTGCATGTTGCGCTTCATCCGCTCTATGCTGGTGCCCTCGGCCCCCTTGACGAACACATAGACCACGCCTCTGTCCTCGGTCGGCGTCAGGTTGGCGGGCAACAGCCTGAGCAGCGCCAGGCTGCCGCCCAGGCAGAGCAGCAGCACCAGCAGCGCCCAGCCGGAGCGGGGCAGCAGCCAGCCAAGCAGGCGACGGTAGTGACCCTCTACCCGGCCGAGGGCGCGATCCAGGGCCGCGGTCAGCGGATTGGTGCTCTCCTTGGCCCGCATCAGCCAGGAGCCCATGGCCGGGGTCAGGGTCAGCGCCACCAGGGAGGAGCAGATCACCGCGAGGGACAGGAGGATGGCAAATTCGGTGAAGAGCCTGCCCACCATGCCGTCCATGAAGGCGATGGGCACGAATACCATCACCAGCACCGCCGTGGTGGCGATGACGGCAAAGCCCACCTCGCGGGTGCCGTGCCAGGCCGCCAGCAGTGGCAGCTCGCCCCGTTGCAGGTGATGGTGGATGTTCTCCACCACCACGATGGCGTCATCCACCACCAGGCCGATGGCGAGAATGAGGGCGAGCAAGGTGATGAGGTTGATGGAAAAGCCGAGATACCAGGCGCCGATGAAGGCCGAGATCAGCGATACCGGCACCGTGATGGCGGGAATAAGGGTGGTGCGCCCCTGACCGAGGAAGAGATAGAGCACGGCCACCACCAGCAGGGCGCTGATGGCCAGGGTGTTGTAGACCTCCTCGATGGACTGCTTGATGAAGATGGTGGAATCGTAGTCGACCTCCAGGGTCGCCCCTTCCGGCAGGAAACGCTGCATCTGGGTCATCTTCTGGGAGATGCCCTCGGCCACCGCCAATGGGTTGGCGGTGGATTGGGGAATGACGCCTATCCCCAGGCTCTCGCGGCCGTTGCGCTGATAGGCGCTGTCTTCGTTCCTGGCCCCCACGTCCACGTCGGCGATGTCCGCCAGATAGATGGGCTGACCGTTGCTGGCGGTGGTCACCTGGAGGCGGCGAAAATCGGCGGCCGTGTGATAGAGGCGCGCTATCTGTACCGCCACCGTCATGCTGTCGTTGCGGATCTCTCCCCCCGGCAGCTCTATGTTCTCCCGGGTCAGCGCCGCCTCCACGTCGCTGATGGTGATGCCGCGGGCGGCCATGTCCACCGGGCGCAGCCTGACATACATGACCCGCTCCAGATCGCCGGAGAGCATCACCTCGCTCACCCCGTCCACCAGGCTCAAGGGGTCCACCAATACCCGGTTGGCGTAATCCGTCATGGCGGTTCTGTCCATCTGGCTGCTGCTGAAGTTGAGCCAGATGGCGACGTCGCCGTTGCCGCTGTCCTTGGTGATGAGGGGCTCGTCCACCCCGTCCGGCAGCTTGATGCGGGCGCGGGAGATGGCATCGCGCACGTCCGACACCCCCTCCACCATGTTCCAGCCGAGCTTGAACTCCACCGTGATCATGGAGCGCCCCTTGCGGGTCACCGAGTTGATGTTCTTGATGCCGCTGATGCCGGAGAGCTGATCCTCGATGGGTTTGGTGACCTGGCTCTCCATCACCTCGGGCGCCGCCCCCTCATAGGTGGTGCTGACGGTGACGGAAGGGGTCTGCACGTCCGGCATCTCCCGCACCGTCAACTTGGCGAAGGCCACCAGGCCAAACACGGTGAGCAGGGCGCTGATCACCACGGCCACCAGGGGCCGGCGTACCGATATATCAGAGAGCCACATCAGCCGTTCACCTTCGCCAGATCCTTGACCAGCAAGCCATCCCTGAGATTGACCAGCCCCTCCACCACGATGCGATCCCCCGCCTTGAGCCCCTCGGTGACCCAGACCTGCTCGCCCTGGGTCTCGCCGAGCACCACGGGCAGCCGCTTGACCCGGCCATCGGCCTCGAGGCGATAAACGAAGCGCTGCTCACCCAGGTACTCCACCGACTGGCTCGGGATCAGGGTCATCTGCCGGGCGGGCAGCGCCAGCTCGACGCTGAGCAGCATGCCGGGGCGCAGCTGGCCAGCAGGATTGGGGAAGATGACGCGGGCCTTGATGTTCTGGCTGCTGTCGGAGACCCGGCTGTCCACCGTCTCCAGGCTGCCCTGGAACTGCTGATCCGGCCAGGCGGCGCTGATCGCCGTCACCGCCATGCCCGGACGCAGCAGGGAGAGGTAACGCTCGGGCACCGCCAGATCCAGACGCAGCCTATCCAGCTCGTCCAGATGCAACAGGCTGTCGCCCGTGCCCACCAGGGCTCCTTCACTGAGGTCGATCAGGCTCACAGTGCCATCGAAGGGGGCACGCAATTCGCGCAGCCCCAGCTCGTAACGGGCCGCGGCCAGCCGCGCCTGGGCCATGGCGGTCGTCGCCTCCTGTCCCTCCAGCTCGGAGCTGGTCACGGCGCCCCGCGCCACCAGGCGCTTCATGTCCCGCAGCTTGCGCTCCTCGTCGCGCACGCTGGCGCTCTGCTCCGCCAGTTCCGCCTGCTGTTTGCCTGCGTCCAGCTGGATCAAGACTTGACCCGCCGTGACCTGCTGACCCGAATGCACCAGAATGCGGGCGATGCGGCCCGTCACCTCTGGGCTCACCACCACGGCGCGATTGGCCGCCAGCTTGCCCACCAGCTTGAGGGTGGGGTTGCTCAGGGTCTCGCTGACGGTCTGGGTACGGATGTTGACGGTGTGGGCGGCCCCCTTGACCTCGGGCGCCCCGGATCGGTAATACCAGGCACCGAGCACCAGGAGGAGAAGCACCGTCAGTGGCAACCAGCTACGCATTTTCATTGATGGATCCAGTAAACGAAGGTATGAATTTCACAATAGAGGGCCATTTTAGCCCCACTTCTTGCCGCAGCTATGTATAAGTGTGACAAAAGGTAACAGGCTCGGCGCCAGCATTGACCCGCAAGCAGGCGGACTTCGCACGTTTTCGCCCCCTGACACGGCAAAACCATCATCGACAAGGAGACAACTGTGACACGAAGACCCAGATTGGGGCTCGCCCTCGGCAGTGGCGCCGCCAGAGGCTGGTCACATATAGGCATCATACGTGGGCTGGAGCGACTCGGGGTCAAACCCGACCTGGTCGCCGGCTGCTCCATCGGCAGCTTCGTGGGCGCCGCCTATGCGGCGGGGGCCCTCGATGCCCTGGAGGAGTGGGTGCGCGGCTTCACCCGGCTGCAGGTGGTCGGCATGCTGGACCCCGCCCTCTCCGGTGGCCTGTTTCGAGGAGAGAAGGTGTTTGGCATCGCCGGCGGCCACCTGGGGGATCCCAATATCGAAGATCTGCCCATGCCGTTCTCCTGCGTCGCCACCGAGCTCGATACCGGCCGCGAGATCTGGCTCAAGAAGGGCCCCCTGCGCCAATGCGTGCGCGCTTCCTGTGGCATGCCGGGTCTGCTGACCCCGACCCTGCTCAATGAGCAGTGGTTGGTCGATGGCGCCGTGGTCAATCCGGTGCCCATCTCCCTGGCCCGCGCCATGGGGGCCGAGGTGGTGATCGCCGTCAACCTCAACACGGACCTGCACCAACCCTGGGGCCAGGAGCAGGAGGAGGTCTTGCCGGCCCAGGGCAAGCTGTTCGGTCAGTGGTTCAATCGCAGCGAGGGCCCGACCCCGCCCGGCATGTGGAACGTGATGAGCAGCACCCTCAACATCATGCAGGAGCGGATCACCCGGGCCCGCATGGCGGGGGACCCCCCCGAGATCCAGCTCTGCCCTCGCCTGGGCGGCCTCTCCATCATGGACTTCCACCGGGCGGCCGACGCCATCGAGGAGGGGGAAGCCTGTGTCGAGCGCAACGCCCATCAGCTCAAGGATGAGCTGACCCGGCTCGGCCTGCTCTCCCCCTGAGGGCAGAACCGCGCAGGCGAAATGCGGACAAAAAAATGCCGCCCCTGTGTGTGGGGGCGGCATTTCTCACTGGAACGCTCTCTAGGCTCAGCCTTTGGTGAGATCGTCCGGGCCTATCTGACCAATCTCGGCGACCTTCTTGTCGGCGAGCAGCCAGAGGGTGAACTTGTGCAGTTCCGGGTGATGAGCCAGGGCAACCAGGAAGGCGCCACCGACTTCACGGTAACCGAGTTCATAGTTTTTCAGGGTTGTGGGGGGAACACCCAGCAGATCGGCAAACTTGGGACGGCTCAGGCCGACGGCTTCACGGATCTGGCGGATCTTCTTGCCAACAGTGTCGATGTTTGAATTCATAATGGTTCCATACTCCGTATGGCGGATTGACTCCGCCTTATTTTTCGCGACGACTCGTAGTCAAGTGTATCAGTTTTGGACGGACTCGTTATGGTCGAGTCTCTATCTTATATACGCCTTTTGGCGACAACCCTTAAAAACCTCGGGGATGGTAATCGCTCAGTCGCTCGAGGTAAACAGTCTCGAAGAGAAACCTTTATGGAGGCCCAGTGAATCCTCCGTATAATCCCACCACTACCCATAAAGAGTGATAAACATGGCTTTTCCCGGCATCATCTCCCGCCTCCATCCGAGTGCAACCCCCCAGGATCTGGCCCTGCAACTGCAACAAGGCCAGCACTATCGGGCAGAAGCCCTGCTGCTACCGGCCGCCATGGCGGCGCACGCCGCCGAGATATTGGCGGCCCTGCCAGAGCGCATCAGCCTCTATCTCCCCCAGCCAGACTCAAGGCTTCCCCTGCGCGCCCATGACGGCGTCATGGCAGGCGAAGGGCCCTTGACGCTGCAAGATGGGCGCACCATGCCCCTGGCCAGCGAGCCTGGGCAAGGGATGCTGGTCCCCGAAGCCGGCCTGCGCGAGATGGCGCTCTGGCTGGAAGCCGGTCATCGCCACTTCATCTGTCCCGCCGCCGTGCAACCGGTCACCCGCGCCATTCTCAACATCTGGCCCCTCGACCCCTACCTGGCGAAACATTTTCTGCTCAGCTTTATTCCCCTGCTCGATACTGCCACCGAACAGGATCTGCTCGCCGTATTGGCAGCCCGCCTGGAGCCCTCCGCCCCTTGTTCTGACTGGGTTGGGGCCTATATGAAGCTCGAAAAACGGCTACATAGGACCTACTTAGACCACTAAGTAACAATCCTGAACCACTCCTGAAGCAAACGACACAAATTGGCTCACCCCTGTTTTGTGAGCTTGATCATGATTTGAAATGGGAATACAGTGCGCATCGTCATCGGATTGACACCCTTTTCTGGTGGGGCGTTATGTGTGTAAACACACCCCCCATGGTTCATGGATGAGAGAGATCCTGAAACACGGGATCCCTGTCAGACTCCTTGCCATCGTTGGCAGAGCCTGCAGCTTACATAAATCAAAAAGTGCGAAGCACGTGACAACGTGTAACTCAACGAGGATATATTTATGATGAAAATGGCCCCTTCCCTGATTGCCATCGCCATGGCAACCCTGGGTGCTACTGCTGCCCAAGCCGCTGACAACGATCTGTACCTGGGTGTTGGTGCCGGTGCTGCTCACATCAACGGTCTGAACAAGATCGATGGCGTGAAAGACGGTGAAGAAGACGCTGCCGCTGCCAACGCCTTCGTCGGTTACAACTTCACCGAAAACTTCGGCGCCGAGCTGGGCTACCAGTACGCCGGCCGTGGTAACACCAACGGTTCCCGTTTCGAAAACCAGGGCGCAACCCTGTCTGGTATCGGTCGTCTGCCGGTTGCCAAGGACCTGTCCGTATTCGCTGAAGGCGGCGCTTACTGGGCTCACACCGACGGTCTGGAAACCAGCGACACTCGCGTTTCCCCGCTGGCCGGCCTGGGTCTGACCTACAAGCTGAACGACGCCCTGGATCTGCAGGCTCGCTATCGCTACATGTGGAATGTCTCCGACATCTCCACCTCCGCCTACAACACCTCTGGCGACAACTACAAAGACAACCAGAGCATCGGTACCGTGGAAGTGGTTTACCACCCGTTCCGCACCTCCTATGTTGAGCCGGTTGCCGCCCCTGTCGTGGAAGAGCCCGCTCCTGCTCCGGTCGTGGTTGAGAAGAACTTCACCATGAGCTCCGACGTGCTGTTTGCCTTCGGCAAATCCACCCTGAAGCCGGAAGGTGTTGAAGCCCTGAACGGTCTGTACCAGCAGATCATCGACGCTCAGCCGAAAGATGGCAGCGCCGTGGTTGTCGGTTACTCCGACCGTATCGGTTCCGACGCTTACAACCAGAAGCTGTCCGAAGCCCGTGCTCGTACCGTTGCTGACTTCCTGGTCGGTAAAGGCATGGCCGCTGGTAAAGTGTCCATCGAAGGTCAGGGCGAAGCCAACCCGGTCACCGGCAACCAGTGTGACGGCATCAAGGCCAAGGCTCAGCTGATCGCCTGCCTGGCCCCGGATCGCCGTGTAGAAGTTCGCGTTTCCGGCGTACAGGAAGTTCAACAGTAATCTCCACGAGATACTGATCAAAGGGGACGCATCGCGTCCCCTTTTGCTTTATATGGCAGACTTGCGACACCTACTGTCGGATGCCTTATCTCAGATCCTCGCCAAAGTCCATCCTATCTCCCCCCAGAGTGCTGCATATTCGTTCGGTAACTTGATCAATGTGAGCCAAAAGAATACAGTTATTCCGCTTCTAAGGTATTGGATGAATTATTAAAAGTGTCTCTACCGGTTAGTTGTCCACGGATGCCTTTGGTACCGTGAGTAGCCAGGAGTCCTTCATATTCGTTCATGCCATCCGTGCTACAACACGGAGATATGCCATTCGGGCTTTGCCCGGATGAGATGCATATGACTAAGAGTGCGCGCCAATGGCACGGCAAACTCAACGAGGATATAACGATGAAAATGAAAGTGGCACCGACCCTGATTGCCCTGGCCCTGGCGGCCGCGGGCAGCACCGCAGCCCAGGCTGCTGACAACGACTGGTACACCGGCATCGCCGCCGGTTGGGCCTACACCCATGATCTGGAAGATTTCGGCAAGAACGCCGATGTGGACAAGGACGCAACCGCGCTGAGTCTGTTCGGTGGTTACAACTTCACCGAAAACTTCGGGGCCGAACTCGGCTATCTGTATGCCGGCAAGGCGGGCATCGATGGCGTCGACTTCACCAGCAAGGGCGCAACCCTGTCTGGTATCGGCCGTCTGCCCCTGAGTGATATCTTCTCCGTCTTTGCCGAAGGTGGTGCCTATGTGTTCCACGCCAACGGCAATGGCCACAGCGACAACGGCATCGCCCCCCTGGCCGGCCTGGGTCTGACCGCCAAGCTGTCCGATCTCGTCGACGTGCAGGCCCGCTACCGCTACATGTGGGACGTGGGTGACGAGAACAAGACCGGCAGCGACAACATGATCTGGGAAACCGACATGAGCGTGGCCACCCTTGAGCTGGTGCTGCACCCGAACCGCACCTCCTATGTCGCACCGGTCGCCGCCCCCGTGGTCGCCGAGCCCGAGCCCGTCATCGTCGACAAGAGCTTCTCCCTGAGTTCCGACGTGCTGTTTGCCTTTGGCAAATCCAGCCTCAAACCGGAAGGGATGGACGCCCTGAACGGCCTGTATCAGCAGATCGTCGAGATCCAGCCCAAAGATGGCAGCGCCGTGGTCGTCGGTTACACCGACCGCATCGGTTCCGACGCCTACAACCAGAAGCTGTCTGAAGCGCGCGCCCGCACCGTGGCCGACTTCCTGGTCGGCAAGGGCCTGCCCGCCGGCAAGGTCGCCATCCAGGGTCAAGGGGAAGCGAACCCGGTCACCGGCAGCCAGTGTGACGGCATCAAGGCCAAGGCTGAGCTGATCGCCTGCCTGGCACCGGATCGCCGCGTCGAAGTGCGCGTCACCGGTGTACAGGAAGTCCAGCAGCAATAATGTTGCGTGCCTGAATCTGGTTCATCAGAAGAGGAGGCCCAGATGCCTAATGCCAGTCAGTTAAGGCTGACTGGCATTGTTTTTATTGGCTTTTTTCACACTGTACTTCTGTGGCCTTGGCTTCACGCAGCGAGGGTAACTTCGCTCTCTTCGTGCCGGCAGCACAAACTGCCCCGCCTGCTTCTCCAGCTCCGCCACCCGCCCCG